>CAYPKX010000357.1:0-1519 GCA_964411395.1 uncultured Eubacteriales bacterium | reverse complement strand
ATGCAAACCGGACTAAGCTGTATTTTTTCTGGCCATAATTAATTCGGGTTGCCAGCTGCGGATCGGTCCCGAAATTCGCGATCGGATGGACTGCGCTGATCAACGAATCAACAACATATTCCGCTGCCTCTCCGGGCCGTTGAATGGTCACAAAGGTCGGGGTTCCACCGGGAGGAGTGTAGCCAATGACGAGCTTCGGCCGGAGGGTCGGATCCGAATCGTAATCACTGCTCCAATAATAGGAAGTGTCTTCGCTCTCCGTTAACTCGACTATCGCGATCCCATAATTATTATAGCCGCCGGCCATGGCTCCGAGCGCCCAAAGCTGGACCAAGCTTAAAAGATTTACCTCTTTCCAACCAACGGCATCCGTCACGAATCCGCCTTCGATGGCCGAATCATAGCTATCGCCAAAACTGGCATAAGTCACAAAGGTTTCCGCCCATTCAGCCGTGACACGATGTATGGTCACCGCATGGTTTGTGGCCGTTGTCACATAAACGTGGAAAATGGCCGAGTTGATCGTCGAGCCCTGGGGGATGGTCACCTGGGCGGCGAGAGGCTGAGCGGCAAGGCCCAGCGCGAATGCCGCGGCGAACAAGAAAGCGACCATTTGTAGCCCTGGTTTCAAGCCTTTTTTCATCACTTCCTCCTTTTGGGATAGTAAGCCATTTGATTAAGTAATTCCTTCAAAACCTGGCTA
Source organism: uncultured Eubacteriales bacterium (assembly GCA_964411395.1). Taxonomy (GTDB): domain Bacteria; phylum Acidobacteriota; class Aminicenantia; order Aminicenantales; family UBA4085; genus JAAZPG01. The sequence continues at coordinate 816 of CAYPKX010000357.1, read as the reverse complement.
ATTAATTACCCATTCTTGTCCTCTTTGTCAAGAGGCAAGCCTCACCCCGGTTGGCTAATCTGTATACTTTCTGAACACTTTTGCCTTGGAAAAAATTTTTCAAAAAGGGGAAAAACCTGATATTGTGGGGTCTTGGAAACGAGCCACGACATGAGAGGAAAGCCATGGCGAACCTGACCATGCTCGGGACAGGTCTTATCGGAACGTTCTACGCGCAGACGTTGCATGGACTGAGGAGCCGCGACCGGGTGGTCAATGTCTACTCGCGGTCGGCGGAGAGGGCGCGGGCGTTCGCGGCGGAGCACAGGATCCCACGTTGGTCGACGGACCTACGGGAAGCCGTGCGCGATACCGAATCGGAGATAGTCGTCGTGGGGTTGCCGAACAACGTCCATCGCGAGGCCGTCGAGCTGGCGGCCAAGGCCGGGAAAGCCATCCTCTGCACCAAGCCTCTCGGCCGGACGGCCGCGGAAGCCCTGAAGATGCTCAAGGCTGTAGAGAAAGCCGGAGTGTTTGCCGGCTACCTCGAGGACCTCGTCTATACGCCGAAGACGCTCAAAGCACTCGCTTCGACAAGGAAGGGCTCGATGGGCCGCATTCTCTGGACGCGCTCGCGCGAGACCCACCCCGGGCCGCACAGCGCCTGGTTCTGGGACCCGGAGCAATCGGGCGGCGGCGCGATCATCGACATGGGCTGTCACTGCATCGAGATCGGACGCAATTTCATCGGCAAAGACAAGCGGCCCCTTCGGGTCTTCTGTTGGGGCGCGACCCAGGTCCATCCGATCGAGGCCGAAGACCACGCCATCGGGCTCG
>CAYPKX010000356.1:258-1558 GCA_964411395.1 uncultured Eubacteriales bacterium | reverse complement strand
CGAGGGCATGTTCGAGCTGGCCTCGGCGACCAGAGACGACAAGCTGAGGGAAAAAGCCCTCGATCTTTACATCCGGCATCACCGGTTCGTCCGGGATCCGGCCACCCGGCTTGGCAAATATCCGCCGGGAACGCGCGGATTCAACATGGAGATGGCCGACCTCCAGATCGCCACCCAGTTCCTGCGCAGGAGAGACGACGAGCGGGTCCGGAAGATCGCCGCCGAATGCGTCGACGTCATCATGAACCGTTATTACAATCCCGAGATCAAGATGTTCTACGAAATTCTCGGCCCGGACCTCAGAGTGCCGAAGGGCTGGGAGAATCAGTCCAATCCCGGCCATAACATCGAAATCATGTGGATGGTCATGGCCGAAGCCAGGCGCGCGGGCGACCGGGCGCTTTTCAATCTCGCCAAGGAGAGGGCGCTCGAGAGCCTCGAGATCGGCTGGGATGAGATCTACGGCGGCGTCGTGGCCGGCGTCCGCGTCGGCGAGGGCTGTTTCGAATGGCCCGTCCTCAGGGTGGCCGGGACGTCGCTCGAGTTCCGGGAGCGCGGCGAGTACAGCTATACGAAATCTCATTGGTCCATCGGCGAAACGCTGATCGCCACCATCACGGCCTTCGAGGACGCGGGAGAAGAATGGGCCGATCGCTATTTCACTAAGGCCAAAACCGTCAACGAGGAGAAATTTTCGCTCCGGCCCCACGGCTACCCCCTGCATTTGCTCTTCAGCGACCGGAAGATCGCTTTCACGCCGCATGCCACCCGCAAGGATAACTATCACTACATGCGGGCTTGCATCCTCTGCATGGAGGCCATCGACCGGATGATAGGCTCCGCGAAACCGGAGCGAGAGATCCGCGGATAACGGGAGGGAAAAACGATGAGGAAAATGATCAGAAAAACGCGCGCCTTTTTTTATCTGGCTCTACTACTGTCCTGGGGGATCTTCGCGAGCCTGGAGGCCGAGCAAAAGTCCTATAACGCCTTCGTCCCCGACGCGTTCCCGGCCGAAGTCAGCAGCCGCGTTTTCGGCATTCCCCTGGACGCGGACCAACTCCGGATCATCTATCCCGCCGGCCTCCGGGACGGCGTTTCCGGAATCCGTTCGAAGTGGACCCGGCATACCGGAACCGACATTCCCTTCCTCGACGCCGGGCAAATCAAAACCACGGACCTCCGCGGCCGGCATCTGATCCTCATCGGCAACATGCTCAACAACCCCTGGATCCTGGAAATGTACAAGCAGCGCTCCGCATTCGCGGACGCCGACTTCCCGGGGCCGGGGGGTATCATC
>CAYPKX010000356.1:0-248 GCA_964411395.1 uncultured Eubacteriales bacterium | reverse complement strand
ACCAACGCAACCCCCGCTTTAGAAAGCGTCCCTTTCTCGTCGTCGGCGCGAGCCGGAACGAGGACCTGGTCCCGGCTTTCGAGGCTCTTCTCGGCCGGATCGAGCGGGGCGCCAGGAATTTGGCCGTAATCCGCCATATCCGGACGGCGCACGCCATCGCCCCGCCTCCCGAGAACGTGGAGGCCCTCTTCGAATCGGCCAGGAAGGGCATGGCCGAACGTCCCCTTTTCATGGGAATCGCGAAATGG
>CAYPKX010000355.1:0-1567 GCA_964411395.1 uncultured Eubacteriales bacterium | reverse complement strand
CTCAGCCGTCCCGGCCGTCAGCAAGTCGACTATTTTCTCGAAGGACGGCCGGACCGGGCCGGTCGTCCGCAAGATCCCGTACCGTTCGGCCCGGTCGGCCTTGACCTCGGCGTCGATGATGTTTTTGGGGATGTGGTAGGCCTCGAGAACCTGGGAAAAAATCTCGATGGAGGTCTCGAATTCCTCGGGGATCACGCTGTCGGCTCCCGCTTCGTAGAGCGCGTCGAGGCCGGTGACGTATCGCGACCGGACGATGATCTGAGCCTTGGAGCCCAGCCCCCGGACGAGGAGCAGGCCTCGGCGGGTGGCGGTCGCATCGGAGATGGCGAAGACGATGATTTTCGCCCGGCGGATGCCGGCCAGCCTGAGGATCTCCGTCCGGCAGACATCCCCGAAAAGGGTTTTTTCGCCGTCCTCGACGGCTTGGCGGATAAGCTTCGGATTGAGATCGATGACAAGATGCTCGATCCCGGCGGTTCGGAGGACGCGGGCCAGGTTCTGCCCGTTCAGTCCGTACCCGACGATGATGACATGGCCGTTCATCCCGGCCGCCGGCGATTCCTTTTCCTCCGCCGCGCCGTCGGCCTTCCGCAGCGCTTTGCGGGCCGCCCCGGCGCTCAGGGCGTCGGCCGCCCTCAGGAGATACGGCGAGACGATCATGGTCAGGATCGCCGAGGACAGGAACAGCTGAAATCCCGGGCCGGCGAGGAAGCCGTGGGCCCGGGCGGCTCCGGCCAGGACGAAGGCGAATTCCCCGATCTGGGCCACTCCCAGGGATCCGAGAAGGATGCCCCGCGGGGACAGCTTCAGGATTTTAAGGACGACCGAATTGATTAGGGTCTTGAGAATAATAACCCCGACGGCCATGGCTGCGGCAAGGCCCATCGCCCGGCTGAAAATCCGGATGTCGAGGAGCAGGCCGATCGAGATGAAAAACAGGCTGATGAAGACGTCCTTGAGAGGGAGGATATCGGCGGCCATCTGGTGGGAATAGGGCGAGTCGGCGACGATCAAGCCGGCTAAAAAAGCCCCGAAGGCCATGGACAACCCCAGAGCTCCGGAGAAGAGAGCCAGTCCCAGGCAGAGGAGGAGCGAGGACAGAATGAAAAGCTCCCTGATCCGCGTCCGAATAATGACCTCCAGCAGCCGCGGCACGGCCGCCCGCAAAAAGAAAAAAGCCGCGGTGATGGCCGCCAGACTCCAGCCGAACTTGGCGATCACCCCTGTCGACCCGGCGGCTCGGCCGGCCAGCAGCGGAATCAGGGCGATGACGGGCACGGCGATCAGATCGTTGAACAGGGTGATGGCCATGATGGTCCGGCCGTGCGGAGAGTCCAATTCGCCTCGGTCGGCCAGGATTTTCGCCACTAAAGCGGTGGCGCTGTTGGCCGCGATGAAGCCGATGATCACCGCCTCGCCCGGGCGGAAGCCCAGGGCGATGAAAATCGCGGCGACGGCTCCCGTAGTCAGGCCGACCTGAAGCCCGCCGCCGAGGAAAAACGGCCGGCGGGCGGCGACCACGGCGCGGAGGGAAAAGTCCAGGCCGATGACGAACAGGAGCATCATC
>CAYPKX010000354.1:0-1592 GCA_964411395.1 uncultured Eubacteriales bacterium | reverse complement strand
AGGACCTGAAGCGCTTTGTCAAACGGGCCGGCGCGCTGAATGCGGCCAAAGCCGTGGCGATCGGCGGCCAGGTCTGCGAAGGGCTGGCCGAGGCCCACCGGATCGGGGCCATCCATCGCGACCTCAAACCCCAGAACATCATGATCGACGCCGACGGCAACGCCAAGATCATGGATTTCGGGATCGCCCGGTTCACCGAAATGGACCGGATGACCGGCTCCGGCGTCATGATCGGAACACCCGATTACATGTCGCCCGAGCAGGCGGACCTGGCCGACGTGGACGCCCGGTCCGACATCTATTCCCTGGGCGTCGTCCTCTACGAAATGGTGACCGGCCGGGTCCCCTTCGAGGGGCCGACTCCGCTCAGTCTGGCGATGAAGCACAAGATGGAGAAGCCGAAGAACGTTCGGGAATGGAATGCCCAGATTCCCGCCGCCCTGGCTGCGATCGTCGCCCGGTGTCTGGAAAAAGATCCGGACAAGCGGTATCAGACGGCCGTCGAGATGGGGACCGCCCTGAGAGAGGTGGAGAAGGATCTGGAGACGGGGGAACGGGCCGTTTCGGCCCGGGCCGCCAAGACCAAAGCGATTCGAATGAAGAGCGAAAAGACCGGCGGCCGGAAACTCGCTCCCTTGATCGCGGCCGGAGTCCTTGTGATCGCCGCCGCCGCGGCCTATGTTCTTTTTCTCCGGCCCACGCCGGTCATCCTGCCGACCGAAATCCGGACGGCGGCCGACACGGGCGGTTCGCCGTCCCAATTCCCCGCGGATCCCCGGCGCGAGGGGGGGGAAAGCCTCCCGCCGGCCGCCGAGGAAGTGAAATCTTCCGCTCCGGAATCGAAGGTCGGCGGAGGCAAGCCCGCCCAGGTCGAATCGAAAACCGGGGCGGATCTGTCCGCGGTCCAGGGGGCCGGATTCAAACCGACGGCGGTTGACGCGTTGAAATTGTCGGAAAACAAGCCCCCGGCCGCAAACGCGGTCAAAACGGATCCGGCCGGGACGGAAGCGCCCAAGCCCCAACCGGCCGAACCCGAAGAGAAAAAAGCCGAGGTGAAGCCGAAGACGGCCGCCGAGGATTCCCTGAAAGCTTCTCCCGCCGTAAAAAATCCGCCGTCCGTGGTGACGGAGGCCGACAAGGTGGCCATGTTTGCCGCCCAGAGCCGGGCCGTCGCCGCCCGCAATCAGGCCCGGGAAAAAGGGATCAACGAGGCGTCCCTGTTTTTTTCGGCGGCCGATGGAGTCCAGCGGGATGCGGCCGTTTCCGCCGCTGAAAATAAAGTCGCCGATGCCGAATGCGGATTCGTTGTCGCCGAAACGCTCTACCGGCTCTGCTTGAGCGAGGGAAACGACCGGGCCCGTTGGCGGGAATTGGTCAGGCACATTGACGGACGGCGGGAGAAAGCTCTGGCCGCCTGGAATAACGTCGAAGGCGATCCGCTCTTCGCCGAAGCCCGGGCAGGGATCGCCCGGGGCGAAACTGCCCGCCAGGACGATCGGGCGGCCGAAGCGCTCCGAGATTATGCCGCCGCGGCGGTTGCCTATGAGAAGATCCTCTGGATCGCCGGGCTGACGAAAAAATAACCGGACGGG
>CAYPKX010000353.1:0-1608 GCA_964411395.1 uncultured Eubacteriales bacterium | reverse complement strand
GAGTTTTTTTAAAAACTCCGCCCGGGCCAGGATCGAGGCCGCGGCCACCGCCGGATCGGATTCCCCGCGGACCTTCTGGACGAGCGAGATCGTCTTGCCCCGGGCCATCAGGGCGTTGCGGACGAACCTCTCATCGCCGAATTGATCGGTCACGGCCAGCCGGCAATCCATTTTTTCCAGGATGTTTTCGATCACCCGGGCATGTCCCCAGGCCAGGAGCTTGTTCAGGTTGCGGAATTTCTCATACAGCTCGTTGTATTTTTCAGGGCCGACGGCGACGATCGAATGAGGATAGCCCTTGGCCAGCGTTTCGGCGATCTCCCGGCAACGCTTGTCGCTGACGAGCTTGCTGTCCCGGACGCCGAGTTCTCGAAGAACGTCCTCCTGGTCGGGCGGGCAGTAAAATCCGGCAATAACGAGCGGGCCAAAGTAATCGCCCTTGCCCGACTCGTCCGTGCCGATCCGGCCGGGTTCGGCCGGGATTAAATCCTGCTGGTGCATGCGGTCTCCACCGGCCTCGAGGGCCGGCCGTCGATTTTACCCCGGGCGGGGCCGGAGAGCAACAGGTCGATTTCGGCAAAGCCTTCCCGGGCGCTTTACCCGGGCTTTGATCTCCCCCCGTTTCCCGCGAGGGCCGCCGGAGAATCCCGCTTTTCTTGACAATCTCGAGAAAAAAGGTAATATTTATTTGCGTCATCGAAAGGAAACCGTTTTCGCCCCGCGGGCAAGGAGAATTTTCATGGAGGATTATCGAAATCCCGGTCCTGCCGGCGTCGACAAGCCTGCCTACGTTCCCCCGGAAATCACAACCTACAGTCAGGAGGATGTCGTCCGCCTCGTCGGCCCGGCTCTGCCTTGCAGCGGCTCGGATTGCGTTCCCAGCGATACGTATCAGCAAACCGACCTGCCAAATCAGCGCAATCCCTACCGGCCCTGACCGGCCGAGGACCGTCGGCCATTATCGACCTTAGGATTTTCCCCCCTCTCGCCCGGAAAGACGGAGAGGCGATTCTTCTTCATCCCGCCCGGCGAAGCTGGGTCCGCTTGAACGCTACGGCCCGGGAGATCGTCGAAATTTTCCAGCAAACGGAGTCGGCCGAGGAGACGGCCTCAGCCTTGTCGAGAAAGTACGACCGGGAGGAAGCCGCCTGCCTTGCCGAGACGCGCCAAATCCTCGACCGTTTGACCGGAGAAGGCTACCTGGACCGCCGCCGGGAAATCTTCCCTCCCCGTCTCCCGGGCCTCCGCCGGCTTCATTTGAATCTCACCGAGAGCTGCAACCTGGCCTGCGCCCATTGCCAGGGCGGATGTTCTCCCGCCGGCCGGGCGCAACTCGACACCGCCTTGATTTTCGACCTCATCGACCAGGCCCAGGCGCTCGGGGCGACCGATGTGACGCTCAGCGGCGGCGAACCCCTGCTTCATCTGGGGCTTAAGGATATCCTCCGCCGCACGGCCGGGCGGTTCCAGGTCCAGGTGGCGACGAACGGAACGCTGATTGATGAGGCTTGGACGGCGTTGTTCGCTGAAATCCCCGTGACCATCCAAATCAGTCTGGACGGTCCCACGGCGGAAATCCATGACTCCGTTCGGGGTCCGGGAACATTC
>CAYPKX010000352.1:0-1626 GCA_964411395.1 uncultured Eubacteriales bacterium | reverse complement strand
CGTTTCATTCATGCGGGCCTCATCGGCCGGCCGCTCCATCCCTCCCGAAGCGGGACCTCAGGCGGGCTCGAAAGTCCCGCCGGCCGTGGCCCAGCTTCTTCCGAAATCCGTCGTCCTCAAGTCCGGCTCCTAAGGCGTTTTTCCCCCGAGTTCGGGAAAACGCTTAACGGGGACCGGCAAACCGGATTTCCCGCCAGTCCGTCTTCGTGCGATATCACGATCGGACCGGAATTGCGGGTCGGCCTCAAGGGCGAGACCGCCTGGGAGGAACCGCCGATGCTGGACATGGCCGGGCAGATCTTCGGCGAGGAAATCGAAAAAGCCGGGACATCGCTTCCCGAGCGGATGAACAACCTGCGGAAGACCAACCGCGGGATTCGAACGGTGGAAACACTGAAGGACGAAGCCCTCCCGAACGGCCGTATCCTCTCGATCGAATACGCGGAAGATTCCCCCGCCGGCCGAAAGGCGTCAGCCCTCTGCTGCGGGGATTCGCCCGAAAAGGCGCCACCCCGCTCAGTCTCGATCTTTGGGTCGGCGCCGGAACGGCTGAAGCCCGGGCCCTGGCCGTCGAGATGTTCGACAAACTGCAGAAGCTCGAGGCGGCCGGCGTGAGCAAATGACGGCCGGTTGGAGAATTCCGGCGAGTATCGACATTCACGAAGCGGACGAGCGTCCTTCCCGAGTCGACAGGCCGGGAAGCGAGCCGGCCAGCATGCCGCAGGCGGCGTGGATGTCCCGCCCGCCGCTGTAGCGTCTGGCCACCGGCATTTTCAGATGTTTGCTCAGCGCATCCCGAAACTCGTGAAGCTCGCCGGGCGAGGGAGGCTTGAACCGGCCCGTGGCGTCGTTCACATCGATCAGATCCAACCTGATCGGCAGCTCCCGGACCAGAGCCGCCAGCTGGACGGCATCCTCTTCCCGCGTATTGAAGCCCGAGATCATGGTCCAAGCCAGGATCACGCGTTGTCCCGACGCTTTGTGATATTCCCGGACCGCTTCCCTGAGCTCGGGGAGGGGATAGGTTTGCTCCACCGGCATCAAGCCGCGCCGCCGGGCCGGGTCCGCGCTTGTCAACGACACCACCAACCGAAACGGCAGCCGATCGGCCGTGAATCTCCGAATTCCCGGCACAATCCCGGCCGTTGAGATACTGATGGCTTTGGCCGAAAGGGCCAGGCCGCACGGCTCGCTCAGAATCCGGGCTGCGCGCACGACGGCCTCGTAGTTCAACATCGGTTCGCCCATCCCCATGAACACCGCTCCGCGGACCGGATGCTCCGAGTCGGCGGCGAGGCGGATGACTTGATCGACCATCTCCCAGGCCGAGAGATTGCGAACAAAGCCCATCCGTCCCGTCGCGCAGAAGGCGCAACCCAGGGCGCACCCCACTTGAGAGCTCAGGCAGGCGATATACTTCTCGTCTCCGGCCCGATGAAGCAGCGGGATCCGGACCGTTTCAAAGGGCTCGGGACCCTCGCCCTGGAAGAGATATTTGGCGAATCCGTCCTGCGCCGAAATCGCCTTGCCCCTCCGAACAAGCTTCGGCAAGGCTACATTTTCCCGTACCCAGGCCAGCGTTTTTTCCGAGACTTCCGGAAGCGTCTCGGGGAAAGCATCACGCCT
>CAYPKX010000351.1:0-1641 GCA_964411395.1 uncultured Eubacteriales bacterium | reverse complement strand
CCGGAGGAAAGCGAAAAAGTCGTCCGCTGGAAGCTCCAGAAAACCCTCCCCCTGTCTCCGGCCGAAACGCGCCTTTCCTTCGCCGTTCATCGGACCGCGGACCGGGCGAAGGCCTTCTGCGTCCTGGCCGGCGAAGCGATCGTTCGGGAATACGAGCAGGCTTTCGCCAAGGCCGGCCTGAGAGTCCGGCTGATCGGGCTTCCCACCCCGGCGCTTCTGGGCTGCCTGCCGCGAACCGGCGCCTCGAATTACCTGATCGTCAATATCGAACGCGATCATTTCGCCGCCCTGGCCGTGTTGGAAGGCGTACCCGCGCTTTTCCGGGTCAAACCGCTTTCGACAAACGCCCTTTGGGCCGAGGCGGCCGACGAGACCGAAGCCACCATCCGTTTCCTCGAGGACCGGGAGAAAAAGCGCCTCGAAGCCGTCTGGCTCCGACCTGAGGCCGAGGGCGGCGAAACCGGCGTTTCTCTCCTTCAGAAACGAATCGCCTGCCCCGTCCGAACGCTTCCGGGCGAGGCCCCCAACGGGCTTCCTCCGGCCGAAAAAATCACCCTGGCCGCGCTTCTGGGGCAGCTGTCATGAACGGGACCCTTCGCCTGCCTCTCAATCTGGCCACACGGCCCCTCCAAAACCGCCGCTTGTTCCGGACGATCGTCGGCGGCCTGATCGTCCTGTTTCTTCTGGCCGGCGGAGCGGCTGCCGTCCTCCTTGTCCGGTCGATCGGCCAGAGAAAAGCCGACGCCGCCGTCTCGACCGACCTCGAGCTTCGGATCCAGGCCGCGGACAAGGAGCGGGCGGACAAGGACCGCCTCGGGGACGGCCTGAAAAGGGACAACGCCTTGTTTGTGGCTGAAATCAACACGGCCATCGCCCGGAAAAATTTCAGCTGGGTGGATTTTTTCTCCCGTCTGGAGAGCGCCCTGCCGCCGGATTGCCAGATCGTGGAGATCAACCCGCTCGAGCTTTCGGGCACGGCCATCCGCGTGGCGATGAAGGTCGCCACCCCGGATGTCTCAGGATTACTCAAGCTGATCGAAAACCTGGCCGCGGAGAAATTTTCCGGCGTCTCCATGCGCAGCGAAACGACCGGCGGCGGACGCAAGATCAGCGAAATAGGATTCGTCTATGAAGGATCTCGTTAGCCGTCTGGGCGACCGGGAGCGGCGGACCGTGTCCGTCCTGGCCGCGGTCTTTGGAAGCGCGGTCATTCTTCTCCTGGTTTTCGGCATCCGGGCCCGTTTGGACGCCGGCCGGGCCTCGTCCCGCCGGGCGGGGATCGAGGCGCAATGGAAAACCGCCGAACGGAACCGGACGGCCGCCATGTCGGAATGGGACCGATGGGTTCAGGCCGGGACCGACATCCGGGAGCTTCGCGAGACGTGGTTTTACGACCGGACGGAAGGGATCGGAGTCATCCGTTCCGATCTTCGCGAGGTCCTGGCCCGGGCCGGAGTTGCAGCCATGGACTTCGAATATTCCGAAGGAGAGGTCGTCAAGGACCGGCTGCTCCGGGTCGGTGTCCGGTTCGCCTGGGGCGGAACCTATCCCGCTTTCCGCCGTCTTCTGGAGACGATCGAAACCCATCCCCGGGCCCTCCATGTCGTTAAGATTGAATTCCGGAATATCGGGGGGACGCCC
>CAYPKX010000350.1:0-1651 GCA_964411395.1 uncultured Eubacteriales bacterium | reverse complement strand
TCGAAGCCCAGGATCCCCCGCTTGACGTCCGTCGTCTTTGCTGCCAGCGCCTCGAGAGCGGCGCTCTTGCTTCCGCCGAGCTCTCTCTTCCTCCGACCGTCGACCCAGTAGTCGATATACCAGACCTTGCCACGCTTGTAGATACGGCCTTGGCCGGGGATGCGCACGAAATTCCCCATCTTCTCCCCTCCTCATCTAGCCCTAAAAGAACCCTCTGTCCTAGACGGCCGCATGAAATCCAGCAGATATCTTCTTCGAAGACGCCAGCTCCTGCCAGCTCGGAAAGCTGGCAGACGACCGGTTTGAAAAAGGCAGAGTGTAGTCACACGACCTAGGCGGAGGATTTGCGCAACCTCAAACAGAGTGAGAACTTGACCGAGGGATTCGCCTTTTTTATTGTTCATTTTAGTTCATTTTAGACCATTTCCATGAGATTGTCAAGGCAGATTTCAGAGATTTACTATGCGGCTCTATTAGGTTATAAATAGCCTATGCCGTCACCGTTTTGGACCATTTCAGAGGTAATGGAATATCTCGGCATAAAGTCCAGAACAACAATGTTCAAACTGCTTAAAGATGGCTTTCCCCATGCAAAGATCGGAAGAAAGCTTATTTTCAGGCAATCTGACATTGATGCCTGGATAGAGGCCAGAAGTGTAAGGCCGAAGAAGAAGTGACTCTCCCGAATTGTTTCTTATTTGAGAATCCCAAACCCGGCTGTCCTGGATATGGGAGAGGCTCATAGTGCGTATTCCGAAGGATTCCGGCCGGTATTCCGACGGAAGGCGGCCACCATTCCGAGCGAAACCGGCCACGGTCCCGACGCGAAAGCGGCCGCTTTTGAGGCTGTCGTCGGAAAGGTGGCCGGCATGGCTCGGAAAATTATGGAGTAAGGCTGGGTAATCTCGCGAAAACCGGATATCGTTCGCCTTCTGACAACCTGGGAAGGAGGCGAAGATGCCGGCCAAGAGGTTACCGATACGGAAGATACGAGAAGCCCTGCGGCTGAGCTGGGGGCTGGGACTGACAGCGCGGCAGGTGGCGGCGAGCCTGGGCCTGGCCCGCTCGACAGTCGCCGAGTACGTCCGGCGGGCCGGGGCGGCCGGGCTCAGCTGGCCGCTGTCTGCTGATTGCGACGACTTCATCCTAGAGGGGTTGCTGTTCCCGCCAACACCGCTGGTCGCGACGATGGACAGGCCGCTTCCGGACTGGACTGAGGTCGCCCGCGAGCTCGAGCGCAAGGGCATGACGCTGTTCCTGCTCTGGCACGAGTACAAGCAGGCCCATCCCCCGGGATATCAATACAACCGGTACTGTGATCTTTACCGCGAATGGGCCGGCCGCCGCTCGGTCTGGATGAGGCTAGACCACCAGGCGGGCGAGCGGATGTTCGTCGATTACGCCGGCGGCACCGTCGACGTTGTCGACCGGGAGACGGGTGCGACACGCCAGGCCCAGATCTTCGTGGCCGTGCTCGGCGCCTTGAGCTGCACCTACGCCGAAGCGACCTGGAGGCAAGCGACGGCCGACTGGGTCGGCTCCCATGTCCGGGCCTTCGAATACTCCGCAGGCGTCGCGCCGCTGGTCGTCTCGGACAACCTCCGGTCAGGGGGTCAGCCGGGCCTGCCGCCACGAGCCCGGGATCAACTCC
>CAYPKX010000349.1:0-1664 GCA_964411395.1 uncultured Eubacteriales bacterium | reverse complement strand
TTATTTCAGTTTTTCCTGCCCCTCGAACTTCCGGTAGGGCGAAAGAAGGTCCATGATTTCCCGGTCTTTGGTCGGAAGCGTGTCCTTGACCATGTGGGCCAGAATCTCGCCCAGACCTGGGCCGATCATGTACCCTTGTCCGCACATTCCCACGGCCAGGAGCAGGCCTTTCACTTCCCTGGCCCAGCCGACCAGCGGAAATCCGTCGGGGGTCATCGGATAAACGTTCCGCCAGGTCCGCCGAACCCGCAAGTTCTGGAGCCGAGGGATCAATTCGACCATCCGGTGGGCGACCATGGGCAAAAACGTGCTGGATTCGCGCTTCTCCATCCCCCAGATGCTCGGATTCGGGGTGATGCAGAAGATGATTTGGCCGGTCGAATGCTGGTAGAAATAATAATTGGCCGAGCTGTCGGTCGGGCGGATGTCGACGACCATGGGCTTGAGAAACGGCGCCACGGGCTCGGTCACGGCCGCTTCATGGGCATCCGGCTTGACCGGCAGGTCGAGTCCGGCCATCCGGCCGACCTCGGAGGCCCAGCCGCCGGCGGCGTTAACGACAACCCGGGCGTGGTAGTCGCCCTTCTCCGTCCGGACGCCCCGGACGGCGCCGTTTTCCATGATCAATCCGGCGACGATCTCGTTGAAATGAAACTCGGCTCCGGCTTTTTCAGCCGCCTTCCAGAAAGCGTGGGCCGAAAGAAGAGGCGAGGCGCTCCCGTCGTCGGGGGAGAACGTTCCTCCGATCAATCCCTCGGGATTGAGGTCGGGGACCAGGGCCAGCAACTGCTCCCTGTCGTACCAGTCGATGTTCAGGCCGAAGGCCTTCTGGGTGATAAGCAGCTCCTTGAGGGCTTTCTCTTCCCGGTCGCGGTAGGCCACGAACATGTATCCGTTCTTGTGCCACTCGATGTCGCCGCCCCGTTTTTCCTTCCAGGTCGCAAAGATTTCCAGCGAACGGAGGCAGATCCGGATTTTCGCCGGGTCGGAATGGGTCGCCCGGATGCCCCCGATGGCGCCCTTGTTCGATCCCTGGCCGACGCTGGGCATCCGGTCGAGAACCAGAACGCGCAGTCCGCTTTCGGCCATGGCCAGGGCGGCCGGGGTGCCGACGCTGCCGGCACCGATGATGATGACGTCGTATAAAGTCAGGGTCTTAGTAGCGTCCACGGTCGCCTCCTTCTTTGGCCGGTCCGGATTCGCTGCCGGCGAAGGTGCCGAGAGGCACCTCCATGAACAGCGGCCGTTTCGGTTGGTCGACGATGTCCTTCTCCGGAACTCCTTCCTCCCGGAAAAGCCGGTGGACGAGGGCCGTGCAGGTCTTGGCCCCGCAGGAGCCCATCCCCGCCCGAGTGACGGCTTTGATCGCGCTGATGTCCCGGAAGCCCTTGCGGATCAGATCCCGGATCTCTCCGGCCGTAACCCGCTCGCAGCGGCAGACGATGACGTCATCGGCCGTCCGCTCGACGTAGCGGTCCATCGGTTTGGTGACGTCCTCGTCCTGGACGCGGATCCCGGCGATCTTTTTAGCGACGGCTTTGGGGACCTTGAGCTTGACCAGGACCGTCCGGTCGTTGGCTTTGATCGCCCGGACGCCGACGACTTCGACTTCGCCCAGGTCGGCGGCTTCGATGTCGAGAACATGAACCCGGTCGCCGACTTCG
>CAYPKX010000348.1:0-1666 GCA_964411395.1 uncultured Eubacteriales bacterium | reverse complement strand
CTGGCCGACAAGCGCCGGCTTCTTCCGAGCCGGCTTCCCAAGCAACCCTGATTCGCAAGGCTCATGGAGGACGGCAAGGCCAGGCATCGAGAAAAGCCTCATCCGGACGATGTTCGCTCCGGCCGTCATAATCTCTTATCTCTACCCACACCAAATGGAAGAGAGCCTCAATAGTTTAAATCCAGAAATTGCGAGCCTTCATCGTGATCATTATCCCATTGAAAACACATAAGTTTTTGAGGTCTGCCCCAATCAACAACAGAGGAGAACGTCCAATGAAAAAACCGATGTATCTTTGTTTGCTTTTGTTGATGATCCTGTCTTCAGCCGCCCTGCCTGTTCGGGCCGAGAATCTCGCCCTGGATTGGAACACTTTTCTGGGCGGCGCCGACTCCGATCGCGGCCAGGCCGTGGCCGTGGATTCCAGCGGCAACGTCTATCTCACCGGGTACAGTTACGCGGCGTGGGGAACCCCGGTGAACGCCTATACCGGGAACTGCGAGGGCTTTTTAGCCAAATTCGACCGCGATGGAAATCGGCTCTGGAACACGTTTTTAGGTTGTGCCGGCTTGGATTGGGCGGTCGCGGTCACGGTTGACGGCAGCGGCAACATCTTTGTCGCCGGAACTTCATTCGGCACTTGGGGAACTCCGATCAATCCCTATGGAGGCGGATTTGCCGACGGTTTTCTGGCCAAATTCGACGCCAACGGCAACCGCATGTGGAATACGTTCGTGGGCGGAACGAGCGGCGACTACGGCTATGCCGTGGCCGTGGATGCCGCCGGCAATCCCTTCCTGACAGGGCTCAGCGGCGCGACTTGGGGAACTCCGATCAATCCCTACACGGCCCAGAACGACGCCTACCTGGCTAAATTCGACAGCAGCGGCACCCGGCAGTGGAGCACCTTCGTGGGCGGGGCGGGCCAACAGCAGGGCCAGGATCTGGCGGTCTCTTCCGGCGGAGACATCGTTGTGACCGGCAAGACCAGCAGCAGCTTTTCCTCGACGAGCGTGCGGGAATATACCGGAGGCGATGATGCTTTCGTCGCCGCTTACAACTCCTCCGGCGCCTCGCTTTGGACCACTTACCTGGGGGGAACGGGAAGCGACCAAGCCTTCGGAGTCGCGGTCGATTCCACGGGGAATTATGTGGTCGTCGGCTGTTCCGGCGCTTCCTGGGGAACTCCGCAAAACGCCTATACCGGGAGTACCGACGCTTTTGCGGCCAAGATCAATGCCGTAAACGGGAATCTCATTTGGAACAGCTTCGTCGGCGGCAGCGGCCAGGATTTTGGATACGGCCTCGATTTGGATGAGGACGACAACGTTCTCATCGCCGGTTACTGCGCCGTTTCCTGGGGCCTCCCTCTCAATCCCCACAGCGGCGCGGATGATACCTTCGTCGCCGTCCTGACCGCGGCGGGGGCGTATGACGAGCACACCTTCTACGGCAGCAGCGGTTATGACGACGCCCGAGGGCTTGTCTACGATTCCGCTCGCCGATCGATCTTCGTAACCGGTTACGGCAGCAACACTTGGGGCGCGCCGGTCAACGCTTACGCCGGAGGCGGATACGATGCCTTCCTGTACAAGCTTCAGTCGGCACCGCCGGCCGTTCCGACGATCGGGCTTTCGCGGACGGTGCTGAACTTCGGGGCGGAGCA
>CAYPKX010000347.1:0-1670 GCA_964411395.1 uncultured Eubacteriales bacterium | reverse complement strand
GCATGACCTTCAGCAACGAGCCGGGGATCTACATCTACGGCGAGTTCGGCATCCGCCATGAAGACTGCATGGTCGTGACCGAAGACGGCGCCCGCTATCTGGGAGGGATGGAAGCCTTGTCGATCGAAAAGCCCTTCGCGGACCGGTAGGGACGGCCCTCTCTTCCTCCCGCGAAAGGGAAGCGGGCCTTTTTTGTTTTCCGTGGGTGAAACATCGGGGGGGGCGCTGCGTACTTACGTTCGAAGACATCGAATGACAAGGAGAGACGCATGCTGAAAAAGATTTCCCTCGCCTTATTCGCCGTGGTTTTGACCGCTCTGACCGCGGCCGTCCCGGCTCAAGCCGGTCCACTGCCCGAATCCCTGGTCCCCGAAGGCGTCCGCTGGATCGCCCACCTGGATATGGAAAAGCTCGTCGCCACCCGGCTGTTCAAGGTTCTCGATTCCGACGGCCGGATCGAAATCAAAACCCGGGAGATCGGCCGGATGATGAAAATCGACTTCTTCAAGGATGTTTCCGGTCTGACGATTTTTGGATTCGCTCCCAAACCCGATCGGATCGTTTCTCTGGTCTCGGGCCGGTTCGATAAAAAACGAATGCTGACCGTCCTCGATCTTTCCGATGATTACCGGGAGATCGCCTATGGCGGGAAGACGATCTATTCGACCGGCGGCGAAGAATTCGGAGCGTTCATCAACGACGGCCTCATCGTCATCGGGGAGCGTCGGGAGGACATCGAGAGGGTTCTGGATACGGCGGCCGGCAAAGGCAAGAGCTTCGCCGCCTCAGGATTGAACGCCTCGTTCAAGTCCATCGCTCCCGGGGCGTTCCTTTACGGTGTCTTTGAGGATCTCGCCGGCCTGGACCGGAAAATTTCCGAATCCAAGCTCCTCGGCAAAGCCCAGGGGTTGTTTTTCCTGGCCCAGGAAAAACAGGACAATCTCCTCCTCCGTCTCCAGGTCACGGCGGATACCCCTGAAAACGCCGAGAACATGGCCGATATCGCCCAGGGGCTCCTGGCCATGGCCCGACTCAGCCGAAAAGAGGGCTCGTCGGAGAGGATGGCTTTTCTGGCCGACGAAGCGGTCGTGAAAAAAGACGGCCGGACGGTTCGCCTGGAGATTGACGTGCCCGTCAAGGATGTCTCGTCCCTGATTTCTCACGGCCGGGGGATGGGTTCGTTTTTCGATTGATGTTCAGGAGGATGATGGCCGTTTCCGGCGCGGTGGAAGTGAAGACCGACGAGGATCTGGCTTGCGAGGCGCGGGCCGGGTCCCGCCGGTCTTTCGAGGAGCTGGCGCTTCGATACCGGCGCCGGCTATTCGCCTATTTCCGGCCGCGGATGGGGTGTGATCAGGACGCCGAGGATCTTGTCCAGGAAACGCTGTTGAAGCTTTACCGCAACATCGGGAGCTATGATCCGGCGTTTCATTTTTCCACCTGGCTCTATACGGCGGCCGGACGATTGGCCATCAGCCGGTATCGAAAAAGAGCGGTTGCCGCGACCGGAATGAAGTCGCTCGCCGCCGGGGAATCCGCCGCTCCGAGCGAGGAGGCCGGCGACGGGGAGTCTCCCGCCTCGCGCTCCCGGCTCTGGATTCTGGCCGGAACGCTCCGGCCGAATCAGTTCCGGGCCTTGTGGCTCCGGTATGCCGAAGAAATGTCCGTCG
>CAYPKX010000346.1:0-1693 GCA_964411395.1 uncultured Eubacteriales bacterium | reverse complement strand
TCCTCGTCGAGGCGAGGGCTTTGAGCGTCTTCGGCGTATAGACGAGGTCCTCGAGGTAGCCGGCGAACACTCCGGCTTTCTCTACGGCCTTGAGCATCTTCAGGGCTTCCGCGGCCGTCCGGCCGAGAGGCTTGGTGCACAGAATGGCCTTTCCCGCCTTGGCCGCCAGCTCGACGGCTTCGCGATGGACGTTGTTCGGCAGCCCCACGACGACTATCTCAGATTCGGGATCGCGCACGGCTTCCCGCAGATCCGACGACCAGCGCGGGATCCCATGCTTCGCCGCGAACATGCGTGCCCTCTCCGCCGACCGCGAATAGACGTTGACGATCCGGTCGCGGCTCCTGGACCCGTTGAGCGTTTGCGTGTAGAACGCCCCGATGAGTCCCGTCCCGAGCATGGTCAGGTTCGCCATGGCTTTCCTTTCATGTCGTAACTCGTTTCCGAGATCCCAAAATACCAGTTTTTCCCCCCTTTTTGAAAAATATTTTTTCCCTGGGAAAAGTGTTCAAAAAGTAGACAGATTAGCCAACCGGGGTGAGGCTTGCCTCTTGACAAAGGGGACAAGAATGGATTATTGATTAGCCAGGTTTCGAAGGAATAAATGATATCGATTATTTAAATTCCACAAGGAGGAAGTGATGAATAAAGGGTTCAAATCAGGGCTGAAGCTGGTCGCCTTCTTGTTCGTTGCGGCTTGCGCGCTGGGCCTCGCCGCTCAGCCTCTCGCCGCCCAGGTGACCATCCCCCAGGGCTCGACGATCAATTCGGCCGTATTCCACGTATATGTGACAACGGCCACAAACCATGCGGTAACGATACATCGTATCACGGCTGAATGGGCCGAAACCTTTGTGACTTATGCCAGTTTTGGCGACAGCTATGATTCGGCCATCGAAGGCGGATTCGTGACGGATGCTGTCGGCTGGAAAGAAGTCAATATTTCGAGCCTGGTCCAGCTTTGGGCGCTCGGGGCCATGACTGGCGGCTATGCTAACTTTGGGATCGCAATGGTCGAGTCGACGGAGAGCGAAGATACCACCTATTATTGGAGCAGTGATTATGATTCGGATCCCACCCTTCGGCCGAAGCTCGTTATTGGCTACACTCCTCCCGGCGGGAGCCCGACCTTTATGACCATTCAGCGGCCCGGTGGCATAGCGGAATACGTTGTCGATTCTTTGATCAGCGCGGTCCATCCGGAACAGAATTTCGGGACTGATCCGCAGCTGGCGACCCGAATTAATTATGGTCAGAAGAAATATAGCTTAGTCCGGTTTGCATTTTCAATGACCCCTTCCTGCCCGGGAACCGGAACGCCGGGTTACTGGATGAATCATCCGGAGGCGTGGCCCGAAGACTACGCCCGGATCCTGATCGGCGAACTCTCTTATAGCAAGGAAGTTGCCATCGAATTGATGAGGATGGCGGTGGCGGGGGACAAGACCTATACGATGTTCGCCGCCCTGGTCGCTGCCAAACTGAATGCCGCGATAGGATGCGCGACGGTCTGCCCAAATGCAAATATTTCTGAGACGATTGCCTCCGCTGACGCCTGGATGGCCCTCTTCCCTGTTGGCAGCGGAGTGGCCGCGGGAGGAAAGGATTCGCCTTGGCGTAACGGCGAACCTCTCTACTTAATGCTCGATAACTATAACAACGGCCTCCTCTGCGTGCCGCACCGCGACTAGCG
>CAYPKX010000345.1:0-1710 GCA_964411395.1 uncultured Eubacteriales bacterium | reverse complement strand
TTCCGCCGGGGCAGAAAGGTGTAAACCGCCAATCCCGCGAAAAGAAGAGGCAGGCTGAATTTCCGGAGAGGAAACAGGAAACCGGATGGCGGCTTGGGGTATAGGGATATGCCCGAGCCGAAATGGAAATCGTCCGAGGAGTAGGCCCGATACACCGCCTCGAGGTATTCGGCCGCTTCTCCTTCTCCCAGGGAAAGATACAGCTTGTCGCCGCCGGCCCGGAACAATCCGGCGATTTCGGAGATCGGCTGTTCGTCCGTCCGGAAGAAGATCGTTTTGCGGGATAGCCGGAACCTGAGGTCGTCGGACGGAACGCGGGACGTCCATTCCCGGTTCCGCTCGGTTCCCGCGTCAAGGGCGGCCGAAGCGGCGAAAATCCGATCCCAACCGGGTCCGGCCACCGTTCGGCCGACCGCGTCCGTTTTCTCCCTGATGTATTCCTCCAGCGGGAGAGCCAAAAGTCTTTGCGATTCCTCAGTCCAGGGTCGTTCGTCTTTCTGTTCTTCGGCGAGATCGACCGACCGGAGAGTCAGGAGCGGTTTGAGGGAGGCGAATTTCGCCGTCAGAATTGACAGGCAGAGGCACCCCAGGAGGATGATTCTTCTCCATTTTTCCACCGCCTACTCCTTGGCCACCGAGAAGAGTCCCAGGTGTTCGGTGAGCCAGTCGAGCGATGCCCCGAACATCTTCTTCGGCCAGCCGAGGCGTACGGGGTAGTAATAATCCGATTCGAACCAGCCCTTGTCCCGATAGTAGTCCCAATCCAGCAGACCCTGGGCGTTCAATCGAATTCCGGTGCGGCCCATGCGGAACATCGCCAGCTTGAGGAGCGACGGCGTTTGAAACTCCGGCCGCATGAGCTGTTTGTGAAACCGGCGGGCCTGCCTGGAGAGTCGGTCGTCCATTTTCGCGAGGGCCTTTCGGGTCATGGGCTCGAGCGTCTTCGAAACGCTGCCCCGAACGACATTGAAGCCCAGGTTACCCTCGACGAATTCGAGGTACTTGCGAACCCGGCCGCCGAACCCGATGCCCGCCACGACGACTGTCGTGGCGCTTTTCCCGTGGAACCGCGGCCGGTGCAGGGCGTAGGCCAGCCGGTCGAGAAACACCTTGAGCAATCCCGGCACGGGCCAGGAGTAATTGGGTGCGGCGAAGACGAAGGCGTCGGCCGCCAGCATCTCGCCGACGGCAAGGTCCCGGTCATCTTTCAGCGGACAGGTGTCTTCGCCGCGGGTGACACACAGCTTGCAACCGCGGCATGTTCCGATTTTAAAGTCGCCGAGCCAGAGGACTCTGGTTTTGACTCCCCCCCGCGCCTCGAGATGGGCAGCGAACTTTTCGGCGGCCCTGAACGTAGCCCCGCGCTTCTGTGGACTTCCGACAAGGATTGTCACGCGAATCTCGTTCTCCCTTGTTTTCATGTCGCCCTCCCGGCCAGGAATGGGAAGCCCATTCCGCCCCGTTGCGGAGGCCGCGGGCCGGCGTTCAGCGGACAGAAGGGTGTCCGGGATTGCAGGCTATCGGCCCTCCGGAGCTCATCTCGATGAGGGCGGACTCAGGAAGGCCGAAGAAATCCGGCGGTTGCGGCTGGCCCATGGATCATTCGTAGCGCAGGCTTTTGACGGGATCGGTTCGGGCGGCCTTGATCGTCTGCGAGCTGATCGCCAGCCAGGCGACGATCATCGTCAGAAGAATGGCCGGGAGAAAGAC
>CAYPKX010000344.1:0-1719 GCA_964411395.1 uncultured Eubacteriales bacterium | reverse complement strand
AAGGCCGAATCGGGAATCCGGACAGTCATATCGCTCCGGACGGAAATACGACAGGCCAGACGATGGCGCCCGGGGTCGAGGTTCCGGCCTTTGGCCAGCATCCGCTCCCGATCGTCGGCCGGAGGAAGGTCGCCGGAAAGGATCTCGACAAAGCATTTTCCGCAAATGCCGCGGCGGCCGCAATAGAGGTTGAGGGGGATCTCTTCCCGAGCAAGGACATCGCTCAATAACTCACCGAGATCGAAGGCGATCCGCCGTCCGGACGGGAGGACGGAAATGTGGGGTGACATTTTAATGACCTCCAAACCGACCCGCCTGATCGGGCGGGGGGACCAATCGCCGCTTTTTCCAGATCAGATAAGCCGGCACGCCGCTCAGCATGAGAGCGGCGGCGATACCCGCTTGCTCCGGTTGTTCCACGGCCAAAGCGATAAAAATCGCCGCATTGACGGCGGCGAAAAGGGCCGGGACGAGAGGGTACGGCCGAACCCGGTAAGGCCGCTCGACGGCCGGGGATTTTCTTCGAAGCCTGATCAGCGCCGCTCCCGTCGCCGCAAAGAAAAAAACCAGGCCGAAGAGAACGTAATCGACCAGCTTCTGAAACGTCCCGGTCAGGATCAAAGCGACCGCTACCGCCGCTTGAGCCCAGAGGGCCCGGACGGGAACGTGCTTTTGGGGATGCAACCGTCCGAGAGACCGGAAAAAGAGGCCGTCGCGAGCCATGGCGTAAGGGACCCGGGCGCAGTAGAAGATATTGGCGGCCAGACATCCAAAAATCGTCAGGGCGACAACCGCGGTAAAGACGGGGGCGAGAGATGGGCCCGCCAACACGCCAACGGCCGCTTCGCCGACTCTGACTGTACCCTTGAGCCGGGGCATGGGAAGGGCTATTCCATAAACGAAATTGACCGCCATATAGAGGAACAGAACAAAGCTTGTGCCCAGGACCAACGCCCGGGGGATGTTGCGTCTCGGATTTCGGATTTCTTCGGCGGCGCAGCTGACCGAATACCAGCCGTCAAACGCCCAAAGCGCGGTCATGAGGGCCGCTCCCCAGGCGGTCAGCGAAGGCCAGTCTCCGGCCGAAGGAAAAGCCCGGCCAAGGTTCCGTCCTCCGGATTTGACTCCATATACGATTCCCGCGACAATCAGGCCCGCGAGGGCCGCAATCCTGAGGATCGTCAGAGTCGTTTGCCCCCGCGTACTGTTTCGCAGGCTCGTCGAATTGAAGGCCGTCATGGCGGCCAAGGCCGCAACGGCGACGATCTGATTTCCTTTCAGCCCAAAACTCGATTTTTCCGCGCCGAAGGCCGGAACCAGCGAGACGAAATATTCGGAAAATCCCATGGCGATCGCGGCAATACCCGCCGCTCCAATGATAATAAAAAATGTCCAACCATAAAGGAAAGCCGGAGCGAGACCGAAGGCTTCTTTCAAGTAGACATAAGCGCCTCCGGCCCGCGGGAACATCGATCCCAGCTCGCCGTAACACAAGGCGCCCAATATCGTTACGATTCCTCCGGCAAGCCAGGCGAGGATGATCAATCCGGAGTAGGGGAGGTATTCGGCAATCAAGCCTGAGGTCAAAAATATCCCGGATCCGATAACCGCCCCGATGACCAAGGCCGCGGCATCAAACAATCCCATCCGCTTCAAATCAGTATTCATATATTATATCTTGTTGATAATACATTATTTACGATATTAATGTTCCGTTCT
>CAYPKX010000343.1:0-1721 GCA_964411395.1 uncultured Eubacteriales bacterium | reverse complement strand
GTCGTTGATCCCCCGACCGATATCAGACCGGGATTCCGGCGGCGAACGCCTCCACTTTCCTTTCCCAGCCCTCCTCCAGCGGCCCCTTCATGCCGGTGACATACACTTTCTCTTCGGCGGTTTTCGTGAGGCCTTTGCCCTGCAGGATCTCGTTCATGACCGAGCGGACCCTCTGCCATTTGGCCTGTTCCTCTTCGGTCGGCATCCTCCCGGTTTTCTTGTCGGGCCGGGGCGCTCCCTCGGTCGTCAGGAGGGCGTATTTCGTCCCCGCCGGGAGGGTGACCTTCTTAAGGAAGCGGCGCGCCCGGCCGATGGGTTTCCCCATCCGGCCCGGCGAGCTGAAAAGGTATAAGTCGGCCGCAGGCAAGGCCTTCGGGTCTGCTTCCCGGACGTGCCGGACCTCCACCGCGATCCCTTTGGCGGCCATCAGGCGTTTGAATTCTTCGGCGACCCTGGCTCCGTTTCCGAATTTTGAGGCGTGAACGTATTCGATTTTCATGGCTCCTCCGCGGCCCTCGGCCGTTATTTCGTTTCGCTCAGTTTCTTCATGATGTCCCGGGCGAAAGTCCTGGCCCGGTCGATCCGAACCGTGTCCGGCTGGCCCTGGCTGTTATCCTCGCGGGCCCATTTGCGGAACTTGGCGCTCGGCATAAGGGACATCATCTTCTTGACGCCCCTGGCCAGTTCGCCCTGGCAGTCGAAAAATCCGACGAGATCGGCGTTCCGGGCCGCCAGCTTGAATTTTTCGAGCATCGGCTGGATATCCGGGTGGTTTTCCGGCCCGGCGTGGGTGATAAACAGGACGACCCGGCGGCCGGCCGTGCAATGTTTCTCCAGCAACTTCACCGTTTTTTTGTCCGGGCCCATCTGGTGAATCGGGAAGCCGAGGAAGGCGGCCTCGTAACCGTCCAGGCTCTCGACGGCTTCGATCGGCCGGATCTCTTTTTCGCCTTCGAGCTCGCCGAAAATTGTCTCGGCGATCTTTTTGGTGTTTCCGGTTTTGGTCAAGTAAGCGACAAGAATTTTCATGGGGACCTCCTTTACGACAATAACCCCGCCGGCGCCGGAAAGAAGCGCCATTTTCGCTAAATATAATCTGATTTATTCTTTTCGGCAACCACTTTTTAATTTTTTTTAGGCTCCCGAGCCAAGACGCGGCTCGAAGGGCCGGGGCTTGCGCCCCGGCCCTTTTTAGCCGCCGCAGTCAGTCGTAACCCATCATGGTCTCGATCGGAAACGGAAGGCTGGTGAGCGGCCGCAAGGCCAGGGCGACGAGAGCGACCTCGCTGTCGTCGCCGGCGATGCGGTTGATTCGAATAAGGCCGCAGGCGTTGCACTTATGGACGAGCTCCCATTCTCCTCGTTTCCTGATCGAAACGGCGATCGGGGTCATGACGCCCTTGCATCCCGATTGCCTGTCGCCGATCTCTTCGTCGACATGCAGGCTGTGCAGGCAGTAAGGGCAATGGTTCCGATGGTGCGTCCCGTAGGATGAGTTTTGCACCGGTCTCCGGCAGAATCGGCAGACGAATTCGCCGGATCTGTATTCGCGGTTCATGGCTTGATTCCTCCATTGAAAGGCCGAATGCCCTGGAAGAACCACAGGCCCGAGATCAAGCCGTTCGGTTCCTCCGGAAAAGGACGTTTTCTTCGGAGCCGATCACGGAATCCTTATTTGTGTTAGTCAACATAAATCCTCGCAATTCAACGGTCGTTTTTAC
>CAYPKX010000342.1:0-1745 GCA_964411395.1 uncultured Eubacteriales bacterium | reverse complement strand
CATCCGTAGAACTTGTATTGATAAATGTTAGATTACCAGCAACATCGAACACTTGCGTTTCGGTTAACGAGTTCCCCTTAAGCATATCTATCTTCGCGAACCGCCACTGCCCGCCCGCAACTAGGGAGACCCTGCATTCCTAAAATCAAGAGGAAAGCAAGCAATACATAAACCGTTCTCTGCGTTTTCATTTTAAACCCCCTTTGTGATTTGAAAGTACGGCAGTCTCCTAGCCAAGAAGCCTCCGCGACACAGGAGAAACTATACGCGCATGGCCCACCCTCCTCGCGGCTATAACAGCCGCTTCTTTGATTCACATCTCAGCGGCCACAGAATACAGAAGCTCATTTGAGCTGATAAAATATCCGATATGCGCACAATTCGTTTGGCTACTGTCAAAGACTTCTTGCTATTTCGCTATGACAGAAGAGAAAGCCTAATCCAGATCCGGGCCTCATCTTAATTCGGCCGTTTCTTCTCTGACCTCGCCACATCAGCTTTAGCAGCATGCGGTCCTCCGTCCTTCGCCTCCTCCCGGTCTGGCGGGACGACGATTACCGGCGTGTCCGGGCCGGGATTATCCTGGCGGATGATGACCGGGGGCTTCTTGTACTCGGGATCGGGGATGATGGTGAAGACGGTCTTCATGATAGGAATTTCCTTTTTGCGCTGGGCATGAAATCGCCGGCCGAGAACTCGGAATCAACCCGTCCCCTCACAAAAAGAGAATATCCCGGCCGGGGACGAGAGTCAAGAACTTGAGATCCGGCGGCCCGGGACCGCGGCGGGCGGCTGATCGGGTTGGTCGGGCCGGAATCCGGCCGAACGGGGACAGGCCACTCCCCTCTCTCTAAGTGTCGCTATTCGTACTCCCCGCTCTCCTCGGCCGCCATCAGCTCGACCTGCTCGAAGGCATGAGCGGGCGGGGGTTTCTCGGCCGCGAATGTCAACTTCAGATGACGGATGATCCGGTCGACCACCGCATACTCTGTAAGGAACGCCACGACTCTCATCCTTCCGCCGCATCGCGGAAGATAGATTCCCGGCACATCTGGAGGGCTCCGAAGGCCTGCTCAGGTCCCAGTCGACTGGCCTTCGAGAGGGCCGGAAAAGGATCGTCAGAAGAACCGGTCAGGCGCGGGGCGGGCGGGTCTCGGCGACGAAGGCGCCGGGGATCGCGAGCAGGGTGAATATGAAGGTCTTCCAGAGGATGCCGACCGCCAGCGCCCCGCCGCTCACGGCCGGTGCGGCCGTCGCTGCCAGCCCCGGGAATAGCAGCGCCAGATAGACGTTGATCAAGCCGTAGCCGAGCCCGACGAGAGCGCCCGCTGCGAGGCCCGCGGCAAACCGCCTGCCCATGCTCTTCCGCCGCGACCACAAGGACGCCAGATAGCCGGCACCGACAGGCGCCAGAAACACCGCCCACCACACATTCTTCAGGGCCGGCACGCTTCCGGCCAAGCGGACGAACAGGAAGTCAACCAGCGTTACGAACGCCGCGCCGATGAGGGCGGCCAGCGGGATCGCGGCCCGGCGGGGCTTCTTCGCGGCCGCGAGCTCGTCCCTCTTCCTGATCCGGATGCCCAGGCTCAGCGGATAGTTGTAGAACGCGTCGAAGACGGCGTGCTCGAGCCAGGCCCCCCGTTCGCCGAAGACCGGAACGATGTGGACGGCCTCCGTGGCCCAGTGCCCGGCCATGAACCGGGCCAGCTCGGGGAAGCGGTAGGCCATCTGCAGGGGGAAGG
>CAYPKX010000341.1:0-1746 GCA_964411395.1 uncultured Eubacteriales bacterium | reverse complement strand
GACGGACGTCCCTGGACATCGAAGCCCACTTCCACAACGACCTCGGCCAGGCCGTATCCAATGCGGTCATCGCGGTCCGGGCCGGCGTCGGTTGGATCAGCGCCTCTCTCCTCGGGATCGGCGAACGAACGGGGATCACGCCCTTGTCCTCATTCCTGGCCAACGTGTATGTTTTGGATCCGGCTTTGGCCGGCCGCTACCGGATGGAGGAGTTGACCGAAGCCGAAGGATTGGTTTCCCGGATTTGCGGCATCGATGTCCCTCTCCATTTGATGACCAATCCGGCCAACGGATTCGCCCATAAAGCCGGTATTCATCTGGACGCTCTGATGAAATTCGGGCCCGGAAAATACGAGCCGCTTTCGCCCCGGATCGTCGGCAATGTCCGCCGGCTGGTCCTCCATTCCCTGATTTCCGGAAAGACGAGCGACCTCCAAGCTCAGGAATTCGAGCAGAGGTTCGGGTGAGCGGGCCATGTTGATCGTCAAAGCCGGCGGAGGAAAGGATCTCCATTGGGAAGGATTGGCCGGCGATCTCGTTGAAGTCCGGGCTCGGGAAAACGTCGTTCTCGTTCACGGCGGAAACGCCGTTCGGGACGAATTGGCCGCCCGTTTGAACGTTCCGGTGCGACGGATCGTTTCGCCCTCGGGCGTTTCCAGCGTGTATACCGACAAGGAAGCGCTGGATGTTTTTATGATGGCTTATCCCGGGCTGGCCTCGACCGAAATTGTCGCCCGGCTCCGCCGGCGAGGCCTTGAGGCTGTCGGCTTCAGCGGCGTCGACGGCGGTCTCTGGCAGGCCAGGGCCAAACGGGAGATCCTCGTCCGGGACGGAGAAAAAACCAAGCTCCTCGGCGGCAATCTGACCGGCCGGGTCGAGGGGGTTGACGGCCGCCTGCTCGAGGTCCTGCTCATGGCCGGATTCCTCCCGGTCCTTTGCGCTCCGGCCCTGGACGAGGACGGCCGGATCGTCAATGTCGATAACGATACGGCCGCCGCCGTCACCGCGATCACGATGAAAGCGGAGACGATGGTCTTCTTATTCGAAGCGCCCGGTTTCCTGGCTGATCCGGACGATCCCGAAAGCCGGGTGCCGGAGATTCCGTCGGGAGCGATCCCGTCTCGGCTCGCTTCGGCCAGGGGAGGAATGGCGAAAAAGCTGCTCGCCGTCTCCCGGGCCTTGTCCGGCGGTGTCCGGACGGTCTATTTCGGCGACGGCCGGGTCGAACATCCGCTCCGGGATGCTCTGGCCGGGCGGGGAACGATTTTTTTCAAGGAGGGATTCTCATGATCGACGCTCAACGACTCGAAGCCTTGCGGTTGCTCGACGCGTATCCCCGGCGGGGATTGGTGATCCGGCGGGGCGAGGGAATGTATCTCGAAGACGATCGGGGTATCCGATACCTGGATATGATGTCCAACTACGGTGTCTCCATCCTGGGCCACAATCCCCCGGCGATCGTCGACGCCCTGACCCGGCAGATGCAGACGCTCGGCAGCCTCCATGGAAGCTTTTCCGGGGAGATCCGGGCTCGGGCGGCTTCCGCTCTCCTGGCTCGTTGCGGCGGGGGGCTGAGCAAAGTGTTTTTCACCAACTCCGGGTCGGAAGCCAATGAAGCCGCCCTGAAATTCGCCGTCCTGGCCACCGGCCGGAAAAAATTCGTCGCCTTTCGCCGCGGCTTTCACGGAAAAACCCTCGGGGCGCTTTCGGCCACCGACGGCGGGGGATACCGGACTCCGTTCGAGC
>CAYPKX010000340.1:0-1747 GCA_964411395.1 uncultured Eubacteriales bacterium | reverse complement strand
TCGGTTTGAACATGAGGAGGACGAATGGCGAGACTACGCGGATTATTTCCGATCATTTTGATCATCGGGCTGGGCGCGGATTCCGGCTTCACGGGGCCGAACGACCTACCGGACGGATAGACTATTTCCCAATGCATCGAGATTTCCTTGTCGCAAAATCCCCTTTGGCTGTCCTCGGAGCACGACGTCCGGGCGTCCTTGGCCCGGATCGAGCGGGCCAAGGCCAGGCCCCGGCCCAATCTCGACTTCGATTCGGATCTTCAGCCGGGCTTTCTGGACTTCGGGGGCTCGGGAGAATCCTACTTGGGCGTATCCCAGATCCTGGAGTTTCCGGGCCGGCGGGGATTGCGGACGCGCATCGCCCGCTTGGAGTCGGAAGAAGCGGCGGCAGACCGGTGCGTCCTGCGCGCCGAGATCGTCTTCCAGATCAAGGAGACTTTTTTCGGCGTCCTCCTGGCGGAAGAAAAAAGGAATTACGCCGCCCGGAATCTGGCCCTGGCCCGTGATTTCCTGGAAAAAGCCAAGGTCAAGTTCGAAGCCGGGGACGCGGCCCGGGTGGAGTATGTCCGGGCCGGAGTGGAGGAATCCAAGGCCGCCACGGCCTTGGCCGTCGCCGAAAACCGGATCCTCCTGGAAAAGGCCCGCCTCAATTTCCTTCTCGGGCGCCCGAAATCCGAGCCGCTGAACCTCCGGGGAAGCCTCATCCGCGCCCGCGTTCCTTTCGACGTCGTTTCCCTCGTTGAACGAGCCCAGGCGGTCCGCCCCGAGATGGCCGCGATGAACGCCCGGCTGGCCAAAGCCGGGGCGGCGAAAAAAGAAGCCGGCCTTTCCTACCTGCCCGACTTCAGTCTCGGCTTGTCCCGGCACCGGATCGCCGGCGAGAAGACGACTTGGGATTTCACCCTCTCCGTTCCCGTGCCGTTGTTTTTCTGGCAGCCGCTCCGGGGGGAGATCGCCGAAAGGCAGGCGGAGCTGCTGTCCCTGGAACAAAAGGCCCGGCAGATGAGGAATTCCATCAGTCTCGAGGTCGAACAGGCCGGGTTCCAGGCCCGGGCGGCCGAGGGACAGATCGCCCTATTCCAAGACAAGATTCTGGTCCAGGCCCGGGAAGTGCATGATTTGTTTCTCTACAGCTTTCAAGAAGGCGAAATCACCGGGATTGAGCTCATCGAGGCGCGGCGGACGCTGATCGAGGCCCTCGAGTCCTATGCCGACGCCTTGTTCGTCTACAACACGGCCCTCGCCTCGCTCGAAAAATCGGTCGGCGCGCCCATCGAAGGAGTCGAAAATTGAATAAGAACATCCCAGCGGTCGTTTGTCTATTTCTTCTGATTCTCGGTTCGTCGGCGTGCTCTCGTCCGGCGGAGGATGCCGGGCGCGGGCGAAAGGCCCCCGGCGCGGAAATCCCCGGCCGCGGTTTCGGGCCGGGACGGGGGGCTGACGTCCGGGGCGTCCGTCACGGACTGGAACGCGGCGGCGGCGCCGCCCGGCTCCGGGCGGCGGCGGAATCGATCCGCCTGACCGAAGCCGAGACCGGGGCCGTTGAAATCGAAACCGAACCGGTTTCCTTCCGGCCGATGGTGGACAAGCTGCAGGCCACGGGAAAGATCCAGGCCCATCAGTTCGGCAAGGCGATCATCAGTTACCCGTTTCCGGCCCGCATCTCTCAAATTCATGTCCGGCCGGGGGATTGGGTGAACCCGGGGCAATCCCTGGTCACTCTTCAAAGCGAGGCCGTCGGCGAGAC
>CAYPKX010000339.1:0-1756 GCA_964411395.1 uncultured Eubacteriales bacterium | reverse complement strand
GGCGGCGTGAAATGGATCGTGACCTGGAGCGTGGCTTGGATCGGAATCCCCTCCAGCAATCCCGGTTCGAATTCCCACTTCCGGACCGCGGCGACGGCCGCCGCATCGAGCTTCGGGACGGATTTGACGACAACCGCCCGTTCGACCCGGCCGTTGAATCCGACCGTCAGGTTCAACGTGACATCCGCCTCGATCCGTTCGCGAAGAGCGTCTTCCGGGTAGACAGGATCGACCTGCCGGATCAGGCGCGGCAGCCGGGTCCCGCCTTTTTTCGCCGCCGGCTCGGGTTTGACCGGCTCTTCCTTGGAGGGAACGAGAAGCTCCGCGGAATCTTCGGCCTGGACGCTCTCCTCGGCTTTCTTTTCGACCGGGACTTCGGTTTTCCCGAGCGCCTCTTTGGCGCTCACCGCCGGATCCGTTTTCAATCCCTCGGGAGGCGTCCCGGCCCCGGTTTCCGTCTCCCGACCGGATGAGACCTGATTGTCCGACGGCGGAACGGCGGCCGCCCCCGGATTTTCAGACACCGCTTTGTCGGCAATCACAACGCTGAAAGCGCCGCCGGGGGGGACGGCATCCGGGGAGGGTTTCAGGAACGAAAAGTAGAGGAGACCTCCAACCGCCACAATTATAAGCATCATGAGGGCGACGATCAGCAGCAGTTTCTTCCGATGTTTTTCAATCGGGGCGGGTTCTCCCGGTCCGGCCGGGACCGGGATATCCTTCGGAGCGGAGGCATAAACAGTCGCTCCGGCTGGAGACGCGGCCGCAACAGCCGCCGCCGGTCTTTCTTTTAATTTTTTGAGCCGCCCCTTTTTCGCCGCGGGAGCGGCCGTCGTTTCCGCAGGGGCCGGTTCGGAGCCGGGGAGTTCCTGGCCCGAAAGAAAGGGACGGAGATCGGCAATCATCTCCCGGCAGCTTCCGTACCGGGCCTCGGGGTCCTTCTCCAACGCTTTCAGGACGAGGCGGGAAATCCCCGAAGGAATGTCGCTCCGGACGGTCGTGACCGGGACCGGGGTGTCGTTCATGATCTTGTAGATGACCGTCGTCAAGCTTTCCCCGGGAAAAGCCTTCTCCCGAGTCAGCATCTCGTAGAGAACCGCCCCGAGGGCGAAAATATCGGACCGATGGTCGACTTTGCGCCCGGCGATTTGCTCCGGAGACATGTAAAAGGGCGTACCCATGACCATGTTCGTCTGAGTCATCGTCGAGCTGGCGATGCGGGCGATTCCGAAATCGACGATATGGGGCCGTCCTTCCTGATCGACGAGGATGTTTCCCGGTTTGATATCGCGGTGAACAATGCCCTTCCGGTGAGCCAGGTCGAGAGCTTCGGCCATCTGGACACCGAACCGGGCGGCGTTGACCGTGTCCCAGCGCACGCCCTGAGCCAGAAGGGATTCCAGGCTCTGTCCTTCAACAAACTCCATGGCGATGAACGTCGTCCCGTCCGCTTCTCCGATATCGTAAATCGTGGCGATATTCGGATGGGAGAGGCTTCCGGCCGACTGGGCCTCGCGCTCGAAACGGCGCTGGGCTTCATCGCGCTGGCCCGGATCGGAGAGAAGGTCGAAGCGAACCGTTTTGATCGCCACGGTCCGGCCGATGACGGGATCCAAGGCTTTGTAGACGACGCCCATGGCCCCGCGGCCGAGCTCGCTCTGAATGACATACTTGCCGATACGTTGTTCGCTCATGGGGACTCAGGAAGCGGAAAGAATGAGGAGGCCGGCGAGAGCGCCGAGGATCGCCCCGAACA
>CAYPKX010000338.1:0-1778 GCA_964411395.1 uncultured Eubacteriales bacterium | reverse complement strand
CGATCCGGCCGTTCGTCAAGCCGAGAGTCTTTTTACGTTCCGTCCCTGAGCCGATAAACGGTGAATCCGCTCTTTTGAAGCGCGGGCGCGTATTCGTCCTCGATTTTTCTCCGGAGTCTTTCCGGGAATTTCTTCACGACATACAACGCGGAGTTCTGGATGAGGAGGAATCGCGGCCGGAGAGCCCCAAGGTCGGCCTCCAGGAGGGACGGCTTGAGCGGTTTGAGATGAAAATCCAATCTCCGGGCTTCGGCCCAAGTCGATGTATAATAAATCAGCGATCCTTCCGCGTACAACAGGACGTCCCGGTCATCGATTATATTCTTTTGGGCCAGCTTTGCCTGGATCGCGTGAAGCACGAATTGGATTCTTTTCCGGCTGCTCCCGATTCCCGAGGGGGAGACGATATAAGCGTTTTTATCCCGGGCCAGGGTCAATCGGTCATTGACGTTTTTCACGGCCAGCCCGTAGACGGAGAAGGCGACTGGCCCGGACAGAAGGAGGGCGAGAGCCCCGGCCGCCGCCGCCCGGCGAAGGGCCGGCCGCCGAATCTTGGCCCGGACAAGCGCCCGGAGGCGGGAATCCGCCAGGGAAAGCAGATAGGCCGTGAGGAGATAGAGAGCCGTGGCGCCCTGGAGAAGACGCTCGAAGATCGCATAGACGAACGTCTCGCTGGAGAACGAAAGGACGGCGATCACGAGGATCGCGAGCACGGTCTGATTTTCCCGCGTGAGGCGCCGTTCCCGGAAAACACGGGTCAGCAACAGGGCGGCCGTCGCCGGGAGAATGAGAAGGAAAATCCATAGAAAAATCTTTTCCCCGTCCAGCGGAGACTGCAGGGTTTTCCCGAGGGAGGGGAAATGATGGGAATAATGAGCAACCACCCGAAGATGATCGGCCGGCCGGCCGATGAACATTTCGTAAAGCAGCTTTATCCCGTGGGACTTCAGGAAATAAAACGCGGCCAGGGGAGAAAAGACGCCGGCCATCGTCAGGAAATAGCGACTCTGGTGTTTGAGATTTCCCTTGAGGAACGCGGGCGCGGAGAAGCGGCCGGACTCCGTTTCGGGGAGAACCTCATAAACCTGCCAAGCGATCAAAAGGGCCGCGGCCGCCCAGGCGTACAGGGCGATGTCCTGGCGGAATCCGAGGGTGAATCCGGCGACGACCGCGGAGGAAAGGAGGGCTTTTTTCCGCAGCGGAGCGGCGGCGAGTTTCTCCAGGAAGATCAAGTTGAGAAGGGTGACAAAGGGAAGGAGCGTCTTCCAGGGAAAGCAGGCCATGACGCCGATCATGGCGACCGGCAGGAAGGTCCATCCTTTGGGGAGGAGTTTTGTAGCGAACAGGTACATGAGGACGTTGACCAGGGAGCGAAGGACGACGAAGAACAGCCGCTCCACGGCCACGGACGGAGAAAACACCGTGAACAAAAGAGCCAGAAGAAAGTATCTCCCGAGCGGGTAGGTGAAGCCGACGAAATCGACGAGGGGAAGCTCTCCGTTGAGAGTGCCCACGGATTTCATGACCAGGGCGGCTTCATCCCCGTCCAGGATGATGCTCTTATTCAAGGTCAAGTTGAAAATCAGGCTTCCGGCGAAGAGGATCAGCGGAACGACCCATTTTCTTTTGCTAGTTCGCATGTCGGGACTCTGCGGACGGCGTTTCAGACGGCCAGGCGCGCCGGGGATCCCTGGTCGTTTTCATTCCGCGGGATTCGGGCTCGGCGATCGAATCGCGTCGGCGTCTCCCTCCCGAAGACCCGCCGATCGCGATCCCCC
>CAYPKX010000337.1:0-1783 GCA_964411395.1 uncultured Eubacteriales bacterium | reverse complement strand
TTGGCTCAAGGAGCATTCCAAACCCATGTGTCACTAATCTACTGGACTAGTTCAGCTCCTATACAACCGGACCGGACTTGGGCTAGAATCGACCGGAAGAGAATTACCATGAAAACACCGCCGCTTCCACCGATTGCCTTTAAAAATGATGAATTTCTCAAATCCGTCGAAGCCCGCTCCCTCCGGATCCTCAGCGAGTATCTGGAGCCGGAGAACCGCTTCGATAAAAACAAGATCAATTCGACGATCTTGTTTCTCGGTTCGGCCCGCATCGCCCAGGACGATCCTCATTCTCCCCTGAGCCGGTACTACACGGAAGCCGAAGAGCTGGCGTTCCGTCTCGCCCGCTGGGCGATCCCGCTTCGGCCCAAGGGAAAAAATTTCGTCATCTGCACCGGCGGAGGGCCCGGGATCATGGAAGCGGCCAACCGAGGCGCGGCCCGGGCCGGAGGCAAGTCGATCGGAATGAATATCTCCCTCCCCCACGAGCAGGCGCCCAATCCCCATGTCTCCGAAGATCTCGGTTTTCTCTTTCATTATTTTTTCATGCGGAAGTTCTGGCTGGTCAGCCGGGCCCGGGCGGTCATCGCCTGTCCCGGCGGATACGGCACGCTGGACGAACTCTTTGAAACCCTGACCCTGATTCAGACGGAGAAAATCGCCCGGGAGGAAGTCGTTATTCTTCTTTATGGCGAGGAATTCTGGCGGGACATCATCAACTTCGATGCTCTGGTGAAAAACGGCGTGATCTCGCCGGAGGATGCGAAAATATTCGCCTTCGCCTCGACGCCCGAGAAAGCCTTCGCCTATCTTAAAAGAAAATTGATCCGGTTCTGCAGCATCTACGGACCGCCGCAGTTTCAGGGCTGAAGACGATTTATTTCGGACCGACCGGGGCGAACAGCTTCCGGCCTCGTCGGTTCCGGGCGATCATCCGGGCGATCCCCCACCCGGCGGCCACTCCGAGAATGTCGACCAGGGCGTCGAGGATCTCCGCGCTTCGGCCCGGAACAAACATCTGGTGGATTTCGTCGAGCACGGCCAGGATCGCTCCCAAAGCCAGAGCCGCAGCCAGGCCGTTTCCCCTCCGGACGATTTTCATCAAGCCATAGGCCAGGACCAGGCCGAACCCCGTAAAGAGGATCAGATGAAGGATCTTGTCGATCAGGGGAAAGACGACCGGCAGCCGGACGTTCGGCCGGGACGAAAGGAAAAAGATCAGGCCGTAATAAAGGGCGGCCGGAAGAAAATAAACGGTCTTTTGCCTCACCGGGCGGTATTATGGCCGACCCCGGCCGGCGAAAGCAAGCCGGCACCGGAGGCGGGCGGCGCTTCCTCGCCGACTCTCATCGTCGGGGGTGAGACGGAAAGCCCGAATTTCCACCCCCTGTTCACCCAGGGAGACGATTGCCCCTTCGGTCCCCGGTCCGCTATCATCCTGGTGAGATGAACACACCTCTTCTTCGCCGAATGGGACGTTGCGGGCTGATCCCTGTCGTCATGGCGCTCATCCTCTCCTCCGCTTGCGCCCGGGCCCGTCTTGTTCCTGAAGCGCCCGGGGCGTATCAAACCGGGACAGCGTCCTGGTACGGCCCGGATTTTCATGGAAAAGCGACATCCAACCGGGAAATCTATGATATGTACGAAATGACCGCCGCCCATCCGAGCCTGCCGTTCGGGACGCGGGTGATGGTGACCAATCTGGCCAACGGCCGGGCGGCTGAAGTGCGGATCAACGACCGCGGGCCGTTCGTTAAGAACCGGATCATCGATCTGTCTTATG
>CAYPKX010000336.1:1503-1786 GCA_964411395.1 uncultured Eubacteriales bacterium | reverse complement strand
TGTCCGAGGGATGGGAAAACGCCCGTTTACCGATATCGAGCTGGTTTTCGACGATGAAAATGCGGCTAAAAATATCTACTGGGCGTTTTTCGAAGACCAGAAATGCATTCTCTTCTGGCCGGAATGACGGTCGGGTCCATCATCTTTTTATCCGATTAAAATCGGCTCTCTTTCAACTTCCGCCGAACCCGCCTTCCAGGCTGATGTGATTTGAAAAGGCTGCGAAGACACGTCGATACTTGAGACGGATTCGGGCAGGTTTTTTCGAATGATCTGGCTGGAT
>CAYPKX010000336.1:0-1493 GCA_964411395.1 uncultured Eubacteriales bacterium | reverse complement strand
GGGGGGAGGATTCGATTCAATTCACCGGGTATGATAAAGCGCGATGAAGTCGATCGCGTAGCCTTGGCTCCAGGGGAGGATTCGATTCAATTCACCGGGTATGATAAAGCAATTTGAATTGACAAGTAGTCAGAGTCCGAATTAAGATTTTATAAATAATAGATAATAAACGATATATAGGAATAATTAATACTTGACAATGTAATACTAAAGTTTTATATTGGTTATCGACTTAATGTAAGGAGATTATCTGATGGCAAAAATTATTGGAATCGATTTGGGTACGACGAATTCGTGTGTCGCCATTATGGAAGGCGACAATCAGATGGTCATCTCCAACGAGGAAGGCGGCCGGACCACTCCTTCGGTCATCGGCTTTACGCCAAAAAACGAACGCCTCGTCGGGCAGGTGGCCAAGCGCCAGCGCGTCACTAATCCGGAAAACACCGTTTATTCCATTAAGCGGTTCATGGGCCGCCGGTACGCCGAGGTCCCTGCGGAAATCAAGCAAGTCCCTTTCAAAGTCACCGAGGCCCCCAACGGCGACGTCCGGATTTCCGTTTTTGACAAGCAGTTCTCCCCGCCGGAAATTTCGGCCATGATCCTCCAGAAGCTGAAAAAAGCGGCCGAAGATTACCTTGGCGAGAAAGTCGACAAGGCGGTCATCACCGTCCCGGCCTACTTCAACGACAGCCAGCGAAAAGCGACCAAGGACGCCGGCCAGATCGCCGGACTCGAAGTCGTCCGGATCATCAACGAACCCACGGCGGCCGCCCTGGCTTACGGCCTGGACAAGAAAAAGGACCAGACGATCGCCGTCTACGATTTCGGCGGCGGAACTTTTGACATCTCGATTCTCGAAGTCGGGGAAGGCGTGGTCGAGGTCAAGTCGACCAACGGCGACACCCACCTCGGCGGCGATGATATCGACCAGAAAGTCCAGGATTGGATCACGTCCGAGTTCAAGAAAGATTCGGGCATCGACCTGTCCAAGGACAAAATGGCCATCCAGCGCCTCAAAGAAGCCGCGGAAAAGGCCAAGATCGAGCTCTCGACGATGATGGAGACCGAGATCAACCTGCCGTTCGTGACGGCCGACGCCTCCGGTCCGAAGCACCTTCTTCTCAAGATGACCCGGGCCAAACTCGAATCGCTCGTCGAAGAGCTGATCCAGCGGTCCGTCGCTCCGTGCAAGCAGGCCCTGGCCGACGCCGGCCTCAAGGCCTCCGACATTCATGAAGTGATCCTGGTCGGCGGTCAAACCCGGATGCCCCGCATCCAGGCCCTCGTTCAGGAGCTGTTCGGACGGGAACCCAACAAGAGCGTGAATCCGGACGAAGTCGTGGCCGTCGGCGCGGCCATCCAGGGCGCGGTCTTGTCGGGCGACGTCAAGGACGTGCTCCTTCTCGACGTGACCCCGCTGACGCTCGGCATCGAGACGCTCGGCGGCGTTTTCACCCGGATGATCGGCCGCAACACGACGATCCCGACCA
>CAYPKX010000335.1:0-1804 GCA_964411395.1 uncultured Eubacteriales bacterium | reverse complement strand
CAAATCAACACTTTAAGGGATTCGGCGGGGATTTTCAAGCCGCCGGCGAGTCAGGAAGGAAAGAGGGCCGGGATTATCCCTTCCAGAGATACCGGTGGTTGCAGCCGTCGTGGCCCTGCATGAGGGTCTTGTCCCGGACCATTTCAATTGACGGATTGAAGGCTTTGGCGAAGGCGTAATCTCCGAAGCAGATGCCCGCGTAGCCCAGATCGCCGGCCTTGGCCTCGAGGAACGTTTGGGCCCAGAGGCATTCCGTCACCCACAGCTCGTGAACCTTGTCGGTGTCCTCGGTTAAGGTGTAGGTCAGGGTATTGTCGAAGGGCGGTCCGTTCTTGGGGGTGAAGAGTGTTTTTAAGAGGGCGAAGCTGTTGCCGCCCAGCCTCTCCACATTAAACGCCGCGCCGGGGCCGGCCTCGTGCGTGGCGTAGGCCTTGAGATTCGCGATAACCGCCTCGCGGCCCGACGTCCCGGCGCTGAACTCGAGATAGGGGATGAAGGCGGTGCCGTACCGAATGCGGAAGGCCATCCGCGTGGTCATCTTGCCGGGCATCTCGGCCTCGAACTTATGAGGGGCCGGGGCCGTCTGCTTTGCCTGGGCAGTCGTCTGCCCGAGAAGCGGCATGCGGATCAAAGCCAGCCCGGACAGGGCGCAGAGGGGAAGGCCGCGGCGAAGGAAGTCCCTCCGCGGCTCGGACAGAGCGGATTTGTTGTTCATGACGGTCTCCTGTTACCGGCGGTTTCATCCGCCGCTATCTCATACGTTCCGGCGGGTAAAAATATTACTCCTATCCCTCGCGATTTTTTTGATTCCGTCCTTTAGTGTAGAATCGGCTTTCCATCGGGAGGAGGACGTCATGAGAAAGACCGTTGGTTTGGTGACCGCAAGTATCGTTTTCATATGCGGGATCGTCGTTTCCTTTGCCGGCGCCCAACCGGCCGAGGGTGTTCCGCCGACGCTCCTTCCGCTCGAGATCCTTCGCCATATCGTCAACGAAGCTTCGGGCGATCTGGCCTTGCAGAACGAGATTCTCATCGCCGGCGTCAACCGGAACCGCCTCCCGGCCGAATACAAGGACGGGTATTTCGAACCGATATTTCTCATCGAACGCCTGAAAGAGTACGGGATCACGGACTGCCGGATCATCGACCTCCCGACCCGCAGCCCTCTGACCTGGGACGCGGAAGCGGGCGAGTTGTGGATCGTGAAACCGTTTCTGCGCAAAATCGCCGATCTCAAGGAAATCGCAGCTTCGTTATGCTCGGGGAGCTCGACCATGGACGTCACGGCGGAGCTCGTTTATGTCGGGCCGGGCAACCAGGAACGCTACTACGAAGGCCGGGACGTCAAGGGCAAAATCGTCCTGGTCAACGGCTCCCCGGGAGCAGCCCAGAGGATCGCCGTGGAGAAGCTCGGGGCTCTGGGTGTGGTGGCCTTCGGCGGCAGCCACCCCGAGTTTGATCCCGACCAGGTCGCCTGGGGATCGATCAGCGGGGCCGAGGGAATGAAAAAAACCATCGGTTTCAACATCTCCGTCCGCCGGGGCAACGATCTCCGGGACATGCTCGAGCGGGGCATGGGGATCGAGGTTCGGGCCTGGGCGAAAACGTCGATGGTCCCCTACAAGGATCAGATGGTCGAAGCGCTGATTCCGGGAACGGCGTTTCCCGAAGAGGAACTCGTCTTCACCGCCCATCTTTATGAGGGAGTGGCCAAACAGGGCGCCAACGACAACATCTCCGGCTGCGTTTCCATCCTGGAGACCGCCCGAACCCTCCGCAAGCTGATCGACGACGGGAAGATCCC
>CAYPKX010000334.1:0-1831 GCA_964411395.1 uncultured Eubacteriales bacterium | reverse complement strand
GCCGGATTTGATGCGGCGGGAGGGGATCGACCTCTGGCTGGTCATCGCCCAGGAGCCGGACCCGGGACCGGTGTATTTCACCCTGCTTCCCTCGACCAGTCTCTATGTCGTCCGGACGTCCATCCTGATGTTCCACGACCAGGGCCCGGGCCGGGGCGTCGAACGGTTGTCCGGCGGGAGCTTCGGAATCGAGGGTTGGTACAAGTCCGCCTGGCTCGACAAAAAGAATAAGACCCAATTCCAAAACCTGGCCGATACCGTCCGGGCTTTGAATCCGAAGAAAATCGGGATTAATACGTCGACCTTGTGGGGCTACGGCGACCATCTGACGGCCGGCCTGAAGGACAAGCTCGTCGCGGCCCTCGGTCCGGAGCTTTCCGGGCGTCTCGTTTCGGCCGACCGGCTGGCCGTCGGCTGGCTGGAAACCCGGAGTCCTCGCGAGATCAGCGTTTATCGCCATGTCTGCGGCATCACCCACGACCTGATCCATGAGTTTTTCTCAAACAAGGTCATTGTTCCGGACATCACCACGGCGGCGGACGTGGAGTGGTGGTTCCGCCAGAGGGTGACGGACCTCGGCCTCGAATCGTGGTTCCATCCCTCGATCGACATCCGCCGAAGCCAAAAGGACGCGGCGAAATATGTCGACCGGGACATCATCAGGAGGGGCGACCTTCTGCATTGCGATGTCGGAATCGAGTATCTCGGCCTTTACTCCGACATGCAATGGTCGGCCTATGTCCTGAGGGAAGGGGAGGCGGACGCGCCGGCCGGGCTGCAAAAAGCCCTGGACAACGCCAACCGGGTGGCCGATATCCTCATGGGCGAATTCGCCGAAGGCCGGACGGGGAACGCGGTCGTCGACGCGGCCATGAAAAAGGCGGGGGAGGAAGGGCTGAGGCCGTTGATCTACACGCATCCCATCGGGGTGTACGGTCATGCGGCCGGTCCGCCGATTGACGCCCGGGCGCCCGAAAGCGCTCCGGAGGGTTCGCGCCTGCGCGGGGAGTACCCGCTTTATCTCAACACCGCCCATTCGATCGAATTCAGCGCGACCACCAAGATCGCCGAATGGGACGGAGAAGACGTGTCGATCGGCTTCGAGGACGACGCGATCTTCACCAAGGACGGCTGCCGTTTCATCGATGCCGCCCGCCGTCAGCGAAAGCTGCTTCTCATCCGATAACGGTCGGATGGGGTCGGACCTCAGCAAAAAATTTATTATCAATAAGATACGAAGATCTCTTCGGTGCCCGGGAACGCGACAGGTCCGCCTTTGGCGAATCGAGAAAAGCCGTAACCCTTGCCGGCAAAGTCGACGCAGGGCCGGCCCAAGGCCAAAAACCGCCGTCAATCCGCTGAGGCTGCCCCTCTCGAGGGGAAGAGAACCAGAGAGGAAAACAATCCGGGGTTATTTCTTCTCCGCAAGCTCGAGATAGACGATCTCGACAAAGCTCGGCCAGCGGGACGGTTGACCTCCGGCCGCCGGTTGCAGGCCGAAGGCCGCTTTCACTTCGTCCAATGTCTTCCCCTCGGCGGCCAAGGCTTTGACTTTGGCGGTTTTTTCTTCGAGCGCCGTCAAGAGATCCCTGAGGTCGGTTTTGGTCAGCGGATCGGCGTGTCCGGAAAGATACGTGTCCACATCTTCGAGATCGATCAGCTTTTTCAGAGTATCAAGATAACCGAAAACCGTCCCGCCTTTCTGCCGGTGGATCAGAGGGTCGCGGCCGAGGAAAGCGAGGTCGCCCACAAAAGCGGCTTTTTCGTCGTGGAAAACGATGACGGCGTCCCCGCTGGTGTGGGCCGGGCCGAAATGATGGAGATCGATCAT
>CAYPKX010000333.1:0-1841 GCA_964411395.1 uncultured Eubacteriales bacterium | reverse complement strand
TCCTGATTCCCGAGGAGAAGCAGCGCTTCCAGGTTCACGAAATCATCTACCGTGAACTGGCTTACGGCCGGATCATGACCGAATCGCGGGCCGTCTACCGGGAGATCATCTCCGACCTTCAGAAGCGCGGGGCCGAAGGCGTGATCCTGGGCTGCACGGAGATCCCCCTCTTGATCAAGCCGGCGGATGTTCCGATCCCGACGTTCGATACGACCGCCCTGCACTGCAAAGCCGCGGTGGATGCGGCCCTGGCCTGACGATTTTTGACAAAAGAGCAACCCCCGTGCTAATTTGTCTCCTCTTGCCTTAGAGGAGCGAAATGTCCACTCCGGTCGAACGCTGGGTCGAAGAACAGGAACGGATTTACAAGCCGAAGCGCGTCTACTGGTGCGACGGGTCGGAAGCGGAAGCCCACCGGCTGATCGAAACGGGCTTGCATGAGGAAAAGCTCGGTTCGCAACCCGTTTTCTCCGCCTTGAATGAGAAGAATTGGCCGGTGGCTTATCTTCATCACAGCCATCCGACCGACGTCGCCCGAACCGAACAGCTGACCTTCGTCTGCCACCCCGAAAAGGACCAGTCCGGCCCCAACAATAAC
Source organism: uncultured Eubacteriales bacterium (assembly GCA_964411395.1). Classification (GTDB taxonomy): domain Bacteria; phylum Acidobacteriota; class Aminicenantia; order Aminicenantales; family UBA4085; genus JAAZPG01. Next base: position 1,243 of record CAYPKX010000333.1, on the reverse strand, counting down.
TGGATGGCCCCGGACAAGGCCAAGGCCATGATGGCCAAGCTGGCCGACGGGGCCATGCGCGGCCGGACGATGTACGTCCTTCCCTACATGATGGGCCATCCCGACTCGCCCTACGCCAAGGCCTGCGTCCAGGTCACTGATATTTCCTACGTCGCGGTTTCGATGCGGATCATGACCCGGATGGGAACGCACGTCCTGAAACGGATCGGGACATCGGAGCGGTTTGTCAAGGGAAGCCATTCGGTCGGCGACTTCAATCCCAGCCGCCGCTACATCATGCATTTCCCCCGGGAAAGCTTCGTCTGGAGCATCGGTTCGGGCTACGGCGGCAACGCCCTCCTCGGTAAAAAATGCTTCGCCCTCCGGGTCGCCTCCTACCTCGGACTCCGCCAGGGCTGGCTGGCCGAACACATGGTCGTCATGGGGATCGAGGACATCAAGGGCAAGGTCACCTACATCACCGCAGCCATGCCCTCGGCCTGCGGCAAAACCAACCTGGCCATGCTCCAATCGGCCCTTCCCGAATACCGGGTCTTCACGATCGGCGACGATATCGCCTGGATGAATGTCGGCCCGGACGGCCGGCTCTATGCCATCAATCCCGAGGCCGGATTCTTCGGCGTCGCCCCGGGGACCTCGATGAAGACGAATCCGAACATGATTCGGACGCTCAAAGGCCGGAATTTCTACCCGACCTTGTATACCAACGTCGGACGCGATGTCGAGACCAATGAGCCCTGGTGGGACGGCCTGGACGGCCCTCCGGCCAATGTCGAGGACTGGCAAGGCCGGCCCTGGAAGCCCGGTTCCAAGGAAAAGATCGCCCACCCCAACAGCCGGTTCACGGTCTCGCTCTACAACTGTCCGACGTTATCCAGGGAGTTCGATAATCCCAGGGGGGTGCCTATCTCGGCCATCCTCATCGGAGGCCGCCGGTCGCACCTCATGCCCCTGGTAGTCGAATCATTCGACTGGCCGCACGGCGTTTTCATGGGCGCCCGGACGGGTTCGGAAACGACGGCCGCGGCGGCCGGGGCGGTGGGCGTCCTGCGGCGCGACCCCTTCGCCATGCTGCCTTTCTGCGGCTACAACATGGGCGACTATTTCCGCCATTGGATGAATACCGGCGCCCTGATGCGCAATCCGCCGAAAATCTTCGCCGTCAACTGGTTCCGGGTGGACGAGAACGGCAAGTTCATCTGGCCGGGCTTCGGCGACAACATGCGCGTCCTCAAGTGGGTCA
>CAYPKX010000332.1:0-1846 GCA_964411395.1 uncultured Eubacteriales bacterium | reverse complement strand
AAACGCCCCCGCTCCGGTTGACTCCGTCCGGCCTTTCGGCTATCGTAAACATCCCCCGGGGCGCGTGTCCCGGCGCCTGATTCGAACGATTCGCACAATTCAATTCAAGGGCGGATCATCGCCCGATAAAGGAGAGAATCATGGCCCAGCAGACGATCATCTGGACGGAGACCGACGAAGCCCCGGCCCTGGCCACTCATTCGCTTTTACCGATCATTCAGGGATTCACCAAGGGCACGGGCGTTTCCGTCGAAACGCGCGACATCTCCCTGGCCGGACGGATCATCGCCAACTTCCCCGATGTCCTCCGGGACGACCAGCGGATCCCGGACTTCCTGTCCCAGCTGGGCGAGCTCACGGGCAAACCCGAGGCCAACATCATCAAACTGCCGAACATCAGCGCTTCGATCCCCCAGCTCCAGGAGGCGATCGCCGAGCTCCAGGCCAAAGGATATGCGCTCCCGGATTATCCCGAACGGCCGAAAAACGAGGCGGAAAAAGAGATCCAGGCCCGGTATGCCAAAGTCCTGGGGAGCGCCGTGAATCCCGTTCTCCGCGAGGGAAACTCCGACCGCCGGGCACCGCTATCGGTCAAAAATTTCTCCAAGAAGCACCCCCACAAGCTGGGCGCCTGGACGCCGGAGAACAAATCCTGCATCGTCCACATGACCGACGGGGATTTTTACGGCAATGAAAAATCCGCGGTCAACCACAAGGAACGGGGAATCCGAATCGAGCTGGTCGGGCAGGACGGCACGGTCAAGGTGTTGAAAGACGGCCTGACCGCCCTCCCGGATGAGATTCTCAGCGGAACCTTCATCAGCAAGAAGGCGCTCCGAGCCTTCTACGGCGATTCGATCGAGGAGGCCAAAGCCAGGGGCCTGCTTCTCTCGCTCCACCTCAAGGCGACCATGATGAAGATCTCGGATCCGATCATGTTCGGCCATGCCGTTTCCGTCTTCTACGCAAAGCCCCTGGCCAAGCATGCCGCCGTGCTGAAAGAGCTCGGCGTCAACGTCAACAACGGACTGGGCGACGTCTACGCGAAAATCCAGAGCCTGCCGGAGGCGAAGCGGAAGGAAATCGAAGCCGACATCCAGGCCGTTTACGCCGAGCGCCCGGCCCTGGCCATGGTCGATTCCGACAAGGGCATCACCAACCTCCACGTCCCCAACGACATCATCGTCGACGCCTCCATGCCGGTCGTCGTCCGCGAATCGGGCCGGATGTGGGGACCGGACGGGAAGCTCCGTGAAACGATGGCCATGATTCCCGACCGCTGCTATGCGACGACGTACAAGGAAATCATCGAAAACTGCAAACAGCACGGGGCCTTCGATCCGGCCACGATGGGCAGTGTGTCCAACGTCGGCCTCATGGCCCAGAAAGCCGAGGAATACGGCTCCCATCCGACGACCTTCGAGATTCCGTTCGACGGAACCGTCCGGGTCGTGACCCAGTGCGACAAGACGCTGATGGAGCACCCGGTCGAAGCCGGAGACATCTGGCGGATGTCCCGGGCCAAGGACATCCCGATCCGGGACTGGGTCAAGCTGGCGGTCAAGAGAACCCGGGCGACCGGAGCCCACGCCGTCTTCTGGCTGGATAAAAACCGGGCCCATGACGCCCAGGTCATCGCCAAGGTCGAACGCTACCTCCAGGATCATGACACGGCCGGATTGACGATCAAGATCCTCCCCCCCGTCGAGGCGATGCGGTATTCGCTGGAGCGGATTCGAAAAGGACTGGACACCATCTCCGTGACCGGCAACGTCCTCCGCGACTACCTCACCGACCTCTTCCCCATCCTCGAAATCGGAACCAGCGCCAAGATGTTGTCCATCGT
>CAYPKX010000331.1:0-1851 GCA_964411395.1 uncultured Eubacteriales bacterium | reverse complement strand
CCCGCAAAAAACATAATCCTCGAGGACGACGCCCTCGTAGACGGAGACGTTGTTCTGGATCTTGACGTAATGGCCGATGGAGACGTTGTTTCCGACATTGACGTTCTGACCGAGGATGCAGTTTTTGCCGAGCCTGGCCCCGGACTGGACGTGGGAAAAATGCCAGATGCGGGTGCCCTCGCCGATGGTGACCCCGGGATCGACGACCGCCGTTTCATGGACGAAATAGGGCGGGGGAGTCGGACCGGGTGAGACGATTTTTTGGGATTTTCCCGGGATTTTTGCCTTTTTTTCGGCTAATTTCCCGGATTTCGGCGTGGCCGGTTTTTTCTTGAGAAGGATTGATTTTCTCATGCTGTGTCTCCTTCGGTCGGCCGGTTCCCATCGGCCGTCCGGAAATATACCGGATTCTCCCGGTGATTAAAAGGGGGCCGCCGGGTAATAAATCGGGGCCAGGTTACTCAACTCCCGATCTCCCCCAAAGAAGGGGGCAATATTTTCGCCGGGAATTCGGGAGTTGAGTAACCTGGCCCCGATCTCCCAGCCCATGACAAAAGCGGACATATTCACGTTGCCCGGAACAGGACATTTTCATGTTGCCTTGACAGCACGATTTGACGGGTTGTTTATCGGCTGCCAATCGTTTATCATAAAGCCCAACTTTTAAAGGATATTGGACCTCTTAAGGATATTGCCCTCATGAAACCGTTTCTGCTCCTGGCCGAGCTCGTTCCCGCGCAGGCGGACGACGTCCGGTCCATCGAGCGTTTTCTTCTCGATTACGCCGCCCGCAAAACCGAGCTCCAGTCCGAATTCCGCCTGGCCGGGATCACGCTCCCGCAGAATCCGCGGGGAAACCCCATGCTCGACCCGGCCGACATCTATACCCTGATCGCGGCCAAAAACCCGCCCGAAAACCTGTCCTCGCCGTCCTCCTCTCGCGGCCTCTGGGCCGACCTCGAAGTCATTCCTCACCTGACCGGCAAGGAACAAAATATCGCCGCGCTCCGCTCCACCCTGATGGGGTACCGGGCCCTCGGCCTGACCTCTGTCCTGGCGATCACCGGCGACAAACCCAGTCCGGGCAAGCGGGTTTTCGAAGTCGATTCGATCGGGCTCCTTCGGCTCATGGCCGATATGAATTTCGACGCCTATCAGCGGACCCCGGTCGCGCAGCTGGCCTCCTCCGTTTCCTCCGGCGCGCGCGCTTCGCGGGCGTCCCATGAGCCTCAGGTCACCGCCTCCTCCGCGCCGCCCTCACTTCCGGAGATTCTCGCCGGCCGCGATCCGGCCGGGCCGTCCTCTCGTCCGTCCGCCGGTTTTGGCTCCGTGCCCCAGTTTTTTTCGCTCGCCGCCGTCTCGCCGTTCAAATACACCGAGGCTTCGCTCGTCCAGCAGTACTTCAAGCTCGGGAAAAAGATTCGGGCCGGGGCCGGGGCGATCCTCATGCAAATGGGCTGGGATTCGCGCAAATCCGAAGAGCTTTTCCGCTATCTTCGCGAGGCGCGCCTTCGGATCCCCGTTTTCGGCAACGTCTATTACCTGACCACGGCCAACCCCGCCGCCCGCCTGATGAATGAAGGCAAGATTCCCGGCTGTTTCGTCTCCGACGAGCTCCTGGCCGCCGTCCGGCGCGAAAAGCCGGCCGCCCACCTCGAGCGGGCCGCGGCCCAGGTGGCCATGTACCGCGACCTCGGGGCCGTCGGCGTCGACATGGGCGGACTGCACGATTTCGAAATGCTTACCAGGATCGCCGCCCGGGCCGCGGAAATCGGTGCGGACTGGCGCGCTCATCGCGGCCTTCTGGATTTCCCGCCGCTCCGCCTCGCCTCGGGCGCGACGCCGTTTTAT
>CAYPKX010000330.1:0-1891 GCA_964411395.1 uncultured Eubacteriales bacterium | reverse complement strand
GACCGTATTATGCCGTTTTCCCGGCCTCAAATCAATGAAAATCCTCATATTTTGGACTGGCGGGATTCCCACTTCCCCCGGAACGTGATCCAGAACGACAAGACGATCAGCTTGAGGTCGAACCAGAAGCTCATCTTCCGGATATAAAGCAGATCGGCCCGGAATTTCTTTCGCCGGGGCGTTTCGCCGGGGAGGAAGACCTGGGTCAGACCGGTCAAACCCGGCCTGACGGTATGGCGCTCGCGGTATCCGGGAATGTCCTGGATGTCCCGCTTGTCGGGATCCCCGCGGACTTCCTGTTCATTCGGGCGAAGAGCCCGCGGCCCGACAAAGCTCATGTCCCCTTGGAAGATGTTGAGGAGCTGGGGCAGCTCATCCATGGCCGTCGCCCGAAGAATCCGTCCGATCCGGGTGATCCGGGGATCTCGCTCGACCGCCTGCTTGGGACCGTCCTTTTCGGCGTCGGTCCGCATCGACCGGAATTTCAAGGCTTTGAAGATCCGGCCGTTTTTGCCGACCCGCTCCTGGCCGTAGAAAACAGGCCCGCCGTCTTCCCACTTGATCAGGATCGGGATCACGACCCAGAGGGGCGAAGATAAGATCAATCCGATAAAAGACAATCCCGCATCGAACGGCCGCTTGAGAAACAACGCTTTCCAGAAGGCGGTTTTCATGCGTCCGGCCTCCTGATCCGGCTGTCGAATGATCGCATCAGCTTTTCAAACGCCTCGACGACGCTTCGGCGCGAGTACGTGTTCTCGGCCAGCGCCCGCCCCCGGGCGGCCATCTCGGCGCACAGAGCCGGCGCTTCCCGAAGCGTTCGAATGGCGGCCGCGATCCGGACGGGATCGTCGGGCGGCGCGCAAAGCCCGCATTCGGCCTCCCGGATGATTTGATAAACCTCCGAGGCTTCGGTCGCCAGTCCCAGAATCGGCCGGCCGGCGGCCAGAAAGTTATAGAGCTTCGAGGGGACGGAAAGAAACGATTTGTCCTTGTCCAGAGGGACGAGAAGCGCATCGGCCGAGGCCAGAAGATTGGGGAGATCGGCATAGGGTTGAAAGGGAAGAAACGTCACATTCCCCAGCTTGAGAGCTTCGGCGCGGGCCCTGAGGTCGGGGAGCTTGAGTCCATCGCCGACGATGACGATCCGGATCTTCGGATCGGCCGCCAGGAAGCGGGCCGCCTGGAGGATTTGAACGAGCGTTTCGAAGCTGCTGATGCTGATCGTCCCCGAATACGCGACCGTGAAAAGGTCGTGCAATCCGAACTTGCGCGAAACCGGATTGTCCTTGGGCAGCGGCCGGAGAAATTCGGTGTCGACCCAGTTGGGGATGACGGTGATCTTCTCGTCCGGCACTTTTTTCGCCCGAAGGTTTCTCTTGAAGCCGTCGCTGATGACGACGATGCGGTCGTGTCGGTCATAGAGCATTTTTTCGAAGGCCTTGGCGGCGGTGATGGCGAAGGGATTGCGGAGAATTCCCGCCTCGATCGACAGGTCGGGATGAATGTCCTGGACATTGAGGATGACCGCGGCTCCCCGGAGATACCGGGCCAGAATCCCCGTCAATCCGAGCTGAAGCGGCGGCAGCCGAAGAAAGACGATGTCGCCGCGCCGGACGGTCCGGAGATTCCAGAACGTGGCCAGAGTGTAGATCGTCCAGGCGATGAGACGGCCGATCGGATGAACGGTAAAATTGGTCGGATAGCGCTTCACCCGCACGCCGTTGCGGTTTTCCCGGACATACAGCCGGCCTTCGTAGCCGCGGTTATGAGGCGGCCGGGGCACCGTGGTGATGATTTCGACCTGATGGCCGCGAGCGGCCAGCGACGCGGCCAGCTCGTCCATCAGGATCGGAGCGCTGCCCATCTCGGGAAGGTAGTACATGGTGTG
>CAYPKX010000329.1:0-1892 GCA_964411395.1 uncultured Eubacteriales bacterium | reverse complement strand
GACCTCATCAAGGACGGCGACACGATCTCCTACCCGCATTACTACCGGACAGGCGACACCGGCCTCAAAATGGTCGTCGACAAGCTCCGCGCCGCAAACAAAAAAGGCATTATCATCTATGCTAACGCCTATTTCGACCATGTCGACCCCTGGCTGATCCAAGCCGTCCACGATGGGGTGATCGGCGGTCTCTACGGCAATCCCTACCGGGCCCTCGGCGACAAGATCGTCAAAGGCGAGGTCCTGCCCTGGGTGAGCATCGGCTTTTCCCACGGCGGCCGGGTCCGCAAGCTCCAGACCGGCGAGGTCCGCGTCAAGGTCGCCTTCGGGCCGGTCCCGATGGCCGACATCCACGGCAACGCCAACGGCCTCCTCGGCAAACCCGAAGAGCTCTGCGGCCCCCTGGGCCTCTTTTCGGCCGACGCCGAGTACGCCGACTATGTCTGTCTTTTAGCCGGAATGGTCAGCGACTCCCTCATCCTGCCCGCAGACATCTCCATGGAGCTGGTCGATTTCGTCGTCCCGGTGCCCTCGGCCGGGCAGAATTCCGGTATCGGCTCGGGCACTCTGGATATCGCCAAGGCCAAAGCCAATCCGTTCAACGCCAAAATCGCGGCCAACGTCATCGGGGTGATGAAGGCCTCCGGCGTCATCCGCGATAACTTCGGCTTCCAGGTCGGAAGCGGGGCGGGCCTCGTTGTCCTGGACGAGATCCGGGCCATTCTCAAGGCCCTCAAGATCCGGGCCAACTTTACGATCGGCGGGATCACCTCTCTCCATGTCGACATGCTCGAGGAGGGGACTGTCCGCCATCTTCTCCACGGACAGCTCTTTGAGCCCTCGCCCCGGGTGATCGCCTCGATGCTCGAAAATCCCAATCACCGCCAGATCACGGCCTCCTACTACGCCTCGGTCGCCAACAAGGAAGCGGCCGTGAACATGCTCGACGCGGCGGTCCTCTCGGCCCTGGAGGTCGACCTGGGCTTCAACGTCAACACCGTCTGCGCCGGGGGCCGGATCATCGGCGGGATCGGGGGCGGCCAGGACGTGGCCGCCGGAGCCGATCTGACGATCATCTTCCTCCCCCTGGCTACCGGCAAGAACGACAAGGGCTTCCCCAAGGTCGTGGAGAAGGTCTACACCCGGACCACCCCGGGCGAGGTGATCGACGTCGTCGTGACTGAGGAATACGTGGCCGTCAATCCGGCCTCCGCCTCAACCTACAAGGACGCCCTCCTGGCTCAAGGGGCCGCCTCCGGCCTCAAGATGGTCTCGATCGAGGAGCTTCGGGCCAAATCGGTCGAAGCGGCCCAGGCCTTCGGCTCCATTCCGCCTGCGCCCGAGGCGGCCGGCGACATCATCCACGCCATCGAATGGCGCGACGGCACGCTTCTGGACGTGATTAGGAAGACCGCCGTTTTTCCGAAGAATTGAGAACCGATTTCTGATAGGGGAGACCTAATGACCGACTTCAAAAAAATCGACTCCATCTTTGCCCGGGCTGAAAAAGACGGTCGGAACTTCCTCCTTGAACACGAAGTTTATGCGATGCTCAAAATCGCTGGGATCTCTGTCCCTCGGCATAAATTCGTCCCGGTAGGGAAGAAGCTAACGGCTGCCGATATAGCTGCCTTTCAGTCCGAAGGCCTGGTCCTTAAAATCGTCGCCCCGCTCATCCAGCATAAGACAGATGTCGGGGGAGTCGCCTTCGTCAAGGCTTCGGCCACGGCAGCCAACGCGGCCATCAAAAAGATGCTCGCCGAAGTTCCCGGCCGGTACATCGCCTGGGCCAAAACCCACTCCCATGGCCCCGCCACGCCCTCTTCCTCTTCATCCTCCACTAACCCGGCGCCCTCTTCCGCCTCCGCCTCAGCCCCGTCTTCCTCCCCCTC
>CAYPKX010000328.1:0-1894 GCA_964411395.1 uncultured Eubacteriales bacterium | reverse complement strand
GTGACGGTGAAGGCGAGCTCTGAAAACCTCATCGCGCGCCGGGGGCCCAGCCGGAAAAGGCCCCTCCCTTATAAAAGACGGAGGAAACCGCGGCCCGCGGATTCAGAACTTGGGAAAGGGCTTGCGGGGAAGGGAGGCTTTCGTAAACTCCCTGACCTGGTAGCGGATGGGCGGGCCCATGCACGGATCTCCGTAGAGCTCTCCATAAGCTTCCGGATAGGACAAAAGGCAGAGCGCGCCGTCGATGGCCTTTTCGGCCCGTTTCTTATATTTCATGAACTTCGGGTCGGCCTGGGGCGCTTGATGGATGTACCATCTCGCGATTTGTAAAAGCACGGGCACGCTGGGAAATTGCCCGGAACCGGGCTTTTTTACGACGGATTTCATTTCACCCTCCTCTGATGCGATGACAAAATCATGATAGGAGAGAAAACGGACGAATGTCAAATGGACATGACGGCGGGAACGGCCTCCCGGAAACGAGCGCCGGCTATTCCCAAACCGTCCGCAGGCGGGTCAATTCGGTCCCCGTGGCGATGTTGACAATCTGGTGGACGAAGGCCGGGGCGGCGCCCTCTCCGGTTCTCTGCGTCCTGGAGACGACTTGGTCCCCGTAAAAGGCCTCGGCCCGGAAGCCGACTTCGATTTCCTTGGGCCTCCGGCTTTTCAGTACGTCCTCGGGGACGGCTTCCAGGGCCCAGTGAATATAAACGCCGTTGGTCACATGCCGGTTGAAATCCACGTCCCTCATCCGGACCCGGAAAGCGATTTCAACGTCGGGCCGGTCCACCTTGGGAAGGGGCGGAAAATCCTCGGCCATGGCTCTGACCTCATGGAGGAGATGGCCCGGGAGAAAGCCGGCCGGATTCGCCGGCTTCCTGTCCCGGAGATTCATGAGGACCCAGGAGCTCGTGGCGGACGCCAGGAGAGAGCCCTTCTCATCGTGCATCTCGAAGTCCCGCAGCGCGAACAGGCGCTGAAAGCCCGAGGCCCAGGTGGTGACGCGCACCCGGTCCCATATGCCGGGGTAATGGAAAATGCGGACATGGTGGCGGGAAAGGAGCCAGGTCAATCCTTTCCGTATGAGTTCGGGCACTCCGAATCCGGTCGCGGCGGCCTGTCCGGCCGCGGCGTCCATCAGGAAATCGAGAAGGGCCAGCGGGTGGGCCCGGCCTTCCCAATCGATCTCGTACGTGTGAAGCTGGTATTCCCTGGCGAATTTTTTATCCATCGGACACTCTTCCCTGAGCGGCGGGCCGAGAAAACAACGGCCGGCCTGATATCGGAGCCGTCCCCCGAGAACGGAACATGGGCGGCCGTCCCGAGCATCAGGGCCGGGGTTTGCACCTCGTTTTCAAGAATATCCCGCGAGGGGCCCCTCGAAACGCGGCCGCCGGCCATCCGTGCTTTTCCAAAAGCGCGGAGATGCATTATACCAATAAAGGAGAGTCCCGGCCACCGGGACCGCCCGTCCTATCCGGCGAAAGGCCAAAAAATGAAGACGGCGAGGTCCCACAGGGCGTGACTGACCGCGACAAGGAGAAGCGACCGGCAGCGCCAGTAAAGGGCGCCCCAGAAAAGTCCGCAGACGGCGGCGGCCAGGACCAGCATGGGATTGCCGCCGGTGACATGGATGAGCGAATAGGCGGCCGATGTCAGGAGCCATCCTCCGGCGCCGCCGAACGCGGCCTGCCAGGCATGCTGCAGATATCCCCTCCAGAATATTTCCTCGGCCGGGCCGATCAGGAATCCGATGAGAAGACCGACGCGAAGGGTCGAAGCGCCTTTCTTGAGTTCGTAAACGCGGCTGATCCCGTTCCCGGCGAAGGAGAACAATTGCCTGGAGATCAAGTTTCCCAGATAGAAGACAAAATAGAGAACGGCCGCCGCGAGG
>CAYPKX010000327.1:0-1924 GCA_964411395.1 uncultured Eubacteriales bacterium | reverse complement strand
GATCATGGCGCAAAACGGAGCGTATTTGAACTGAAAATGCTCGTCCGAAGTCCGGTAGAGGGTTTCGCCATGGAGGAGGCGGTCGCCGGCGGCGTAATTAACGCCGAAATCGACCATATCTCCGTTGATTTTAAGCAGAAAGAGAACGGCTGCCAGGATCATGGCGGCAAGAATCCAAAGCCCGACGGCGCGGCGGGGGAGTCGCATGGCGCTCCAAAGGCTACCCGACCGGATAGTCCTTGTCAATCGGAGGCTTTCTTCATTTGACAGACCGGGGGCAACGTGTCAGAATAAACAGTACTTTTTATCTCATAACCTCATCCAACACTACAGGAGGCCATATGAAACCTAAAACTCTCTTCTTCGCATTTCTCTGTCTCATTCTTCTTGGTCCCGTGATGTCCTTCGGCGCTCAAACCGGACCGGGCGCCAAGCTCCTGGCCGAAAACGGAAACGGTGTCATCGCCCTTGTCGTTTTTGACAAGGATAAGAAGGAAATCGGCCGCGGCTCGGCGGTCGTTCTATCGGAAACGGTCGCGGTGACAAGCTACCATCTCGTCTGCAAGGCGGCCGAGGTGACGGGTTTGAACGCCCTTAAGAAGAAAGTCGATGTCGAGGGCATCCTGGCCGTCGATAAAAGCCTGGATCTCGCCCTTCTTCAAATCGACGGGAAGGTCAAGATCCTGACCCCCGGTCCGGCCTTGGCGACGGCCCAATCGGTTGTCGCCCTGGGAGCGAATGAATCCGGCGAATTGGCCGCCGCCGAGGGAACGCTCCGGAAGCTCGTCGAACTCGCCCCCAATGTCAAAGTGGCCGACACCACCCTGGCGGTGGCCGATTCGTTCGACGGCGGAGCCGTCGTGGACGAGTCCGGAAACCTCCTCGGCCTCCTCAATGTTTTTGAGCGCCGCCTGAAATTCGTCGTTCCGGTATCGGCTTTTGCGGCCGTGAAACCCGGGCCGCTGGTCAAATTCAAAGCCTGGACGCCGGATGATTATATGGATTCGGTCGAGGCCGGCTGGTTGTCGGGCCGGATGTTCATGTGGCTCGACGAAAATTACGCCGCCGTCCGGGGTTTGGACAAGGTGACCAAAGCCCAGCCGAACAACCTCGAAGCCTGGAAGTACCTGGCCGACGTTTATGAAAAACAGAGGGATTACACCAAGGCTCTCGAAGCCTATCAGAAAATCGCCGGTCTCGAACCCGGAAATGCCGTGGCTTTCGCCGGAATCGGCATGATTCAAGCCCGGACCCAGAAATTCGCCGAAGCGATCCCGAATCTCGAAAAGGCCCTTCAGCTCGATGCCTCCCAGCCCACCGTTTACCGGTCTCTGGGCGAGGCCTACGAAGGCCTTCGCGAATTCGCCAAAGCGGGCGACGCCTATGACAAGTATCTGGCGTCCAATCCTCCCGACCGGGCCCAGGTCTACCGGACCTTGGGGAATGCCCGGAGCAATGCCGAGCAATATGCCCAGGCGGCCGCCGCTTACGGCGAATTCCTCAAGCAAAATCCCGACGACGCTTACCAGCACTACCAGATGGCTCAGATGTTGGAAAAGGCCGGCAAATTCGAGGAAGCAGAAGCCGCCTATATCAAAACGGGCGAGGTTGCCAAGGAACCCGGCAAGTACTTCCCGAGCATCATGGTGATGTACAACAACGCCAAGATGGCCGACAAGGCGATCGCCGCTTGCCAGAAGATGATCGAGCTCAATCCGAAGAACGAGATGGCCTATTACCAGCTGGGCGACCAATATCTCAAGGTCAACAAGCTCCCCGAGGCGATCGAAGCGTTCAAGAAATCGGTCGAGATCAAGCCCGACTATGACAATGGCTGGTTCCAGCTGGGCGTCAGCTATTATCAGACCAAGAAGTACACCCAGGCCATCGAGGCCTTCCAGAAGATGATCCAGATCGCCCCGGA
>CAYPKX010000326.1:0-1930 GCA_964411395.1 uncultured Eubacteriales bacterium | reverse complement strand
CTCCAAGGAGAACCAGCTGCTCCTGGGCTTCTGATTACTTCAGAAAATAGGGGTACAGTATACGTAATTCCCTATTTTTTTCGGACCGCCGAAATAGGGGTACAGTATACGTAATTCCCTATTTCCTCAAATCGTCGGCTGAATCATCTTAATAAGTGGTACGGCATGCGCCATTCTCTATTTCTCCGGATCGCCGAATAGATCATTTTCGCCGGTGGGGCCGTCCGGCTCCTTGCGCGGGCGCCCGGGCTTTCTTTTGCGCAGCCTCAGACCCGTCAGAGCCTCGAGCTTGGCAAGGAAGTCATCATCCCCCAAGGGACGTCCTGTCCGTTGATGTCGATGAAGCTCTTGGGGGAAGCTGTCGTCTTCATTCTCGTTGAGGTAGGCCGCCCAGTCATCGGTGATAGGCAGGCTCCCTTCCATGTCGAGAATGGGATCTTCGGCCATCAAGAGATGCCCGCGAGCGCTCGACCATCTATACCCGCCGGCATTTTTAGTGATTCCAGCCCGGACGGGATTGCGTTCCACGTAGCGGACGGCTCGGTAGAGATAAGGCGCATCGAGTGGAAAGGACCAATAGCGTTCTTGCCACAGGTGCCCCTTCCACTTCTCCCTGGTATTGATGATCGTCGTATACTTTCGATGTGTCTCCCCCAGGACGGAGGCGAAATCATCCCTCTCGCTCGGCGTGGAGACGATGTGGACATGGTTGTCCATGAGACAGTATCCGAGGATAATGAGCCTCTTTCCCTCCATATTGTCTTTGAGGATTTTCAGATAGTAGCTTTTGTCCTCGTTCGAGAAGAAGACTCTCTGCCGCCGGTTTCCTCTCTGGGTGAGATGGTGGGGAATCCCCGGTATGATCAGACGGGCTAGGCGAGGCATCTCGCTTCAATCCTTCATCTAGGTAGACGAAGCCAACCATGCCGGAGTCTCACTTCCGGAAGAAATCAAAGAAAGCCTAGGCGGGAAGTCCGGGCACGAAAATAGCAAAAATGGCGGCCAGGTTTGGCGTTCTCAGGGCTTATATCTGCACCGCGGCAGGGAGAGAGAGTCCAAGAATGGCATCACTATTCAGCGCACGGCGGCCATAAGAGGCCCAAGAACTGGGGTAATGTGACCGGAAAAAAAGGGATTTATGTATACTGTACCCCTATTTCCGGAAAACGAAAAACCGGGGTGTTTCTCCGACGGCTCCCCGATCCGGTCGGGAAAAAATAGGGAATTACGTATACTGTACCCCTATTTCAGGGCCTTGAGGAGCTCCGGGAGAACCTGGAAGAGGTCGCCGACGATGCCGTAGTCCGCAGCCTTGAAGATGGGCGCTTCGGCGTCCTTGTTGACGGCCGCGACCACCTTGGCCGAGGACATGCCGGCCAGATGCTGGATGGCCCCGCTGACCCCGAAGGCCAGGTAGAGGTCCGGCGAGACGGTCTTGCCCGTCTGACCGACCTGGTGGGCGTGGCCGATCCAGCCCGCGTCCACCGCCGCCCGCGAGGCCCCGACGGCCGCCTTGGGCAGGGCCGCGGCCAGATCCTGGAGCATCGCGAATCCCTCCGGGCCGCGCATCCCCCGCCCCCCGGCGACCACGATTCCGGCCTCGGCCACGTCGAGAGCGGCTCCTTCGGCCCGCTCGACGGCGGCCACCCGGCCGTTCTCCGCGCCGGCCGGCAGCCCGACCTCGGTCCGGACGACCTCCCCGGCCGCCGGCGCGGCCGAGGCCGGGAAGATATGGGGCCGCAGGGTGGCGATGGCGGGCTTCGACGCGAGAGCCAGGCTCAGGAAAGCCTTGCCGGCGTAGACCGGACGGGTGAAGACAAGCCGGCCCTCGCGGATCTCGACCTTGGTGCAGTCCGAAGCCATGGATACGCCCAATCGGGCGGCCAGCCGCGGGGCCAGGTCCTTGCCCATGGCCGTGGCCGGGAGGAAG
>CAYPKX010000325.1:0-1950 GCA_964411395.1 uncultured Eubacteriales bacterium | reverse complement strand
GAGGGTATGCCGAGCCCTTCGAGGGTCCGGAATCGTCCCATTTCATTTTTGATTTTGAGACGGGATCCTGGAGTGAGGGCCCCCCCATGCCCACGGCCCGCTCCAATTTTGCCCTGGCGGCCAAAGGCAACCGAGTGTTCGCTATGGGAGGGGATCCGTTTCTTGACCAGGGAGAGGTTTATGATGCCCGGACGGATCAATGGAAGCCGTTGCCTGTTATGTCCGCCAAGCGACAGCATCTGTTCGGAGAGATCCTTGATGACAAGATCTATGTACCCGGGGGATTGCTCGGTTTACAATTCCAAGAGGAACAGCGACTTAGCAACTTATGGGAAGCCTTCGACATCAACTCGAATACCTGGGAACAGCTGCCGCAGATGCCGACGGCCCGGGAGAATCCGATGATCTCAGCTTTGGGCCGGAAATTATATGTCATGGGAGGAATGGATCGGAAGAAGCCCATACCTCTGGTCGAAATATTCGATGTCACCCGGAACACCTGGATAAAAGGGAATCCCTTGCCGGAGACGAATTTCTACTCCGGTTCCGTGGTCTTTGACGAACTCATTCTGGTTCTGGGCGGAGCGGAGCCGGGAGACAGCCAGACCTCCGTTCTCGTGTATGATCCCCAGCGGAATCAGTGGGGGCGGGCCACGCCGTTGCCCTATGCGATCAAGCTGACCGGATTCGCCGTCAAAGGGAACGCATTGTACGTGGTGGGCGGATCCGACCCAAACTTCAACGCCGTGAAAACCGTGTACAAAGGCACGATATTGAAATAGGGAAGCGGCAAGGAAACGGGAAGGATGCTTGATTATTTTGTCTTGATTGCAGCGCAAGGTTGCGCATTCCGACGAGGCCTTCAAGCCCATGGTCCCTCTGCGACCCCGACAGCTGGCGCCCCCTTGCCTCGATCCGGTATTTGGGATATATCTTGGCGGAAAATTTATTGGGACAGGAGATCAACCGATGAAGAAAGCGACTTGGCTTCTTTTCCTTCTGGCCGTATCCGTGCTTCTTTTCCAAGGTCCGGCTCAAGCTCAGGCGAAGTTCGGCTTCAAATTGACCGGCGGCCTGGGATACTACGGCGCCGGCGACCTGAACACCGGCCTCCAGGGATGGTCGGATATCCTCAGCGACATCTATAAAACGCATTCGGCTTCCGGTGGATACAGCCCGGTCCATTTGGGCGTGGACTTCAACGGAGAGTTTTTTCTGCAACTCAATCCCGAGCTGGCGATCGGCTTGGGCGTGGGTTATCTCAGCGCCTCCAAGTCATCCGCCCTGGAGTTGACGAAGTCGGGATCGACCGTTGAGGATACCTGGTCGCCTAAAATCGGAGCAATTCCTGTCACGCTGAACCTGCACTACTATCTGCCTCTGGCCGGGGAGATTCGGCTATCCCTGGACGCCGGGCTGGGTTATTATTTCGGGACCTGCACGGATACGCAACACATCGTTTTATTCGGCGAGATGAACAGGACTTACGACATGACTGCCGGAGGCATCGGCTTTCACGGCGGCTTGGGGCTCGAAATCCCCGTCGCGCCGGCCGTTTCGATCGTGGTCGAAGCTCGCGGACGCTATGCTTCGCTGGGGGGCTTCAAGGGCACGGGCAGGTCTGGATCTTCGGAGAGAACGGGGGACGTCTGGTTGGCCGACATCACGGACGCGCGGATTTACACGCTGATCGATGTCTATGACGATACTCCATCGGGAGATAATGCCCGTCCGGCCAAGCTGGATTTCAGCGGCTTCAGCGCGACGGCCGGCTTCCTCTTCCGCTTCGGAGGCGGGCGCTGATCGTCCCCTAAACTTCTTCGTCCCGCGGCCCGGCTTCTTCATCTTCGAGAGGAAAAGCGCCAGGCGGATTGCTCTCCCTTTTCACGCTGCGCCGGTGAACCTGTGGTTGAAGGGCTTCGCCTTTCGGGCTCCCTTCGGCTGGTGGTT
>CAYPKX010000324.1:0-1963 GCA_964411395.1 uncultured Eubacteriales bacterium | reverse complement strand
ACGACGGTGCCTTGACCGCCCCGGCCGTGAAAGCGGATTTCAACCATCTTTCAACTCCTTTGAACGAGGTTCCGAAAGGAAGGATCTCTCAAGAGTCATTTAGTTTAGGCCGTGAATGGCGACCTGTCAAGCCGAAACGGTCCCGGCGCGGAGGGGTTCGGGCCCGACAGGGCCAAAGCCGGTGCGGCCGGTGGACTTACGGCCGGATCATGTATAATACCCCGCGTGATTCTTCCCGGTTCTCCGCCGCGAAACATCCCCGATCCGAAGAAGGCCGCCCGCGTTTTTTTGGCCGTCTTGATTCTGGGGGGAGCCGTCCGCCTGGTCGATGTCTTCCGTCCGGCCGACGGCCGGGTCAGGGAATCCTGGCGGGAATGCGATTACGCCGCCGTCGCCCGAAATTTTGCCCGGGAAGGAATGAATATCTTTCGCCCCCGGATCGACTGGCGGGGAAACGGTCCGGGATTTGCCGAGATGGAGCTTCCGGTCATCCCTTGGACGATGGCTGTTTTCTATAAAATCTTCGGGGTTCATGAAGTCATCGGCCGGGTGTTGATGTGGGTGGTTTCGCTTCTGACCCTGCGCGTCTTTTTCGCTCTCGCCCGCCGTTTTCTTCCCTGGGAAGGAGCGGCGGCGGCCGGTCTTTTTTTCGCCTTGAGCCCGCTTTCCGTTCGAGTCTCCAATTCCCTCCAACCCGAAGGCTTGATGCTCCTCCTGCTTCTCTCCGGCGTTTTTTTCTTTTTGCGCTGGCTGGAAGGGGACGGCGGCCTCTATTATGGCCTGGCGGCCGCATCCACGGCCGGCGCGATCCTGGTCAAAGCCCCGGCCGCCCATATCGGGATTCTTCTGGCCGCGCTCCTGATCCGGAAAAAGGGCTGGCGGGCGCTGTTGCGGCCGGAAACCTGGGCATTCGGCGTTCTGGCTCTCCTTCCGGCCGCCGCCTGGTATGTTCACGCTCACCGGCTCTTTCTCGAGTTCGGGAATTCGCTCGGCGTCAGTAACGAAACCCACTGGCTCGGCTGGGATCTGATCCGCGCCCCCCGACGGCTTCTGGTTTTGGCGGTCGGGGTCGTTCGGATGGAAGGTGTGTTTGTATGGACGCCGCTGGGAGCGGCTTTTTTAGCCGTGTCCGTTTTTCTTCGGAAGAAGAGTGAAGTCAGCGCGATGGTTATCTGGTGGCTGGCCGCGATCGGATTGTATTACCTGGCGGCGATCCGAACCCTCGGCGATCATTGGGCCGAATACTACCATGTCGTTGCCGTCCCGCCGGCGGCCTTGACCTTCGGCGCCGCGGCCGCCTGGCTGGCTTCGCGCCGGCGATCGTCGGAACTGCTGACGTTTGAGAAGAGGCTGGCGACCGGCGGTTTTCTTCTGGTCCTGGGTTTCCTCTCGTTCCTTGTGGTCCGCGATTTCCATCCTCGATTTTATGAGCCGCTCTTCCGCTGCGCTTCGGCCTTCGCGCCCTCGATTCCCCGGGGCGCTCCGATTCTCGTTTCGGGCGGGCCGTCAAAGGACGAGACTGGGCGGCCGGTGGCTTATAACGCCCCGTATTTTTTCTACTGGCTTGACCTCAAGGGCTGGAACATCTCCTCGGATACCGCCTCGACGGCCGATGTTCGGGAATATGCCGCGCGGGGAGCCCGGTTTTTCATCGCCGAACGGGGATTTCTTGACGGGAGGCCGGACCTGACCCGGGAGCTCCGGGCGGTCTTTCCCGTTGCCGCGGAATGTCCCGAAGCGGTTCTTTTCGACCTGCTCCCCCGAGGGAGGGTCTCCCAAATTTTGCGGGGGCCGTAATCACGGCGATCGCTGTTGTCCGGTCTTTACCCCGTCCTTCCGGTCACATCGCCTCCAGGGCGTAGAAGACGATAAAAGCCGCCGACACGCCGATCATCAGCGGGTGGACTTCCTTGATTCTTCCCCGAGCGAGCTTGACCAGGGTGAAGAGGATGAAGCCCAGCCC
>CAYPKX010000323.1:0-1973 GCA_964411395.1 uncultured Eubacteriales bacterium | reverse complement strand
ACATCGTTTCCCCTGTCGGGGAGAGACTCCGACAAGCGGCCTCGCCTGCCCCGGCCGGATGCAGGTGATCCGCGTCGGCCGCTCCTCATTCCGGCTTGAACCGGCGGCCTTCCTTCCGGCACAGCTTTTTGGCAAGCCGTCGGCCATCGAGGCCGCAGGGCGGGAGTCCCCCGCCCGGATTGACCCACTGCCCCACCATCTCGAAGCCCTCGAGGCCTTCGATGGTCCTCGGAAACTTGCGGCCGAAGGAAATTGTCGTCGGCAGCCAGCCCTCGTAGCTCCCATGCCAGTTGTTGGTGTAGCGGATGAAGGTCTTCGGCGTCGCCAGGTCGGTCACCTCCACCCAGGAAGCAAAGCCGTTTATTTTGCGGTCGACCGCGCCGATGACGGACTTGACCACCGTCTCCTTCTCAGCCGCGTAGGCCGCCGGATCGCTTTCAGCAAGGCGGGTCCAATACTCGTCATTGAAAGTCTCGATCATGATGGAGGCCGAAGTCTTGCCCGCGGGAGCGAAGGTCGGGTCGAAATTGAAAAGCCGGAGGGTCAGCCCCTTCAAAATCAGGGCTCCTCCTTCGCAGATCAGGGGCTCATCCAGTTCGAATGTCTGGGAATGGGGCATTCCGGAACAATCGTGCCCGAGGCCAAGACTCAGGAAGAGCAGCGAGGGATAGCGCTTCTGTGACTCGAACGCCCGGTCGAGGGCACATCCTTTGTAAGCCCCCGCAAGCAGGCGGTCAAGCGTATCGCGGCCGTCGGCCGCCGACACGATATAATCTCCCCGCGATTCGCCCCAGGCCCCGGCGAGTCCCACCGCTCTCGCCTTGCCCCCCGAGGCTTCGACGATGATCCGATCGACTTTCGAACCGTAACGGATATGTCCGCCAAGCGCAAGATACCTGGCCTCGATGGCCCGGGCCAGGGCAAGGGAGCCTCCGATCGGGTAGCCCCCCGATTTCTTGGCCATGAAACCGATCATCATGAAAAGCGCGCCCGTCGGAAAGACGTCCATCGCCTCGCCGAAGAGAACCCGGAAGGCCGAGCGCAGCCGCTCGCTCTTGAGGTCATCGATGAGGCGCCGAAGCGGAACCTTCATCCATTTGGAGAAAATCAAGCCGACGGCGGGCATCGTCGCGGCAATATGGATCATCTCGCCAAGGGAGAGACGATCGAAGGCCGCAGGCATGTCGGCCTTGGCCACCGCCCGAATCCTGGAAGAAAAGAGTTTGGCGAATTTACCGTCCTCCGGACCGAGGCGCAGGATTTCGGCTTCGAGACGATCGGGATCGGTGAAGAAAGTGAAGGTGTCGCCGTCGGGCAGACGGGCCATGACGTGTTCGTCCCATTCGACGAATGTGAGGTCGCCGGCGCCCAACTCTTCCCAGATGCAATGGAGGTTGCTCGAAGGGCCCGAGCCCATGAGCCAATGGACACAGCCGTCGAAGGTGAAGCCTTTGCGCCTCCAGGCGGTGCAGAGCCCCCCCGGCTTGTCGTGAAGCTCGAAGATTTCCGTATCGAATCCGTTGCGCTGGAGGTAGCTGGCGGCCGAAAGTCCGGAAATACCGGCGCCGATCACCAGGACTTTTTTAGCCATGTGTCGCTCCGTTTCTGTCATTTCGAGCGACCAGTATAGCACGGCGTCTTTTTCTCGATATTTTCCTTTTTCCTTTCGTTTACATGGATATTCTTACACTCTCCGTCAGGAAAGACCCCCAGGGGAGAAGGACGAGTATTAAATCGACGTTAAAAGCGGATTTATTTTATTACCGAAGATGCTTCCCAAGACCTTAATCATAAATCTTATTCCCCCTACCCCCTTTCCAAGAAAGGGGGACTGCCGGACAGCATCCTCGGAGGCATGTTTGGCGGGGCAGACAATACGTTTTTAAAACTGTTTTCTGAGCCGAGTGTCCGGTTTCGGAGGTCATGTCAACTGTTGTTCGCAATTTGGGGGCCATCGTGACTCTCATCAACTT
>CAYPKX010000322.1:0-1976 GCA_964411395.1 uncultured Eubacteriales bacterium | reverse complement strand
CCAAGTCGTTCGCCCGGATTTATTTCCGAAACGCCATCAATCTCGGCCTGGCCGTTCTTCAGTGCGAAGAAGCATCGGAGGCCCTGGTTTCGGGCGATCCGGTGGAGATCGATTTTGCCGCCGGGACGATTCAAAGCGGAGCCCGAGTCTTCAAGTTCTTCCCGCTTCCGGAATCGGTTATCGGGATCGTCCAGGCCGGCGGCCTGATCGAGTACACGAAGGAAAAGCTCGGGCGCTGAGTAAACCAGGATTATGCACGAGTCGAGATGGTGGCGAAGGCAAGGCGCGGCCCTATCGGCTCGCCCCGACTCACAAAGTTCGTGTGGGACTTGTTTCGGCTCACAGGGTGAGCAAAGCGTCGCCCGAAGGGTAAATACTCAAATCTTCTATCTTGTTCATAACAAATAATATATAAGAATTTTCAAATATTTATGAAAAATCCAGGTTAATTTCCGATCAGGTCTTTCGAGGCAAAGAAGTTCCGTCGTCTGGAAAAGGGCGGTCATGAAAGAAACGAGCCGGTTTTTGAAATCTCTGGGTCTCACAAGCCCGACGCTCATGCTCGATGTCCCCCAAACGCGGTCCAACATCGCCCGCATGGCCGAAAAAGCCCGTCAAGCCGGAGTCGGATTTCGCCCGCACTTTAAAACTCACCAGTCGGCCGCTGTGGGCGAATGGTTCCGGGAGCTGGGCGTTCAGACGATCACGGTTTCCTCGATGGCCATGGCCCGTTATTTTGAGGGCTGCGGCTGGAACGATATCACCCTGGCCGTCACGGCGAATATCCTCGAACGGCCCCGGATCGATGATCTGGCCGGTCGGATCGCGCTCCATTTGACGGTCGATTCGAGGACGGCGATCGAGGCGCTGGCCGCCGGTTTGACTCGTCGCCTCGAAGTGTGGCTCAAAATCGATACCGGCGCCGGGCGAACGGGCCTGCGCTGGGATCAGGTCGATGAAGCGGCCGCCCTGGCCGTCGCCGTCGAAGCGGCCCCGCGGCTGAAGCTGGCCGGCGTTCTCACTCACAGCGGGCACAGTTATCGCGCCGGCGGACCGGATGGAATCCGCCGTGTTTACAGCGAAAGCGTCTCTCGGCTCCTGGCGGTTCGGCGGGTTTTGCTGGAACGCGGGATCGCCGCTTGCCGGGTTTCATACGGCGATACGCCCACGTGCCGGTTGGAAGATCGTTTTGAGGGCCTCGACGAGATTCGCCCCGGCGTCTTTGTCTTTTATGACCTGATGCAAGCCGAGCTGGGCGTCTGCGCCGACAACGAAATCGCTGCGGCCGCCGCCTGCCCGGTGATCGGGAAATATGAAGCGCGCAAGCAAGTCGTGATCCACGGGGGCGCGGTCCACCTCTCCAAGGAAGCCCTGTTCGACGGAGGCGGACGGCCGTATTTCGGCTGTCTGGCTTCGCGGTGCGACGGCCGGCTGGTCGTTCACCGCGAGGCGCCGGTGGTCTCGCTGTCGCAGGAACACGGAACCGTTCAGTTATCCGACGAGATGTTCGACCGCGTCGGGATCGGGGATCTGGTCCTGGTTGTGCCGGCTCACACCTGTCTGACCTGCGATCTGTACGCCTCCTATACCACGTACGAGGGGGAACGGATTCCCAAGTTGTGGCGGGAATAGCGGAATCGCGGGGAATTCGCCGCCGCCGGCGTTCTATGGTAAAATTTCCCGGCGTCGGCAAGGCGCATCATCACAACGAGGAGTTTCCCATGGCGAACTATCGAATCGCGATTCTCCCCGGCGACGGGGTCGGCCAGGACGTCATCGAAGCCACGATGCCTGTTCTCAAGAAGCTCGAAGTCGACGCCGAGTATGTCTATGGCGATATCGGTTGGGATTTCTGGTGTCGGGAAGGCAATGCCCTGCCCGAGCGGACCACCAAGCTCCTCAAGGAAACCGATGCCTGCCTCTTCGGGGCCATCACCTCCAAACCGGTCAAGGACGCTGCGGCCGAGCTCGACCCG
>CAYPKX010000321.1:0-1981 GCA_964411395.1 uncultured Eubacteriales bacterium | reverse complement strand
GGTCCTGTCCGCTCGGGCGACTCGTCCGTGCTCGCTCCACCCATCCCCCAGTGGGGCCCTTTCGCTGCGCGCGGCCGAGTCATCCCTCGCGCCACCCGCGGAATATGGCCTCATCGTCGGCGTTGCGTTAACTCTTCTCCGGTGTCGCCGAGATAATTCGGCCATGGCCGCGGGTCCTGTCCGCTCGGGCGACTCGTCCGTGCTCGCTCCACCCACGGTCAATTGCCTTTTATTTGATCCGCTTGGCCTGATAAATGCCGTCGGGTTGATAGAATTCGAGGCCCGTGACTTCGCCCCCGGCCTCGACAAGGAATTTGAGGCTGATGATTTTCAAATTCTTGAATACAAATTCTCCGGCGAGAGCCGGTTCGAGCTCGAAATTCTGGCCCGGGACCGATACGGTTAAAACGCGGCCGCGGAGGGTGACGGCGACCGACTCGCCGTTCAGGTCGTACTTCCCGACGAGTTTTTGCAGGAACGCCGGGTCGGATTGCCGCGGATCGGCCAATTTGTTGAAAACGATGTCGTCGACGTTCGGATCGAAAGCGGCGACCAGGCCGGCCACCCGGCCGTTGACGTCCGTCCGGAAGGTCAGCTTGAAGTCGTCATAGGACGGATCTTCAATCTTCGCCCCGTTGAAGGTTTCGTAATGCCAGTGGTTGAGGTTGGTCGTAATCGCATTGTACGTGAAGTTGAGCCGTTCGCCCTTCATCTCGACGGTCAAGTCGCCGTAACCCGGATGATGGTAGATGCCGGCGTAGTCGGCCAGGGCATGGGCCGGCTTGGTTCCCTTGACCTGGCGGACGGTCTTCTTTTCGGCCGCTTTTTCCGATTCGGCGGCGGCCTTTTCCAACTCCTTGGCTGCATCGCCGAACCAGTCGCGCTTCTCCAGTCCGAGGATGCGGTCGGTTGCCGTCCGGACGAGCAGCTCCGGATAACCCGTGCCGTTCATGTTGGTCAGGACGACGAAGCCCAGCCCTTCGTCGGGAAGGAAGGAGACGAGGGCGGAAAAGCCGTCGATATTGCCGCCGTGATGCACGCGGCGCTTTCCCCGGTAGACGTCGGTCATCCAGGCCATCCCGTAGGAAAGCGAAGTGACGTCGGTGTTGGTCGGAACCCGGCCCATCACCATGTGGGGCTGGTGCATATCGGACACGGTCTGGGGATTAAGGAGGGCTCTCCCTTCAAACTTTCCCCCGCCCAGGTGGACGGCGACCCAATGGGCCATCTCGGTCACACTGGAATTGATCGACCCGGCCGGCCCGATCAGGGTGATGTCCCGGAAGGGCATCCTTTTGATCGCTTTTTCCGAGTTGTCATAGGGGAAGGCGAAATCGTTGTCTTTCTGCGACTCGAGGACGGAGAAGTTCGAGCGCTTCATGCCCAGGGGCTCGAAGACCAGCGTCCGGACGGCGTCCTCCCAGGATTTGCCGGTCAGTGTTTCCAGCAGATAGCCGGCCGTCAGGAACATGAGGTTGTTATATTGCCACTTTTCCCGGAGTCCGGCCGACGGCTGGAGGTAAGCCAGGGCTCGGACAAGGTCCTCCCGGGAGGCGGTTGTGTTGTTGTACCAGAGGAGGTCGTGGCGGGGGAGGCCGGACCGGTGGGTGACCATGTCGCGCGGCGTCAATTGCGCCCCGGCATCCTTGTCATAGAGCTGGAACCAGGGAATGTATGTCCGGACAGGCGCGTCCCAGGCCATTTTTCCGTCGTCCACCAGCTTCCCCAGGGCGAACACGGTGAAGGCCTTGGAGGAGGAGCCGATGGCGAAAATCGTGTCCGGCGTCGCCGGGAGCTTCTTTTCGTAATCCTTATATCCGTATCCCTTGAGGTAAACGACTTTGTCGTTCTTGACGACGGCGATCGCAGCCGCGTGGCTGAGTTCCGAACGTGGATTTAACTCACGAGGTGCGGAGAAACCTGTGGGGATGCTTCGCCGCCACAAGGTAAGCTGCCGCAGTACCGACCGCCCCATGACACG
>CAYPKX010000320.1:1560-1982 GCA_964411395.1 uncultured Eubacteriales bacterium | reverse complement strand
TATAACCGAAAGGCTTGGAAGAGGCCGCCCGGATCACTTCCCGGACGTCGATGTCCATCCGCTCGAAGATCATCTTCAACTCGTTGACTAGGGCGATGTTGACGCAGCGGAAAATGTTTTCCAGAAGCTTGGCGGACTCGGCCGCCCGGGTCGACGAAACCGGAACGATTTTGGCCACGACCTGGGCATAGATGGCGCCAGCCAGGGCTAGACAGTCGGGAGTCAGACCGCCGACGACTTTGGGCGTGTTTTCGGCCGTGTAAACCGGATCGCCGCGATTCTCACGCTCGGGCGAAAAGGCCAGGAAGAAATCCTTCCCGCCCTTCAAGCCGCCCTTCCCCAGGATCGGGAGCATGTCCTCGTCCGTCGTGCCGGGGTAGGTCGTGCTTTCGAGGATGACGAGCTGGCCTTTCCGGAGATTC
>CAYPKX010000320.1:833-1550 GCA_964411395.1 uncultured Eubacteriales bacterium | reverse complement strand
TGGCGATCGTTTCGGTCGTGTTCAGGACAAACGAGAGATCGGGATTGCGATGCGCGTCCAGGGGCGGCGGCACGCAGATGAGGATACTATCCATTTCGGCCAGGCAACCGAAATCGTCCGTCGCCGCAAACTTCTTCGTCGCCAGTTACCGGCGCAGCTCGGTCGCCGTGACGTGCTTGATATAGCTTTAGCCCTTGTTCAGACTGTCGACTTTGCGCCGGTCGACGTCGAAACCGGTCACAGGGAAGCCCTTCTTGAGAAACGCCTTGACCAGGGGAAGACAGACGTAGCCCAGATCGACCACGCCGACGGCGGATTCCTTGGCCTTGATTTTTCTCATTAAGGCGCGGCTGATCTGGTTCATGATTGATTACCTCTGGTAGAACTCGGTCACGCTCTCGACAACGTACTCTTTCTGTTCCCCCCTCAATTCGGGGTAAACCCGGAGAGAGAGCACTTCATCGGCCGCTTTCTCGCTTTCGGGAAAATCGCCTTTGCGATAGCACAGGGCTGAGAAGCATTCCTGCAAATGAAGAGGAAGTGGATAATAGATTTCCGTGCCGATTCCTCTGGCCATGAAATGCGCCTGCAATTCATCCCTCCGCCGGCATCTCACGGTATCTTGATTGTAGATATGAATATTTGTCCCGATTTCCTTTTTCCAGACCCGTACAGGAAGGGTGATATCGCCGCGCGCGGTTAATCCCGATCCGGCGA
>CAYPKX010000320.1:0-823 GCA_964411395.1 uncultured Eubacteriales bacterium | reverse complement strand
GCCGCGCCATCGCGGCGGGCAGCCGACCACGCGTCGAGATAATCCAGCTTGATGTTCAGGACGGCTGCTTGAATCTCGTCGAGCCGGAAATTGCCCCCGACGAATTTATGAAAATACTTGGGCTTCGAGCCGTGAACGCGGAGAATCCTGAGCTTTTCCGCCAACACCGAATCATCGGTCACGACCATGCCCCCGTCGCCGAATCCCCAGAGGTTTTTTGAAGGGAAAAAAGAAAAGATTCCCATATCCCCCATGGATCCGGCCCGTCGGCCTTTATAATCGGCGCCGATGGCCTGAGCGGCATCTTCGATAACCGCAATATGCCGGGGACGAGTCAGATTGAGGAGTGAGACCATATCGACGCACCGGGCGAACAAATGGACCGGAATGACGGCTTTCGTTCTCGGTCCCAGGGCGGCGGCGACCCCTTTCAGGTCGAGGTTGAACGTAATGGGGTCGATGTCCGTAAAAACGATTCGGGCCCCCAGGCGGGCGATCGTTCCCGCCGTAGCAAAATACGTGAATGGCGTCGTGACGACTTCGTCGCCCGGGCTGATGTTCAAGGCCATCAAGGCGGCGAGAAGGGCGTCCGTTCCGGAGGATATTCCGACGGCATATTTCGTCCCCGAGTAGACCGCGATGCTTTTTTTTCCAGCCTTTCGACCTCGGGCCCCAGAATAAAACGCTGCGATTCGCAAATGGAATCGATCGCGGCCTGGACTTCATCCCGGATCGTCCGATACTCGGCTTTTAGATCAAGGAGGGGAACGGTCATGCCGACCGGATTACGCCGGGCTTGCTCAATCATTTCCGGAAATAGCCA
>CAYPKX010000319.1:0-1983 GCA_964411395.1 uncultured Eubacteriales bacterium | reverse complement strand
ATCCGAAAAGACGACCAGGCCGTCCTTCGAGACGGCTTGGGGGTCGACCCCTCCATATTTACCGTTTTCAGCTTCCCCCTGCCAATTGGAGACCACTCAGGCGCTCTTGGCGACCCGTATTCCCTAATTCTCGGCCGGGAAACGGCTCGGCAACTCTTCGGTTCCGAGGATCCCATGGGCCGGACGCTCTCGCTGAAAATCGGAAACGAAATCGCCGACTACCGCGTGACCGGCGTCGCCCAAAAGATTCCGGCCCGATCCAGTCTTTCTTTCGACCTTCTCGTTCCCATCCAACGGGTCAAAGGACCGCTGATCGACCAATGGGGCGCCGGGCCGGATGGATCCCAACCCGACGCGTATTGCTTCATCCGGCTTCGGGAAGGGGTCCGAGCGGACGATCTTTCCGCTCGATTCCCCGGCTCCCTGGACCGCCATCTTTCAACCGCCGGGAAACCGGGCCGCCATTTTCTCGCGCCCTTCGCCGCTTACCATCGGGGAATCGGGGATTATCCCTTTTCCTTCCTCTTAAAACCCCGCAGCTCTCCTCTCTTTTCCTCGCTCCTCCTCTCGATCGCCTTTCTCATCCTCCTCGTGGCCGGTTTCAACTTCATGAACTTGAGCCTCGGGGCGGCCGTTCACGACCGGGTCAAGGAAATCGGCCTCCGCAAGGTCTTCGGAGCCGAACGAAAAAATCTCTTTCATCAATTCCGGATCGAGGGTGCGTTGTTGAGCTTGACCGCCCTGGCCGGGGGCCTCGGCCTCGCGGCCATCGTCCTACCCGCCTTTAATCGCTTTGCCGGAAAGGATCTTCGTCTCGATTTTCAGGGAGCCGGAGGCCCCCTCTGCGCCCTGATCCTCCTGGCCGTAACCGTCGGGGCGGGAGCGGGGAGCTATCCCGGCTGGGCCATGGCCCGGACACGCCCGATCGACCTCTTCCGGGGTTCGTTCCTGCCGGGCCGGCGGGGCGGCTTCAACCGGGCCATGCTGATCTTTCAATTCGGGGTATCGATCTTTCTCGTCACCACGGCCATCTTCCTCTTCCTTCAGCGCCGCTTCCTTCTGACAACCGACCCCGGGTACGAGACCGAGCGGATCGCCGTCCTCGACCTTCGCCAGGCGCCCCCCGGGACGGCGGGCGGCTCCGATTTCCTCTCGGTGTTGAAACCCCGCCTGCTGGCTCATCCCGAGATCCAATCGGTCAGCGGTTCCGAGAGCGCTTTGACGAACTGGTCCGCCATGTTTTTCAAGAAAGCTTCCGCTTCGACTCCGAATATCATCCGGTGGAACGAAGTCGACGCCGATTATCGGGAGGTCCTGGGCCTTCGGATAAACGAAGGCCGTTGGTTCTCCCCCGAGGATCCCAAGGGGCTGAAAGGCGCGATCGTGGTCAACGAAACCTTCGCCCGGCTCTGCGGGCCCGAATCGCCGGTCGGTAAAAGCATTCCGGACATTTTCGCCAATAAACTTCCGGCCCGGATCATCGGCGTCGTCCGGGACTTCCATTTCGACTCCTTTCACCAGGCGATTCAGCCGGCCATGATCAGCCTCAGCTCCTCGCCTTCCCGGTGGGCCTATATCCGGTTGAAAGGAGAAAACCTGCATCAAGCCGTGGCCGTTATCGAGCGGGAATTTAAAGCCATCGCCCCCGGAATTCCCTTTCTTTATGGATTTCTTGACGAGCAAACGGCCCGCCTCTACGAAAAAGAATCGCGCTGGAGCGTGATGATCGGCCTCGTCTCTCTCTTTGCCGTCCTGATCGCTTGCGCAGGCGTCTTCGGGCTGGCCATCCAAAGCTCCGCCCGCAAAAGGAAGGAAATCGGCATCCGGCGGGTGTTGGGCGCATCGGCCCGGCAGGTCGCCGGTCTCATGAACAGGGAATTCCTCAGAGCCGCGGCCGCCGCGGTTCTCTTGGCTTGGCCGGCCGCCTTTCTGGCCGTCAGAAAAATCCTGGCCCCCTATCCTTACCGCATCTCCCCGAGCCTT
>CAYPKX010000318.1:0-1994 GCA_964411395.1 uncultured Eubacteriales bacterium | reverse complement strand
CGCGACGAAAAGGGCAAGAACCGCCGCCGGCCGGAAGGCCGCGTTTTTCATGGGCGCACTCTCCGCCTCCTACCCTATCAAAGCCGCCGGGGAGACACAAGGCTGACGATCTCCGCTCCAATTGACATCCTACGGCGGTTCGGATTATTTTAAGCGCGGCCCCGCGGCCGTTCGATTCCCGCGCGAAAGGACATCTCGCATGAGCGCAAAATTCCGACTCGGCATCATGATGTTCCTCCAGTATGCCATCTGGGGCTCCTGGGCCCCGGTGCTTTCGGCCTACCTCCAGAACAACCTCGGTTTCAGCGGCGTCCAGCTGGGAATCATTTTCAGCCTGCTCCCCCTGGCCACGATCGTCTCGCCGTTCATCGGCGGCCAGTTCGCCGACCGCTGGTTTCCAACCCAGAAGGTCATCGCCGTTCTCCAGCTCCTCGGCGGAGTCATCCTCATCCTCATCGCCAACGTGACGTCCTTCGGCCCGATGATGGGACTGATGCTCTTCTATTCGCTCGTCTATGCCCCGACCCTGGCCCTGACCAACTCGATCGCCTTCGTCAACTTGAAAAATTCGGAGAAGGAATTCGGGGCGATCCGGGTCTGGGGCACGATCGGCTGGATCGCCGCCGGCTGGGCCCTGACCGGGTGGCGGCTTGCGGCCAAGTCCGCCGACGGAGTCGCCATGAAGGGCGATGTCCTTCTCATCGCCGGCGTCTTCTCCCTGATCATGGGCGTCTTCTCCTTCTTCCTCCCCCACACCCCGCCCCAGAAAACCGGGACCAAACCCTGGGCTTTCCTCGAAGCCCTGAAGATGTTCAAGGACAAAAACTTCACGATTTTCGCCGTGATCTCCTTCGTCGTCGCGACGGAGCTTCAGTTCTACTATGTCCTGACTTCGCCCTTCCTGATCTCGGATAAAATCGGCGTCAGCCAGAAATCGATCGGGGCGGTCATGACCATCGCCCAATTCGCCGAAATTTTCGTCATGGCCTTCCTGCTGTCCTGGGCCCTGAAGAAATTCGGAATGCGGCGGACGCTGACGCTGGGCATCCTGGCCTGGCCCATCCGGTACATCATCTTCGTCATCGGCCAGCCGTCCTGGCTGGTGATCGCCTCGCTGGCCCTTCACGGCTTCTGTTATGTCTTCTTCTTCACCGCGGCCTACATCTACGTCGACAACATCGCCCCCAAGGACATCCGGGCCTCGGCTCAGGGTCTGATCGCCACGATCATCCTCGGCTTCGGCAATTTCGTCGGCAGCCTGTTCTGCGGCTGGATCCAGAATACCTTCACCACGGCGACGGTCAACGCCGCCGGCGAAACCGTCACCTCGATCGACTGGACCAAGACCTTCCTCGTTCCGACCGCCCTGACCATCCTCTGCCTGATCGTCTTCCTGGCTTTCTTCCGCGATAAAAAAGCAGCCGCCGCAGCGGCCGCATCCTGATGAAGGAGGACCGCGCATGTCTCATCACCATTCCCACAAACCCCGGCTCGGCATCGGGATCATCGGCGGCGGATTCATCGCCCGCTTTCATATCAAGAGCTTCATCGGCATCCGCGACGCCGACATTCTGGGCGTCTTCGACCCGGATCGAAAGCGGGCGGCCGAAGCTTGCGCCCTGGCCAGGTCCCTGGATGTCGGAGAGGCCAGGCCCTACTCCTCGATCACGGCCATGGCCGCCGATCCCGCGATCGGGGCCCTCTGGATCTGCGCCCCCAATTTCACCCGCCTCGAAGTGATGGAGGAGATCGCCGCGGCCGTCCTCTCGGGAAAAGCCGGGCTTTCCGGCGTCGCCTGCGAAAAACCTCTCGGCCGCAACGCCGGCGAAGCCCGGAAAATGCTCGCCCTGGTCCAAAAAGCGAAGCTCCTCGACGGTTACCTCGAAAACCAGGTCTTCTCCCCGGCCGTTGTCCGGGGCAAGGAAATCATCTGGGCCCGGGGCGCGGCCCTCTCCGGCCCGCCCTACCTGGCCCGGGCGGCCGAGGAGCACAGC
>CAYPKX010000317.1:0-2003 GCA_964411395.1 uncultured Eubacteriales bacterium | reverse complement strand
CCGGAGGCTGTTCAAGTCGGCGGCAGACCTCGGCCGTATCCTCGGGATTGAGCGGCAGGGGCGGAAGGCCTTGGGCCTGACGTTCGGCGGCGTGCTTGAAGTAACTGTCCAACATCGCGGTGTCTCCTTGCGTTTAAAGTCTTCGTGAAGCGCTCGAAAACCGGATTCGGGACGACCGAGTATCCGGGACATTCCTCGTCAAAATATCAAACTCTCCTGCGGCGAGACCGCCGGGAATCTCAACGGGAGGCAGCGGGGCCTGCCCCAGAGATTCAAGGATGCCCGAAGGCGGGGCGGCCTCCCTCCCGGAGGCGTCCCGTCTCCCTGAAAAACGCGGCTGAGAATCCGGGAGACGGACCACTAGTTTAACCGATTCATCCGGTCTGTCAACAATTTCTCCGGCCGCTGCGGTGGCCAAGCAATACGATCCCCTCTAACGGCAAAGCTAACGTGTCTCCTTCGGATGAGGAGGCGGACATGCAGGAGAGAATCACCTTGAGCCCTCGTGACAGGTCCTCATGCTGAAAGCGGCGACGATCGTGATGATGCTTTGTTTCCTTCAGGCCGGACGGCTGTTCGTGAGATCTTGACAAGAGGACCGCAAGATCCGGCACGAAAAGCCCGAAGTGAGGAAGGATGCAGCCTGGAGAGTTTCCATGAACGGCCGGGCGGCGACGGTGACTTGGGAGGATCGAGGCGAAAAACGGCTTACCGGGATTCGATCCCCGAGACGAACGCGCGGCGGATGTCCCGATAAACGGACAAGTCGGGACGGCCTTCGAGGAACTCGATCAGCGCGGCCGTCGTGGTCCCGAGAGTAC
Source organism: uncultured Eubacteriales bacterium (assembly GCA_964411395.1). Classification (GTDB taxonomy): domain Bacteria; phylum Acidobacteriota; class Aminicenantia; order Aminicenantales; family UBA4085; genus JAAZPG01. The sequence continues at coordinate 1,182 of CAYPKX010000317.1, read as the reverse complement.
GGCCCTGGTCCTTGTGTCGGAACGCGTAGGCGCTGGCAATGAAGCTGGAAACACCGACTTTGTATGCTTTCCCTTCGGTCAGGGGTCGGCCATCCGGAGTTTTCAGGATCACGTCCCGAACCCGGCCGCGGTTATCCGCCCTGACGGTGTAAACCAGCCCGGAGACCTGAAGGTCGATTTCCGCGCCGCGCTCGAACGAATTGCGGAGAAGGCCGCGGATCTCAGCCGGAGTCATCTCGATCACCACAACCTGGTTTTCAAACGGATCGAGAGTATAAACATCCCTGAGGGAAATTCGCGGGCCGATCCGGTTCTGACGGATGCCGCCGTTGTTTTGGAACGCGGCGTCCAGGCCGTAAACCGCCCGCCAGGAATCGGTGATCAGCGCCCCCAGGGCGTCTTTGCCTTCGATGGCGAAGGGCGCTTGGGCCAAAATCCGCTCCAGAGCGGGATTCCGGTTGAACCCGGCGATCATCGCCTCGATCCCGGGATCCGTCGGCAGTTTCCCCCTGAGATCGATCAACCGGCCGGACTTTTCGACGACCCGGCCGCCGCGAAGCGTGAGGTCGATCCGGCCGAGATACCGGTTGTCGCTTCCGGTCTGAGCGATGAGGACTCCGTCGACGATTTCGGCCGGGTCGACCCGGGTGTGCGAATGGCCGCCGATAATGACGTCCAATTCCGGCATCGCCGCGGCCAACCGCCGGTCCTGGTCGTAGCCGAGATGGGTCAGGCCGAGCAGAACGTCGTTCCCGCGGCGGAGGGTCTTCATCCCGGCGGCCGTTGTGAACGGATTCTCGAACGCCAGGAAACGGAGCTTGTCGGGATGGGCCGAGGGGAGACGGCTTTCGGACTCGACTTGGATCAAGCCGAAGACGGCGACCTTCAGGCCGCTCTTCGTCTTCAACACAACCGAAGGGACGACGCCGCGCAGCCGGCCCGGAGGGGCGGTGATGTTGGCCGAGACCGTTGAGAACCGCGCCCGGGCGAGAAACCGCTCGAGCTGCTCGAGGCCGTAGTCGAATTCGTGGTTGCCGAGGCAGAGAACGTCGAGGCCGAGGCGGTTGAGTATTTCCAGAACGGGCCAGCCCGGAGAATCGGCCTGGTCGACGACCGGATTTCCGGTGAAATTGTCGCCGGCGCTGAGATAGAAGACGTCGACGCCGCGTTTCCGCTCCCGAT
>CAYPKX010000316.1:0-2050 GCA_964411395.1 uncultured Eubacteriales bacterium | reverse complement strand
GGATGCCCGGGCCAAGGCCGAAACGATGCTCAAGTCCCGGCTGGTCACTCCCCAGACAGGCGCCGACGGCCTGGCGATTCGCCGCCTCCTGGTCGAAGAAGCGGTCGCCGTCCGTTCGGAATTCTATCTCGGCGCAGCGGTCGACCGCCGCCGGAGCGCCATTGCGCTACTGGCCTCGTCCCGGGGCGGCGTCGAAATCGAGGAAACCGCCCGTACGAATCCGGCCGCCGTTCACCGCGAAGACATCGATCCCGTCGCCGGTTTGAAACCCTTCCAGGCTCGCCGCCTGGCCTTCGCCCTTGGACTGGCCGGTGATTCCCTCGTCGAGGGAATCGCGACGATGACCGGTCTCGTCCGGGCGCTCCTGGAAATCGACGCCACGCTGGTTGAGGTCAATCCCCTGGCTTTGACCGAAGAAGGCCGCCTCCAAGCCCTTGATGCCAAAATCGTGCTTGACGACAACGCGCTTTACCGCCACCCTGAATTCCGGCCGGCTGCCGATGATCCCGATGCCGACCCGGCGGAAATCGCCGCGGACCGAGCGGGATTGAGCTTCGTCCGGCTGGGCGGCGACATCGGCTGCCTGGTCAATGGAGCCGGACTGGCCATGGCCACGGCCGACCTGATCCAGGCCGCAGGGGGCCGTCCGGCGGATTTTCTCGATATCGGCGGGGGGGTTTCGGAAGAGGCCGTTAAAAACGGCTTCGAGCTCGTTCTGGCCGACCCGGCCGTCCGAGTCGTCCTTGTCAACATTTTCGGCGGCATCGTCCGCTGCGATCTTGTCGCCCGGGGATTGATTCGGGCCGCCAAGGAAAAGGGCGTCCGGGCTCCGTTCATTGTCCGGTTTCATGGAACCAACGCCGCGGAAGGGCGGGCCCTCCTGGCGGCCTCAGGCCTGGTTTATGAATCGGCCGAGACGATGGGCGAGGCGGCCGGAAAAGCCGTCGCGTCCGCCCGTCTGACGGGAAACGGGAGCCGCCTGTGAGTATTCTCGTCGAGGCCGGCTCGCGGATTCTCATTCAAGGATTCACCGGGAAGGAAGGGACCTTTCACGCCCAACGCATGATCGAATACGGAACGCAAGTCGTCGGCGGAGTATCACCCGGAAAAGGGGGCCGTGTTCATCTTGACCGGCCCGTCTTCAATACGGTCACCGAAGCCCGGGAGGCCACGGGAGCGGATGTCTCGGTGGTCTTCGTCCCGCCGTTTGCCGCCTCCGACGCGATCATGGAAGCGGCCGCCGCCGGTCTCGGACTGATTGTCGTCATCACCGAGGGGATCCCGATTCTCGATATGATCCGGGTCAAGCGGTTTCTGGCCGGCCGGCCGACGGTCTTCCTCGGCCCGAATACCCCCGGCCTCATCTCGCCCGGAAAAACCAAGGTTGGGATCATGCCCGGCCCCATCCACCAACCCGGCCGGATCGGGATCATCTCCCGCTCGGGAACGCTCACGTATGAAGCGGTGAGGCAGATTTCCGTGGCCGGACTCGGTCAATCGACCGCCGTCGGCGTCGGCGGCGATCCAATCACCGGTCTTTCCTTCGTCGACCTGTTGGAGCTGTTCCGAACCGATCCGGAGACAGACGCGGTCGTTATGATTGGGGAAATCGGCGGGACTTCCGAAGAAGACGCCGCCGCCGTTATTCAAAAAGGCTATTCCAAGCCGGTGTTCGCCTATATCGCCGGGCTCACCTCTCCGCCCGGAAGGAGGATGGGACACGCCGGGGCGATTATCGAGGGGCCCATCGGCCGGGCCGAGGATAAAGCGAGAATTTTGACGGAGGCCGGAGCGATCGTCATTCCCCTGCCGTCCGAGATCGGAGCAACCGTCGCTGCCCGCCTCTCGTGTCCCGCCTCCTGAGTTCTTAAGCCGAAATCCGTGGGAAATCGGGAAGCGAGTTCTTTGCCCGAGGACTTGTCGGCCAGGCCAATCGAGAAAAGCCGCGACCCTTATCGACAAAGCTGAGGCAAGACTTGGGAAAACCGGAGGCGTGAGCGGTATCGTCGGTCATTCGCCTGCTCCGCTCCTCCCGATTGGAAGAGAGCCT
>CAYPKX010000315.1:0-2053 GCA_964411395.1 uncultured Eubacteriales bacterium | reverse complement strand
CTTTCGGGCGAATATTTCCCGCTTTGATATAGAAATATTTTTTGAAAATCATAATATCGGGTTTGCCAAGGAGATTCGTTTTCTATATGATTTCAAGAAATCGAGCGAAAGTGCGGCCTGTTTCCGCCGGAAAGAGTCGAGCGAGAATGGACATCGGGAAGACGGTCTGGACCGAGCGGCTGATCGCCGAAATCGGCAGGTCCGTCCGGACAATTCTTGCCCGAAAGTTCCCCAGGCTTTCCGTCTGCGATCGGGAGGACGTCCTCCAGGAAGTCCAGGCCAAGATCTGGCGGATCCTCGACAGCGGGAAAAAAATCGACCGCCTCGAGTCATATCTATGGAAGGTGGTTTTTACAACCACCCTGAGCATCATGGGCAGCCGTTCCAAGGAAGTCTCACTCGACGCCCTCTCCGAAGAGATGGGGAGCCGGCTCCCGGCCGGTCTGATCGTCGGTTCGGATACGGACGAATTGGAACGGCGCGACCTGGTCTCCCGGCTGGTGGAGAAGCTTCCCCAAAAGCGCCGCCTGGTCGTCAAATACCACCTTGCCGGGATGAGCCTCGAGGAGACGGCCGCCGTTCTCGGCTGGACGCTTCCCAAGGTCCGCCACTTGTTTTACCGAAGCGTCGCGGAGCTTCAAGAGCTGGCCAAGGCGATGGAACCTGCGGAGGGACGTCCGCAAGCGAGGAAAACGCATGAAGGAAAACAGCGGGAACGGCTCCCCGTGCCCGAGTCCGGAAGCGCTGGCGAAATCGCTCCAGACTGAGCTTTCGGCCGGGGAACGGGAAGCCCTGATCGATCACGTCCTCGCCTGCCCGGAATGCCGGGTCCGCTTCGACGTTCTCCGCGAGATCCAGGCCGAAATCCGGGCCAATCAATCCCACTTTCGGTCTCTGGCCGCCGAAAGCCGGCGGGAGCTTCGGGCCGCCCGCCGCAAATCGTTCCTGAGCGACCCCGCCCTCCGTCGTCCCCGTCTTCGGCGCCGGGCCTGGGGCTTTGCCGCCGCCGCTCTCGTTCTGGTTTTAATCGGCGTGACCGCCTCCTCCGTCCTTCTCCATCGATCCCCGTTCACTTTCAGCCGGAAATCGGCGGAACAAACCCTGACGGTTCTGCCGCCGATTCTCCTTTCCGACGGCAAAACGATGCTCCTCCGGTGGGAGGCGGTGCCGGGGGTGGACAAGTATCAACTCAGTGTTGTGGATGAGGCCCTGAATCCCCTGATCGAGGAGTTCGGCACGGCGGCCCGCGCCTATGTTTTTTACCTGGACCGCCATCCCGGCGTACTCGACCCGGGAAAAACATTTCTTTTGACCATCCGGGCTTACGGCGATGACGGGATGACGATCGCCAAAGCTTCGAAGCTATTTTCGATTCGTTGACCGGCCGCCGGTCCTCACCCGATCAGGGTGAAGGGAGCCCAGAAGACCGGGTGCCGGCGTTTCGATTTTAAAAACAACAGCTTCACTTCCCGAAGCGCGGTCTCCCTGTTTTTCCCGGCCAGCAATTCCCGGTAAAAGGCGGTCATGAACTCGGCTGAAGCGGCGTCGTCCACGTTCCAGTGGCTGATCAGCATGGCCCGGGCTCCGGCCCGGAAAAACGCGGTCGTGATCCCGCGCGGGCCTTCGCCCCGCGTCTCCTGTCCCCGGGCCGTCTCGCAACCCGAAAGAACAACCATTTCCGCATCCAGGCGCAGGCGCCGGATCTCGGCCGGCTGGAGCAAGCCGTCTTCCGTGCCGGCCGCATCGGGGCCGAGAAGGAGAAAAGTCCTCCGCCAGACCCTCGCGTCGATCCAGTTGTGGACGGCGAAGTGGATGAAGCGATAATCCTCGAGCGGCGCGGTTTTAATTTTCGTTTCTCCGCCGTCCTGATCAAGCCGGACCGTGGTCCGACCTGCCGAAAAAACCCGGGCGATGTCCCGGATTTCCCGCCGGGCGAAAGGCAGGGCCGAAAAAGTCCGCGGACGCCCGGATTCGAAATCCAGGACGGTCGACGACGAAGGAAAGGTGATGCCGAGATAGTCCTTCGGCTTGGCCCGCAGCGGGCCTTTCGCCC
>CAYPKX010000314.1:0-2068 GCA_964411395.1 uncultured Eubacteriales bacterium | reverse complement strand
CAGATGCAGGGCCAAATGCAGGGGCAAATGAAAGACCGGATGCAGGGACAGATGCCCGGTCAGATGTCGCATATGCAGGGACAGATGATGCAGGGCCACGCCGGAATGGCGGAAGGCCAAATGCTTCATCACCAGGGCCTGATGCCCGGGATGATGGGCGGCCAGATGCATCGGCCCATGGGGATGCGCATGAAAATGCGCCCCGGCCGGATGGGAATGATGGGAAGAAGGCCCGGAATGATGGGCGAGATGGCCGGATTCGGTCCGATGATGATGGAAGGTTTCGATAAAAAAGTCGAAAACACCAAGGACGGCGTTGTCGTCACTCTTTCCTCCAAAGATCCCGAGACCGTGAAAATGATCCAGGAGCATCTGGCTCAAATGCTCGAGCGGGAAAAGATGATGAAAGAGCATCAGGCCAGGATGAACGAGGCCCGGACGGCGAAGAAATAATTCCCGCCAAAGTTTCCGGCTGCGCGGCCGGGACAAAAACAACGGCTGAAGTGTTATAATCATCGGGACGACGTATTTCCGGAGGGTTCCCGATGAAAGATGAAGACGTCTGGCAGGACATCGAACGCATCCGTAACGATGCTCCCCTGGTCCACAACATCACCAATTACGTGGTCATGAACAATACGGCCAACGCCCTGTTGGCGATCGGGGCTTCGCCGATCATGGCCCATGCCCTCGAAGAAGTCGAGGAAATGGTCGGGATTTCCTCGTCCCTGGTGGTCAACATCGGAACTCTCAGCGTCCCCTGGATCGAGGCGATGTTTCGGGCGGCCGATGCGGCCAAATCCCGCGGCATTCGAATCGTCTTCGATCCCGTCGGAGCGGGGGCGACCGCGTTCCGGACCGATACCGCCCGCGAGTTTCTCGATCAATTCCGGCCGACGGTCGTCCGCGGCAACTCCTCTGAAATCATGGCCCTGGTCAAGGAAGAGATCCAGACGAAAGGGGTCGACAGCCGCCACGGTTCGGAAGCGGCATTGGAAACGGCTTTTATCCTGAACAAGCAATACGGCTGCGTCGTTAGCATCAGCGGCGAGGTCGATCGGATCGTGGCCGACGGCCGGATCATTTCCGTTTCCAATGGAGATCCGATCATGCCCCGCGTGACCGGGCTCGGATGCACGGCCTCGGCCCTGACCGGGGCCTTTATCGCCGTCGATGCCTCTCCCTTCGAGGGTGCGGCGGCGGCCATGGCGGTGATGGGAATCGCCGGGGAGATGGCCGCAGCCAAATCGGCCGGGCCGGGAAGCTTCCAGTTCGAATTCCTCGACGCCCTCTACCGGATCGGCGAGCCGGAAGTCCGGCGGCGGCTGAAAATGAATCAGGAAACCCGGAATTAGCCGGAGCGGCGGGACGGCGCCGGCAAGGGTCGGAGCGGCGAGTGTCGACCGGCAATGGAGGGGGCGGTGCGATCCGCCCCGGCCGGGGCGGGAGCGGTCGCGGCTCCATCCGCGGAGCCCGGCCGGCGGAGCGAAATAACGATGAAAGCCGATTTTGGATTGATGCTCGTGACCGACGGGGAATTGTCCTGCGGGCGGGCGATCGAGCAGATCGTCGAGAAAGCCGCAGCCGGCGGAGCGACGATCGTTCAACTGCGGGAGAAAACGGCCCCGACACGCACCTTTATCGCTCTCGGGCGCCGGATCGCGGAGATATTACGGCCGCGGCGCATCCCGTTGATCATCAATGACCGGGTGGACGTGGCTCTGGCCGTGCTGGCCGACGGCGTGCATCTCGGAGCGAGCGATATGAGCGTTTCGGACGCGAGGCGGATTCTGGGTCCGAAGGCGATTATCGGCCTTTCCGTCGAAAACGAAAGCCAGGCGGTCGCGGCCGAGCGGCTCGAGGTCGATTATCTGGGTGTCAGCCCGGTATTTTTAACGCCGACCAAGACGGACACGGGCGCGGCTTGGGGAATCGAAGGCTTGTGGCGGCTGCGGCCGCTTGTGCGAAGGCCGTTGGTCGCCATCGGCGGGATCAATGCGGCAAGCGCCGCCCGGGTTTTGGAGGCGGGGGCGGACGGACTGGCCGTCGTATCGGGAATTTGCTCGGC
>CAYPKX010000313.1:0-2092 GCA_964411395.1 uncultured Eubacteriales bacterium | reverse complement strand
GCTTCGAGATCGTGGAGCGCGACGTCGTCGGCGCCGGCCGGCACGAGGAATTCCATCGCTTTCTTGAACGGATGGAAAAAGCGTACCTCGGCCGGGCTTGATCCCGCCGGCCGTCGGGCCGGATATTTCCGCTCGAAGGCGTCTTTCGGTCATCGTCCAATCGAAATCCTTCGACCGGCTTTTGCCGCCGCCTGTTCAGACTCGAATCGTTTTTTTTGGGGGGGGCAAACGTTTTTTCCGTTTGAATCGTACTCCTTTTGGATCGGTTCAGGAGAAAGCGGATGAAAAGCAATCAAAAAACGATCTTTTTCGCGATTATCGCCGCGGCGTCCCTTGTTTTTCAAGCGGGCTGCGCCGGGAAAGCGGCCCCGGACTCGAATCTCGTCTTCCGGCTGACTTATACCGAGGACGTCGGTCAAACACCCATCAGCGGGAGAATCATTCTCGGATTTCAGAACCAACCCTCCAAGTCCGTCCAAAACGTCGATCCGACCGATCCCCAGCTGAGCCTGGCCTGGGATGTCCGGGACTGGAAACCCGGCGAGTCGATCCTTCTCGAGGAAGCCAAGGCGGAACGCTGGCCCGAAGACCTCGTCCTTCAGGACGGCTGGTACGCCGTTCAGGCCGCCCTTAAAGCGAATAAGAAGGCGCGGTCGATCAACGCCGAAGGCAACGCCGTCACGAATAAAAATGTCGTCCGGATCGACGGCGAAAGCCGGCGCCGTCCCTTCGATCTTCTCGTTCATATTTTGGCGAAGAAGCGGCCCGGCTTTAAAGAGACGGAATTCATCAAGGAAGCGAAATTCGACAGCGATCTTTTGACCCGGTTTTACGGCGAGCCCGAACCGATCCGGGCGGCCGTCATTCTTCCGGAAAGTTATTTCAAGAATCCGGGCCGGCGCTATCCTTCGGTCTATGTCATGGGCGGAGCCGGGGCGACGCATTTTGACGCGCTCTCCGGAGAGCCGCAGAAACGATACGGCATGTCGGGATACGGCCGGGAGAAAATCTTCGTCTTCGTCAATATCGAATGCCGCACGGGCTGGCATAACTTCGTCACTTCGGAGACGAACGGCCCGCGCGAGGAGACCTTTTTCCAGGAGTTGATCCCGTTTGTCGAAAAGGAATACCGCGTCGATCCGGACCCGCGAACCCGCTTTCTTATGGGACAGTCTTCCGGCGCCTGGGCCGGTCTGTGGCTGCTGTTTCGGCGTCCCGATCAATTTGGAGGGGCCTACGCCGGATCGCCCGACCCGGTCGATTTCACCGAGTTCACCGGGACGAACATTTACGAGAAGGACGCCAACATGTTCGTCGCTCCCGACGGAACGCTGAAGGTTTTCAACGCTGCGGCGAAGCCCGATTCGTTCGGCCGCATAACCCTCAAGGATTTCGTCGCTATGGACCGGATCGCCGGCTGGGGAGAGCAGATGTACTCCTTCGACGCGACGTTCAGCCCGAAGGGCCCCGACGGCGAGCCGCGGCGGCTTTTCGACTGGCATACCGGAGCCGTGGACCCGCAGGTGGCTTCGCCGTACGCCTCTTTCGACCTGAGCCGCCTCGTCTCCGCCGCCGATCAAAAAACGAAGGACCTTTTAGCGGATAAAATCCGCATTTTTGTGGCCGCTGACGACGATTTCGGATTGGACCGGCCGGTTCGGGCTTTTCAGAAAGCGGCCGCCGCGACGGGCCTCCGAACCGATATCCGTTTTCTGGAGAGCGGCGGCCACGCCGTCTGGTCGGATGAGGTCCGGAAAGCGATCCACGAAGATATGGATAAAAAGATCGCCGCGGCGGGAAAATGAGTCTGCGGCGTCGTCGTTGATCCCCCGACCGATATCAGACCGGGATTCCGGCGGCGAACGCCTCCACCTTCTTTTCCCAGCCCTCCTCCAGCGGCCCTTTCATTCCGGTCACGAAAATTTTCTCCTCGGCGATCCGGACCAATCCCTTTCCCCCGAGAATCTCGTTTATGACCGGGCGGACGCGCTGCCACTTGGCTTGTTCCTCTTCGGTGGGCATCCGGCCGGTCTTCTTGTCCGGCCGGGGCGCTCCTTCGGTCGTCAGGAGGGCGTATTTCGTCCCCGCCGGG
>CAYPKX010000312.1:0-2100 GCA_964411395.1 uncultured Eubacteriales bacterium | reverse complement strand
GGGATGTGTTTTGTCAAGGGAAAATACCCGAAAAAATCGTCCAAAATACCCACGATGATCACGGGGATATTTCTCAGTGCTTTTGCCGCATGAGGGCATGTTTCATCCGGTAGCTTTCGCCCTCGAACAACAGGATGTGGCCGTGGTGGGCCAACCGGTCGATCATCGCCGCGGCCATCTGGTCGTCGGTAAAGATCGAACCCCATTTTGAAAACTCCAGATTCGTCGTGATGATGAGGCTCCTCCTTTCGTAGCTGTCGGAGATGATCCGAAACAGCAACTGCGCGCCCTGCTTGTCGATCGGCACGTAACCCCACTCATCCAGGAGCAGAAGCTCGGCTTTTAGGATCGAGGAGAACGTTTTTTCCAGTGTTCCGGGGGAGAAGGCTTCCGACAACCGGACGACCAACTGGGCGGCGGTGAAGAAGCGGGTCCGGATGCCGCGTTCGCAAGCCAGAACCCCCAAGGCCGTCGCCAGATGCGTCTTTCCCGTCCCGACCGGCCCGTAGAGGACCAGATTCTTCTTATCCCCGATGAACGTGCCGGCGGCTAGGTCCGGGCGGGACAGGTTCGGCGGCAGCCGGAGGTTTTGGTTTTCGTATCCCGCCAGGGTTTTATAGACCGGGAAGCCGGCCTCCCTCAGATACCGGGCCTTGCGGACCTCCTCGCGATTGGCAGACTCGCTTCTCAGAACGCGCAGAAGGAACTCTTCCTGAGCCGCCGAGCCTTCCGCGGCACAGAGATGGAGGGCCGTCTGGCTGAACGCTAGGCGTCGTAAAAGACCGGAGATCTCCTCCCGCCGATGGGATCGATTCACCCGGGGCTTTCTCATGACAGAAGCGTCCGGTCGTAGGTTTCCAAGTCGGGACCCCGGTTCGGAGCCGACATCAAGCCGTCGTAGGCGATTCGGGTAGAGAGGGCCTGGAGGCTGAAGCCGTCCACGGTTCCTCGCCGAACCGCCTCCTCAAGCGATTCCAGGGCGACCTCGAGCCCGAAGGACGAGATGCTGCCGGAAAGAACCGAGAGGATCCGGCGTAAATCCGGCCGGGCCAGGGTATCCAGTGATTCGCGGAGCGGTTCGCTCAACCCGGCCCGAAACGGACTGTTCGGCCAGGCCCGCATCCGGCGCAGTAATGTTTGCAGGCTGGTCGCATAATCGGCCGTATCGGTCCGCTTCTCCCCAAACGACCGTGGATGAACGCTCAAGGGGCGGCCGTCCGCTCCGTAGACGACGACCTGGTGAGCCCGGATCCCAACCGTGACCATCTGTTCGGCCAGCTCTGGGGCGCTGGAGTACCAGTGTCGGCCGTCCAAGCAGAACTTTCCATATCCGTTGGTCGCCGCTTTTTCCAACCGCTCCACCTGAAATGGTCTTTCCGGAAGCGGGCTTAAATGCCGCCGCTCCTCGTCCCAGAGCTCTTTGATCGTCCGGCCTTTCTTGTAATGGGGCCGGTCAAAGTCCTTTTCCGCCCTTGAAAGCAGCTCCCTGTTCCAGCTTTCCAGGTCAGAGACCTCCGGAATGGGAACGAAGAAGTTCCGCCGAATGTAGCCGACCTTGTTTTCCACGTTCCCTTTCTCATGGCCCGAGGCCGGATTGCAGAAGCTGACCGAAAATCCGTAGTGGCATTTAAACCGCAGAAAGAGATCCGTCAGGCTGATCTTGTCCCGGATCCGGCGTCCCACACCCCCGGCATTATCAAAAACGATTCTCCCCGGCACGCCCCCGATCTGATGGAAAATGTCCCGAAGCCCCTGGCAAACGCACTCGGCCGTTTCCCCGCCGAAATTTTGGAAAAGCGCGGCGTTGCTGCGAGGAAAGCTCAGACAGAGATATTTGACCGTCCGTTGAAGCCCGTTCTGGAGAACATCGGCCTCTCCAAAGTCCGCTTGGGCTTCTCCCGGCGCCCAGACGAGCTCCAGATCTCCCGGCTCCGCCCCCCGCTCCCGTTTCTTTTTCTTCACATATCGCTGGACCAGGGGATAGGAGCAACGATATGCGTCCGGATATTCTTCTCCCAGCCGCTGATGGATCCGCTTGGCCGTGTGCCGCTGTTTGAATCTCATCAGGCGGTCTTGCTCCAGCCATTCGTCGATTTTCGG
>CAYPKX010000311.1:0-2106 GCA_964411395.1 uncultured Eubacteriales bacterium | reverse complement strand
CTGGATTTCCTCGAATTTCAGATCGCCGAGATCGAAAAAGCCGGACTGAAGCCCGGAGAGGAAGAGGATCTCCGGGCCAAACGCCTTCTCCTCCGCAATGCCGAGAAAATCCGCGGCCTGGTGGATGAGTCTTTCGATCTGGCCTACGGCGGAGATTCCTCGATTCATGCGATGCTCGGCCGTCTCTCCGGACGGCTCGAAGAGCTCGGTTCATTTGAGGCCGCCTTCCGGGAGATGAAAGAGACCCTGACGCCCCTGGGCATCGCCGTTCGGGAGCTGTCCGACCTCCTCCTCCGCTTCCGCGACCGGAGCGAGGAATCTCCGGACCGGCTGGAGGAAATCGAGGAACGGCTGAGCCTCATCGAACAGTTCAAAAGGAAATATGGCGCCGAAATCGGCGAGGTTCAGGTGTACCTCGATCGTTTGAAGGCCGAGCGGGAGGACTTTCTCGGGATTCAGGACCGCCTCCGCCGGGCCGATGAGGACATCGCCCGGGCGGCCTCCGCGTATGCCGCGTCCGCCCGGAAGCTGTCCCAAGTCCGACGCGAGGCCGCCCGGGAGCTCGGCGGCCGGATCGAAAAAGAGATCGCTCTCCTGGGAATGAAGAAGGCCCGCTTCGAAGTCCGGGTCGAGACCGACGTCTTCGACCCGGAAAGGCCGGGAGAAGCCGGCGAGAACGGCCTGGACATGATCGAATTTCTGATCTCGCCCAACCCGGGTGAGCCGCCGAAGCCTTTGAGGAAAATCGCTTCCGGCGGCGAGCTGTCCCGAATCATGCTCGCCCTGAAATCGGCCGCTCAAGGCCGGGACGAGGACTCGACTCTGATCTTCGATGAAATCGACGCCGGGATCGGGGGCAAAACGGCGGAATTCGTCGCCATGAAGTTGAAGGCTCTGGCCGCCCGCCACCAAATCCTCTGTATCACCCATCTCCCCCAGATCGCCTCGTTTGCGGCTCATCATTACACGATCTCCAAGCGGACGGAAAAGGACCGGACGTTCACAACGGTCCGCAAGCTCGGCTTCGATCAAAGAGTCGAGGAGTTGGCCCGCCTCATGTCCGGAAGTCTGGTCAACGCCACGTCCCTGGCCGGCGCCCGGGAGATGCTCCTCCATAACTCGGGGCTGAAGCCCCCGGCCTGAGCGTTCTTTTCTCAGCTCGCATTTTCGCTTTTTTGAACGACGAGCGACCGGCGGCTCCGTTGCCCCCGGCTCGTGAATATTCCAGGTTTGGGTTAAAATACCGTTCTGGAGAAATGATCATGTCCAAATCCGAAATCGCCGGAGCGACATTCGACTCCGGTTTCAGTTGCTCTCAGGCCGTGTTCACCTCGTTGATCGACGGGACCGGCCTCGACCGGGAAACCGCGCTGAAAATGAGCCAGGCCCTGGGAGGCGGGATGGCCCATCTCGGCCTGACCTGCGGGGCGGTCACCGGAGCGTTTCTGGCCTTCGGGCTTCGCTTCGGCCGGAGTCAGGTCGAGGACCTGGCGGCCAAGGAAAAAACGTATGCCCTGATGACCGAGTTCTTCCGGAAGTTCAAAGCCCTTCACGGAAACGACACGACGTGTCCGGGTCTGATCGGCGTCGACCTGGCAACCCCCGAGGGTTTTCATAAAGCCGTCGAGGACAACCTCTTTCAGAAGCGCTGCGCGTCGTTTGTCCGGGATGCCGCCTCGATCGCCGAAGACCTGATGAAATGACCGGGGCGGACCTCCCTCTCGGCGGCCTTCGCTACGCGTTTCGCACCTTCGGGTGCCAGATGAACGAGAACGACTCGGAGCGGTTGTCCGGACATCTGGAAGCGGCCGGGGCCGTTCCGGCCGGGACGATCGAATCGGCCGACATCGTCATCGTCAACACCTGTTCGGTCAGGGCCAAATCGGAGGAGAAGCTCTATTCCCTTCTCGGCCGCCTGCGGGTCCTGAAGAAAAAGCGCCCCTTTCTCATCGGCGTCACCGGCTGCGTCGCCCAGCTCCGCAAGGACCGTCTGCCCGGGCCCCGGTCGGGCGCGGATTTCGTCGTCGGCTTCGACCAGTATCATCGGATCGCGGACATCGCCGCCGAAAGCCGCCGCCGGAAGATGATCGAGACTTCCCGTCTTCA
>CAYPKX010000310.1:0-2128 GCA_964411395.1 uncultured Eubacteriales bacterium | reverse complement strand
AGGCGATCATCGACAAGGAAAAGGGCGATTTCAAGCTGGCCGCCTGGGATTGGTGGTATTACTCCGAAAAGCTGCGCAAGGCGAAATACGACCTCGACGACAACGAGCTCAAACCCTATTTTGTCCTGGCCAATGTCCGGGACGGAGCCTTCTGGGTGGCCGGCCAGCTGTACGGCCTGACCTTCGAACCCTTGGCCAACGTCCCCCTGCCGCATCCCGACGCCCAGGTCTTCGAGGTCAAGGAAGCCGACGGTTCGCCTTGCGGCGTCCTCTACCTGGACTTCCATCCGCGGGCGAGCAAGAACGGCGGCGCCTGGTGCGGAACCTACCGCAGCCAGAGCCGGATTTTCGGGAAGGAAATCGACCCGGTCGTCACCATGGTCATGAATTTTTCCGTGCCTTCGGGCGGCAACCCGGCCATGTTGACCCTGGAGGAAGTGGGCACGCTGTTTCATGAATTCGGCCATGCCCTGAACAATCTCTGTTCCGATATCACGACGGGCACGACGTTCCGGTCTCCGGATTTCTCGGAGCTTCCGTCCCAGATCATGGAACACTGGGCCACCCATCCGGAAGTCATCAAGCACTACGCCAGGCATTACCAGACCGGCGAAGCCATCCCCGAGGCCCTCATCAAGAAAATCGCCAACAGCAGCCTGTTCAACCAGGGCTTCGACAACGTCGAATACATCGCCGCTTCGCTGCTGGACATGAAGTATCACACCGTCGCCGAACCCGTCGACCTCGACGTCAACACATTCGAAAAAGACTACTTCGACTCGATCGGCCTGATTCCGGAAATCACCAGCCGGTACCGGAGCACGCATTTCACCCACATCATCGGCGGGTATGCGGCCGGCTACTACGGCTATATCTGGTCGGGGGTGCTGGACAGCGATGCCTTCGGCGCCTTTGAAGAGACGAGTCTGTTTGACAAGGCCACGGCCGACCGGTTCCGGAAAAGCGTTCTGGCCAGAAACGGCACCGCCGACTATATGAAGATGTTCATCGATTTCCGCGGCCGGGAGCCGAAAATCGACGCGCTGCTTAAAAAACGCGGATTGAATTAAGGACGGTTCGGTTTTCTAAGACTTCTTGTCCGAAGCTCCCGGCTTGACCAGGGGGATGCCCTTGTGACAGAAGGGGCAGACATCCGGCTCGAAGGCTTCGATTTTGAGGGCCAGCAATCCGCCGACGGGTTTGCCCTCGATCGGGACGGCGCCGCCGGTCCGATCGACCAGGACATAGATGCCCCGGATGGCGCAGTTCCGCTCCTTGAGGCAGGCCACGACTTCCTGGATCGAGCCGCCGGTCGTCAGGATGTCCTCGACGATGATCGCCCGCGAGCCCTCGATTCCCGAAAAACCCGAACGGAAGGACATCTTTTCCTCGACCCGCTGGGTGAAGGCGAATTTCTTGCCGAGCTTGAGGGCCGTCAGGAAGCCGATGGCGATGGCCCCGTAGGCGGGGGAGACGACGTATTCGAAATCCAGGCCTTCGGCCCGAATCTTGCCGGCCAGGAGATCGACGATCTTATCCAGGGCGCCCGGTTTTTCGATCAGCCGGATCTTCTCGAAGTACCATTCCGAGTGCTTGCCCGAGGTGAGCTTGAAATGGCCCTGGAGCAGGGCGTCGGAATCCTTGAAGAGCTGAAGAATCTCATCGTTTGACGTCGTCGACATCTGGTCCTCCCGGGCGGCCGCGGCGCGGCCGGTTTCTCTCGGTGAAATACCCGCCGCCGGGAAGGTTCCCCGGCGGGCGCGGGGACCTGATTATAAGGAGAACGGCCGGTCCCTTCAAGTTTAAGTTGTGCTAAAATACGGCCCGACTGCGGATTCAAGGCGAGGAGGTTTCCATGGCCGGATCATTGACTCTTGAAGGAAGCGGAGGGAAGCGGTTCTGGAGCTTCTTCGCCGGTGCGGGGATGATCGCCGCCTCGGCCATGACCATTCAACATTTCTATGCGGCCAATTTTCCTTCTTCCATCTGGGAAGGATCGTTCTGCGACATCAGCGCCTTCTTCAACTGCGACAGCTCCGCGTTTTCCCCGATCGCCCAATTCGGCGGCGTGCCGATGGGCTGGTTCGGATTATTCGTCGGCCTTCTCGTCGTCCTTGGTGCGGTCTTC
>CAYPKX010000309.1:0-2168 GCA_964411395.1 uncultured Eubacteriales bacterium | reverse complement strand
ACTCCGTCTCGACCGCCGCCCGCCGGGCGGACGCCCGGCCGGCGTTCAGCCAAGCCCTGACCCCGAACACGAGAAGAACGGCGAACACCGCGGCGCAGACGACGGCCGCGATGGAAACGATCCGGCGCTCGCCTTCGTCCAAGAGGTCAAAGAGTTCCATTATAATCAAATCCGATTTCGCAGATGAGCCGGCCGCCGCCCGTCAGCTCATCCCGCAGAACCACGTCCTTGAAACCCCGGGCCGTCAGGTTTTCAATCAAGACCAGAAGGCCGGGCAGGCCCGGAGTAATGACTTTCATGTTGACCCGAAGCCCTGTTTCGGTCAGCTGAAGCGGGCTGAGCGAGACGATCGAGCACTGCGGCGGCAGGGCTTGTTCCAAGCGGGAGAAAAGCCCCACCCAGGAAAAATTCTTCCGGACGATGACGCCGTTGACCACGTCGACGAGCTCGGAATCCCGTTTCCTCATCGTCTGGCTCTGCCCGGTTTTATCCGCTCGTTCGCGTCCGGCCGATTGGATGCGGCGCTCGAGCTCGGCCCGGGTCCGCTCGTCGGCCCTCAGGCGGGCGGTCGAATGGAGGAGAAGGACCCCCGCCCCCCCGCCGAAGAGAAGAAAAAGGACCACCGGAATCCCGACCGCCGCCCGGAACAAGCGCCGGTTCCGCAGCGGCCGGGTGGCCAGGTTGATCGGAAGGCGCAGGCCGCCGTTCATGAGATCTGTCCAAGAAGGGGGGCCAGGCGGATCCGGTCGGCCGGCGGAATCCCCGTCGATCCGTCGCCCGGCAGAATCCGGACGGGACGGGAAACGCGGCTTTGGATGAGGGCCGCGCCCGTCCCGGCATCCCCGCCCGCGGCCGGCCGCAGCCAGACGCTTTCGATTTCCTTCTTCTCCCGGTCCTCGAGGAAACGGAGGGTGGCCGCGGTTTCCTCGGCCGCTTCTTCCCATAACTTCCCCGTCGAGAGGGGCTTCACCCGGAACAGCGCCGGTCCGCCGTCGAGAATCGCCAGGGCGGCGAAATAATCCTCCTCGATGTTGACGATTACCTGGTTCGCCGGTCCGTTTTTCGGCAGGCAGCCGAGCAGGGCCGGCGTCGGAAGGCCGACTGTTCGGACATCCAGCCCGGCCGCGGCGAACGCCTTTTCGTATTCCCGGACGACTCCGGCGGCGGCCAGGACGCAAAACGCCCGGGCCCGGCCGTTTGTCCGGCTGACGGCGAACGACAACCGCGTCTCGGCCGGGGGCAGCGGGAGCGTCCGGGCCAGCCGCCAGCGGATGATCTTTTCCCGCTCGTCGGGAGCGGGCGGCAGCGAGTCGAAGCTCAGGAGGACGGTTTTAACGGACGTTTCCGGAAGGAGGAGGGCGACCGGTCCTTCCGGCGACCCGATCCGGCGGACGGCGTCCTTGACCGCCGATTGAAACTCCTCCGGCCGGGGAAGATTCGGCTTGTCGAACGACGGCTCCACGAGACCGGCCGGAAGGCTCCGGACGACGGAGCTTTTCACCGACGCGGATTGGCGGGCGCGGCGCAGACCGCCGAGGGATCCACGGGCGACATGGAAGACGGCCGCGGGAATGTCCGGGGCCGTTAGGCGCCTGATCCAGGAATCAATAAACGCGGCCATGGCTTATTCCACAAACGTGACTTTATTCAATTCCTTGAGGCTGGTCAAACCGGACAGGACCTTTCCGACGCCGACGTCCCGGATGGAAACCATTCCCTCCGCCTTGGCTCTCTTGCGGACCTCGGACAAAGGCTTGCGGATCAGGATCATCTCCCGGACCGTGTCCGAGAGGTCGAGGATCTCGGCGATGGCCGTCCGGCCGTGGTAACCTGTGAATCCGCACTCCGCGCACCCGCCGGCCTCATAAAACACGCGCTCCCGGTACCGTTCCGGGTCGAGGCCGGATTCCCGCAGCGCCTCGTCCGGGTAGCGGACGGGCGTCTTGCACTTGGAACAGAGCAGCCGGACCAGCCGCTGGGCCAGAATGCAGTTCAGGGCGGAGATGAAGCTGTACGGATCGACCTGCATGTGAAGGAAGCGGCCGATGACGTCGAAGACGTTGTTGGCATGGACGGTCGTGAAAACGAGGTGGCCGGTCAGGGCGGACTGGATGGCGATTTGGGCCGTCTCCGGATCGCGGATCTCCCCCACCATGATTTTATCGGGA
>CAYPKX010000308.1:0-2231 GCA_964411395.1 uncultured Eubacteriales bacterium | reverse complement strand
GAGCCTGACCGACGAACGGGGACGGGCCCGGGACCTCCGGCCCGTCATCGAAGCCCAAGTCCGGTTCAAGGAACGGTTTCCCGAGGTCGGCCTCATTCGGACGCTGCCGATCCCCGGACCGGGACGGGCGAAAGACTTCCCCGCCCTCGAAATCGCCGCCGCCCTGGAAGGGACGAGCGATTTTTTCCTGACCGACACATGGCTGGGCCGGGAACCGGTCGAGGGATATTTGGGGATCACCGGAAAGCCCGGAGACTGGGAGATGACGGAACGCGTCATTCGAAACAGCCGAATCCCGGTCATCCTGGCCGGGGGATTGTCCCCCGACAATGTTTATGAGGCGGCCCTGAAGGTCCGGCCGGCCGGCGTGGACAGCTGCACCCTGACCAACGCCGTCGACCGCGAAGGCAAGCCGATTCGCTTTAAAAAGGATTTCGCCAAGGTCGCGGCGTTTGTCGATGAAGCCCGCCGGGCGGATAAAGACATTGAAAATAAATAAGATGCTGAGGTCCGACCCCGGTTCACCGGTTCACCGGGAGAACAGGACGGCCCGGCTGAGGCCGATCTCGGGCCGGGAAACAATCTGAAATCCGAGTGATTGGGCCAGGGAAACCGTTTTTTGAAAGGCCGCGGCCGTGACGTGGATCGGCGGCTCGGCAAAAAGCCATGTCCCGCCCGGACGGAGCAGTCGATGGATTTCCTTCAGGAAGCGTTCCCGGTCCGGGACTTCATGGACCATCCAGAACGTGAGGACGAAATCGACGGGACCTGAGACACCAAGCCCGGCCGGAGCGGCCAGGCAAAACCGGATCCGGTCCGTCAGGCCGGCCTTCTCGGCCCGTCGTCGCACTCCGGCCAGCATTTTCTCCTGAAGGTCGATGGCCAGCACCTTTCCTTGGGAGCCGACGAGCCGGGCGAGGGGGATCGTGAAGTACCCAATCCCGCAGCCGATGTCGACCGCCGTTTGCCCCGGTCCAACAAGGCCGGAGACAATCCGGTCGGGATTTTGGACGAGGCGACGAAGCGGATTATCAAACGTACCGATCAACCAATTCGGACAAACGTGACTCATGGTGCCTCCCGTCGAGTTCCATCCGCCCGGAGGCGCCGCAACACTTTATCCATCAGGGCGGTCAGCCGGGCAATTTCAGCTTTATTCAGGCCGGCGATCAAGGTCCGGGCAACAGCCCGGTGGATATCGGCATGGACTTTTGAAAACAGCTCCCCCTTTTCGGTCAGGTGCAGATGGTAGGAGCGGCGGTCCTCGTCGGAATGCGTCTTCCGGATATAACCGGCCGATTCCAGGCGGTCGATCGCAACCGAGACCGTCGGCTTGCTGACCCCCACGGCCTTGGCCAATCCGGTCGGAGTGGGATTCCCGATGCGGGCGATATGCTCCAGGTAGACGAATTGGCTCAGGGATAAGTCGGCCAAGCCGGCCTCGCGGACGCCGTCGATTTGGGCGTCCGCGAACCTGGCCGTCAGGAGTGACACGACCTCGGTCAGCGTTTTTTCGGAAGACATGATGCCCTCTTTGTTAGTTAGCTTTAACTAACGATATGATATCGTCATGGCGCGAATCCGTCAAGGGAATTTTCCAGAGAGATCTTGCGGCAAATAAATCAGATCCTGTGTCCCCCGCCGCGGTGCCGTTATTTTTTCTCGGCCAGCGAAACAAAATAGGAAATTCCGAAATGTTGCCTGGGCGTCCGGTCCACGGCCATGGCCGTCCCGCTCATCCGGCCGGGCGTACGATTGAGGCTGAGCATGACGACATGCGGATATCGATTCGCCTCGGCGTCGGGAATAATGGCCAGGCACCACCCGAAGATCCAGTGATCGGTCAACCGGATCAGGTTAAAAACCAGCCGCTGCGGAAAGGGCTCCGGAGACCCGGGGAAAACCCATTTGGTTTCGAATTGAGCGACGGATTCGATGATCACATCGCCGTCGGGTTGAAAAATCATGGTCAGGGGGATTTCCTTTTCGATCGTTTTCAAGGTCCCCGTCCAGGCGCCTCGCGGCCGGGCGACTCTCTGCGGCCCGGGCCTGGCAGCTTTGACCGGGACGTTAGTTTTCTCAAATTCCGGCAGACAGATTTTCAGGATATCGTCGGCGATCCGGTTACAGACACCCGAGTCGAAGGTGTTGATTAAAACGGCGATTCCCAAGTCTTCGGCCCTGCAATTCCATGGCTTCGTAAAAATCGGCGGCGGTGTCGAGGAGGCCTT
>CAYPKX010000307.1:0-2240 GCA_964411395.1 uncultured Eubacteriales bacterium | reverse complement strand
TCCGGGCCATTTTCGACCGCG
The DNA here is from genome assembly GCA_964411395.1 of uncultured Eubacteriales bacterium. GTDB lineage: Bacteria > Acidobacteriota > Aminicenantia > Aminicenantales > UBA4085 > JAAZPG01. The sequence continues at coordinate 2,219 of CAYPKX010000307.1, read as the reverse complement.
GCTCCAATCAGGAATGGCCGACCCCGGAAGAAATCAAACGCTTCGGCGACAGAAAGGTCGCCAAGCGCGTCGTCACCTACTTCGACGTCGACGAATATAAATACTGGGTGATGTCGGATAATATCGAGGACGTGACGCTGATTAACCGGGCGAAGATTTCAGGAAATTGAATTCTATGGTTTGCCAAAATATTTTTGATGAAATAAGCTACGGGTACGGAGTGAGAAAAATAATCGTCACTTGATTCGGCCGACTTTTGCCAATTATCGATAAAGGAAAAGCATTTGACGGCGATGAATGGAACGAGATCCTTCGCCTGCCTTCCCGGCCTTTATCCCAGGGAGGGAATCCGTTATGCCGCGCCCGAGTCGGAGCGGCGTCTATTTGAAGCCGTCCGAAACGCTCTGCCGTCCGGCTGGTATGCCTGGCATTCCCTCAAGACCTGCGTCAATATCAACGATTTCGCCGAAGCGGATTTCCTGATCGTCTCGCCCGAGCATGGTGCGCTGATCCTGGAGGTCAAAGGCGGCTCTATACGCAAGGAAGGAGGAGCCTGGTACCAAAATGATCACATCCTCGCCAAATCCCCCCTTTCTCAAGCGCTTCATTTCAGGAAATCCCTCCTTCGCCGGTTCGATGATCTCAGGATTCCATCCCCCAACCTTGGCGTGGCGGTCTGCTTTCCCGATACCCAAGTCGACGCCGGTATGGGACAGGACGACCTGGCCGGTCGTCTGATCGGCCTGGAAAGCATCCCTTTTCTTGATCGCGTCCTGCCCGATCTCATCGAACGGACGATCCCGGAGCGCCGCGAAATTCAAAAAGGTTGGGTCTCCGAAATCCATCGCATGTGGTGCGAATCCTGGATTCCCGACCAGAAGCTTTCCCGTCGAAAACTCGAAGACACGGAAATCCGGCTTCGTCTGGACCAGGACCAGATGCGGATCCTCGACATGGCCGGGGAAAACGAGCGGGCCCTCGTCCAGGGACCGGCCGGGACGGGCAAAACGGTCCTGGCGATGGAGCTCGCCCGGAGAGAGGCGGCTGCCGGCCGCCGTGTCCTTGTTCTCTGTTATACGGAATCGCTTGGAATTGAACTCGCCCGCCGCCTCAACGATCCGAACATCACGGCATCGTCTGTCGGCGTCATGGCCCTCGGCCTGCTGAGGGCCCGAGGATTCGATGTCCCCGAAGAATACACGCCCGAATTCTGGGAGCCGATTTCCCTCCAGGCCGCCTGCGACGCCCTGCCTGAGACCTCGGCCCGCTGGGACACCGTCATCGTCGACGAAGCCCAGGACATGTCCGAAAACGACTGGATCTTCATCGAGGCCTGCGCCGAGAAAAGCGCGCGACTCTGGATCTTCGCCGACCCGAGTCAGGGATTCCTGCCCAACCGGGCGATTCCGGACCGGATCACGAAAGGAGCGGCGAAGCTGACTCTAAGCCGGCCGTATCGTTGCCCCCCTGCCATCCAAGCCCTCGCCGACGCATTCGCCGGACGACCTGCCGACAATTCGGCCCTCACGGAAGGCCGTCATGCCGGGATCATCAAAATCATCGGCACATCGCCGGCCGAAATCGACCGGGCGATCGGCAAGGAAATCACCGCCCTGCTCAACGAGGGCTTCTCCAGATCCGAGATCGCCATCCTCTCGCTTCGCGGCCTTACCTGCGCGGACAACATCGTCCACCGGTTGTTGATCGGCGGAGAGTCGTTCTGCCGGGCCTCGGACGAGCAATCGCAGGACGAGATCGTCGGCGATACGTTTCTTCGTTTCAAGGGACTGGAGCGGCCGGCCGTCATCCTGACCGACGTCCGCCACGTCACCGACCGTCTCTCCCAACGGCTGCACATCGCCGCAACCCGCGCGACGTCGGCGCTGCGGGTGATCGACAGTCATTCGACGCTCTCGAAAATCGCGGAATTTCACTCGCTGATTTCGTGATTTGATTCTACTTTCCCGACCGCCGAATTTTGAATAGCTCGATTTTGGGGACGTCTTGAGAATCGGATTTGCTCAACACCAGAACAAGATTACCGCTCTTTCAAAGGGCTTCCTTCGCGTTATTCTTTTTTCCCGAAATGCGCCTGCAGGGTCGCTTTGAAATCCGGGTCTTTCCTCAGGCGGGGCGGAGCTCCCGGCTGCTTTTTTCGCCGGCTCAGCTCGTTCCCGCCTCCGCACCCCCCTACCCCGCTCACATAATCAAAATTTTCT
>CAYPKX010000306.1:0-2261 GCA_964411395.1 uncultured Eubacteriales bacterium | reverse complement strand
TCCCCGCCCTGGCTGTAGACCGTGTAGGCCACGGTGATGACCTGGGGAGAATTGGATCCGTTCGGGTCGGAAACCGTCACCGTGCCCGTGTAATCGCCCGGGCTCAAATCCGTCCGGGCGACGCCGATCGAAAGAACGGCGTTTCCGGTCCCGCTCGACGGCGTAACGGAAATCCAGTCGGCCGACCGGGTCGCCGTCCAGTTGAGCGTCCCGGTGCCGGTATTGGTCAGGGTCGTTTTCTCAGCCGGCGTGGCCGTCCCGTTCTGAATCGCGCCGAAACGGAAGCTCGTTTTCGAGAGGGCGATCGTCGGGATTCCGGCATGGTCGACGATCACCGGCCCGGTCGCATAGAACTTGTTCGTGTTGGCGTTGGTGTCGGTCACGACGGCGTAGAGATAATAGGTCCCGCCGGAGACATTCTGGCAATTCCAGATGGTGCTGCCGCTTCCGGCCGGCGCCGAAATCCCCGACTGGATGAGCGTCCCGTTGAAGCCCGTCCGGTCGGTGTCGTAAGAGAAGGCCACGGTCGCGCCCGTCGGCGTGTCGCCGTCTTCCATCGTCCAGTCGATGACGAATGACGAGTCGACCCGCCAATCGGCGGTGATTTTCACGTCATCGAAGAAGAAGGCCCGGCCGTCGGGAAATTCGTGCGGATCGATGCGGAAGGTGTCGATGGTCCCGGTCCAGCCGCTGTGGGAGGGGCTGGCCGCGCCCTCTTCCAGGGGCAGGGTCCGCAGGTCGGCCACGATCTTATCCATGACCCACCGGCCGTCGGGCCGCGTCGTGTGCCGGATGATGATGTCCTGGCTGACGTTCTCCCCGATCGCATGCTGGTCGGCCCGCATGTACATGACCCGGGCGATCGATCCGTCGTTGGTGCTGTGGTCGCCGGCGATCCCCATCCTGGCCACCAGGTTGTGATACCGGGAGGTGTCGATCTTGTAGGTCGCTCCGCGGAAGGCGAAGCTCAGGAAGAAGACCGTCGGGTCGCCGATCAGGCCGGGAGGAATGGCCGCCGTGCCGTGGTAGACCTGGTTATTGGTGAAGATGTTTCCGGCCAAATCCTCGTAGTTGATCGTCTGGATGGACTGGCTCGTCAGATTGACCGTGTGATCGACGTCGGAGAGGGCGTTGAAATCCCAGGGATTCCCGGCGACGATGGTCATGAAGTCCTGGTTGTTGCCTTCCTCGGAGGGCGTGTCGATCCGGAAAATCGGCTGTTCGTCGACATCGTAGTAGCCGGCCGAATAGGCGTAGGTCGTCGTTCCGGTCGGGGCGATGGCCGCATAATAATTCCCGGCGGCCAGACCTCCGGCCACAAATTCATATGACCCGCCGAAGACGTTCTGAGCCAGAAGACCGAGGTTCCCGTTGCCGGCATTATTATCGTTGTCGAGATAGATATCCACGCCGCCGGAGCCCGTCCAGGTGATGGTCTTCCGGTACGTGGAACCGTTCTGAACCAGCCGGATCCAGTCGATTTTCACGTCCCGGTTTCTCTGGGACATCGGGTCGAGCCGGAGCGAATCCTTGAATCCGGTCCAGGCATTGCCCGTGAGAATTCCGAGCGTCGGCAGGTCGACCAGATAAATCCGCCAGCCGGGAGTGACCGTCCAGGTGTTCGACTGGGACGAACCCCCGTAAATGGTATTTTCCGACCAGAACAGGCAGGCCGCCCTGAGGTTGACTTCCAGGGGGCCTTCGATATACATCCGGACGGCGAAAACGGTGTATTTCCCGGCGTCGATTTTGTGGTTGCTGCCGAACTTGCCGATCCCGGCCGAGCCGGGATAGTCGGAATCGAGAATGGAGATGTTGGGATCGGAATATTCCGGGATGCCCGGGTACTCCACGTACTGGGTGCGGGCCGAGAAGATCCCGCCGACAAAGGCGATGTTGGCCAGGTTGGAGGCCGGCGCCTCGGCGATGTTGAAAATCCTCCAGCCGAGATCGGTCCGCTGGTTCATGTCCCAGCGATCGGCCAGGACTTCGGTCGCATAATCCGGGGCGGCCCGGACTCCGACGGCCGTGGCCGGAGCGGTGACGGTCACCTGGCTCCAGGCCGTCGGGGAAACAACAAAAAAGAGCGCCAATAAAATATAAAACAGGGATGACAAGGGGGCGTTTTTCATGATGGGTCCTCTGAAAAAGCGTTCTGGCGTATACATATTACGAATCGCCAAACAACGCAAGAGGGGAAATGTTCCCGGCGTCAATGGAATCTCTGATGCCCGCAAATACCTCCCTCCAGACGCAGGGAC
>CAYPKX010000305.1:0-2266 GCA_964411395.1 uncultured Eubacteriales bacterium | reverse complement strand
CCCGGATTGGCGCTGAGCCCGCGCCTTCAGTTCATCTTGCCGGCGAGCAGCCGGCCCAGGTACTCGCGGGGGATCCCCAAGAGCGTCGGCCGCCAGAGCCGGTCGCACTTCGAGCAGGTGGGCAGGTCGTCGATCGTTCGGGCGATGAGCTTCTCCCGGAGGGCCACCATCCGGTCGTTGTTCCAAATCTCCCGGAGCGACGAATCCCGGACGTTGCCGAGGGGGTAGGATCCGAAGAAATCCTGGGTGCAGGGCAGGACCGAACCGTCCCAGAAGATGATCAGGGCGTGCCACAGGAAGGTGCACGGCCGGTAGGGCTTCGACCGGTCCGGCCCGCCGGACGTCTCCCCGGCCCAATTGTGCAGCTCCTTGACATGGACTTTGTCCAGCGGGAGGCCTTTGAACCGGGCGAGGAAGGCTTTTTTCGCCGCCCGGTCGGTTTTCCGGAAAACGTCGGGAAAGTGGATGAGCTCGATGAACGTGACGGGCTTTTTCCGCTTCATCTCCTTCTTGAGCTCGAGGAAGCGGACGATGTTGCCGACGGTCTTCTCGAACTTCGCTCCCGCCCGGATCCGCTCGTAGGCCTCGGCTGTGAATCCGTCGAAGGAAAACGCGAACTGGTCGATCCCGGAATCGAGAAGGAGGCGGGATTTCTCCTCGGTCAGCAGGGTTCCGTTGGTGTGGAATCGGGTGACGATGCCGGCGTCATGGGCGCAGCGGATCATCCGGAAGAAATCCGGATGGGCGAGCGATTCCCCGCGATGGAGGAGGTGGACGTCGAAGACAAAGCCCTTCGCCTCGTCGATGATTTTCTTGAATAGGCCGAAATCCATGAATCCCCGCTGCTCGCGCGGCAGGCTTTTGTTCGGGCACATGACGCAGGACAAGCCGCAGGTGCTGGTCGCCTCGATCCACAGGCGGATGGGCATGTGGGCGAGGCGGGTTTCCTTCCCGGCGTATGACCGGTAGATCCGCCAGAGGCGGCGGTAGTAGTCAAAACGCTTCATGAGGACGTATTGTAGCCGATTCCCCCGGGGGGCGGAAGTCCGCGACCGGAATCCCATCGCCCGCCGCCGAAGGGCAAGTCAAAGGAAAGGAAGAGAATGTTCTCCCCGGGAAGAGGGGGCGGCGGCATCGAGTAAAGCCTCATCCGGACGATGCCCGCTCCGGCCGTCATCGTCTCAAAAATTAACCCGGGCGATGGGGAAGAGAGCCGTTGATCACACTCCCGCGACGCCCGGAATGCAAGGACCGGACGGCGCGACGGAGGCCGCCTGAGGCCCGCGGACGAGCTTGATTGGACGCCGGCCGCCCGCGCCGTCTTCCCGGCGGGGCTCAGACCGGGGCACCCGCTAACGGACGAGGGAAACCAGCGATATCCAGGCGGGAATGGGGACTTGTTCGGGACGGACGGTCTTGGCCAGGCCGAGGGAGGCCAAGGCGGCCTCCCCCTTATCCGGGGGGATCCCCATGGCCAGGAAATTATTGAGCAAGGTTTTCCGGCGCTGGGCGAAAGCACCGCCGAGGAATTTCCGGAAGCCCGCCTCGTCGGCGACCGGGTGAAGGGGGGCCGCCCGGCGGATCATCGAGACAACGGCCGAATCGACCTTGGGCGGCGGACTAAACGAGCCGGGGGCGACCCGGAAGAGGATTTTCACCTCGAAAAAAATCTGGAGCATGATCGAAAGCGGGGCGAACTCCTTCGTTCCCGGCCCGGCCGCGATCCGTTCCGCGACCTCCCGCTGGAGAAGAAAGGAGGCCCGGGAAAACAGCCGCCGCTCCTCCCAGACGCGGGCTAAAAACGGACCCGAGATCGAGTACGGCAGGTTGCCGGCGATTTTCACCGGCGGAGAAACTCCGGCCGTTTCCCGGATCAGGCGCTCGAAGGAGACTTCCAGGGCGTCGCCCTCGACGACGGCGACGTTTCCCGGCTTCTCCGCGTTCAGGGATTCGGCCAGGATGCGGTCCTTCTCGACGGCCACGATCATTCGGACAAGGGGGGATAGCGCCCGGGTGAGCGCCCCCTTGCCGGGGCCGATTTCGATGACCACATCCCCGGGGCGGGGATCGATCGTCCGGGCGATTTTATCAAGCAGCCGGAGATCGCGAAGAAAATGCTGGCCGAGGACCTGGCGCCGGGTTTTCAACGCGCGGCCTTCACCGTCTCCCGGGTGTAGCGCTTCTTGAATTTGACCGCCATCAGCAGGGTTTCGAGAAGGGAGAGAAAATCCAGCTTCGTCCGGCCGCGGACCCGGTCGACGAAGAC
>CAYPKX010000304.1:0-2338 GCA_964411395.1 uncultured Eubacteriales bacterium | reverse complement strand
CCATGACGGCGCAGCGGCTCTTGTCGCAGCCCGCGCACCAGGCCGGATCCTTGGCCATCCCCAGCGGGACGCGGAGCGTCCGGGCGAATCCGTGCCGCTCGAAATAGCCGGGAATGACGGTGGCCAGGTAAACGTCCGTTCCGGCGGCTTCCACCGCCGTCTCGATCAGCCGGCCTCCCAAGCCCTTTTCCCGGGCCGCGGGATCGACGCCGAGGGAGACGAGCTCCCGGCTGTCGGCGTGAACGAGAAGGGAGACGATCCCGAGGACGCGCCCGTCTTTCTCGGCCAGCCAGAACAGGGCTTTTTCCATGCCGGGGTAATCGAGGCCGAGCGCCTCGGCCAACTTCCTGATCGCCGGGAAGTCCTCCGGGCGGGCTTTTCGTATCAACATAGCCCGATATTATAGCAAAAAAGCTTTCCGGCCGCGGATGTCCCGGCCCGGGCTTCGGGGAAATCATCTTAAAAACCTTGCCGAAGTTTGACCGATGGAGGGAGGTGCTATACAATCCCGCAGAGGTTTTTTCTCCGTGAAGACGCCCTTAACCGTTCGTTTCGCCCCGAGCCCCACCGGCTTTCTGCATCTCGGAAGCGCCCGGACCGCCCTGTTCAACTGGCTGGCGGCCCGCAGCTCCGGAGGCCGCTTTCTTCTCCGCGTCGAAGACACCGACAAGGTCCGCTCCGAACAGCGGTTCCTGGACGAGATCCTGGAGGACCTGGCCTGGCTCGGCCTGGACTGGGACGGCGAGCCGATGTACCAAAGCCGCCGGTTCGATCTCTATCGGGAGAAAGCCGAATCCCTGGTGGCCTCCGGCCGGGCCTACCGGGAAGGGGAGGCGATCCTCTACCGGGTCGACCCCGGCCGGAAAATCGCTTACGACGACCTGATCCACGGCCGGATCGAGGTCGAGACGGAAAACATCAAGGACCAAGTCCTGATCAAGTCCGACGGCTCGCCGGCCTACAACTTCTGCTGCGTCGTCGACGACTCCGAGCTGGGGATCACCCACATCCTCCGGGGCGACGACCACATCTCCAACACGCCCAAGCAGATCCTCTTCTACGAGGCGTTCGGCCTCGTCCCGCCGCGGTTCGGCCACATGCCCCTCATCCTCGGGCCCGACGGCTCCAAGCTCAGCAAGCGGCACGGCGGCGTCTCGGTGGCCGAATACAAGGCCGAGGGCTTCCTGCCCGAAGCCCTGGCCAATTACCTGATCTTCCTCGGCTGGACGCCCTCCGACGGCCGCGAGATCCTCGGCCTGGCCGAAGCCGCCCGTCTGTTCTCCATCGACCGGATGAACGACGTCCAGGCCAAGTTCGACCTTGTGAAGCTGAAATGGATGAACGGCGAATACATCATGGCCAAGGAGACGGCGGCTCTCGTCCCCCTGATCCAGGACCAGCTCCGCCGCGACGGATATGATTTCGACGTTTCCGACGGCGCCCGCTGGGCGGCCGTCGTTGACCTGTACAAGATCCGGATCAAGACGCTGCGCGAGCTGGGGCCGATGATCGAATTCTTTTTCCGGGAGGACTTTCCGGTCGACGAGGAAGGCCGGAAAAAACACCTCGGCGCCCCTGAAAAGAAAGCCCTGCTGGCCGATCTGGCGTCCCGGCTCGAAGCTCTGCCCGAATTCAGCGCGGCCGGCCTGGAGGAGCTCTACCGGGGCCTGGCCGCCGAGCGGAACATCAAGGTGGCCGAGCTCATCCATCCGTCCCGCATGGCCGTCTCGGGCCTGACCAAGGGGGCCGGCCTGTTCGAGATCATGGCCGTTCTCGGGCGGGGGACGGTCGTCGACCGCCTGCGAAGGAATTCCCTATGACCGAAACGGACGACAAGAAACCGCGGGAAAATTTCATCCGGGACATCGTCCGGGAAGACCGGGCCGCCGGCCGGATCGAGGGCCGCGTCCACACCCGGTTTCCGCCCGAGCCGAACGGCTATCTCCACATCGGCCACGCCAAGTCGATCTGCCTGAATTTCGGCTTGGCCGCCGATTTCGACGGCCTCTGCAACCTCCGGTTCGACGACACCAATCCCGAGACCGAAAGCTTCGAGTACGTCGCCTCGATCAAGGAGGACGTCCGCTGGCTGGGGTTCGACTGGGACGACCGCGAGTACTACGCGTCCGATTATTATGAGAAGCTCTACGAATTCGCCGAGATCCTCATCCGGAAAGGCAAGGCCTACGTCTGCGACCTGGGCGCCGAGGACGTCACCGCGACCCGCGGCACCCTGACCCGGCCGGGGACGGACAGCCCCTTCCGGAACCGGACGGTCGAGGAAAACCTCGATCTCTTCCGGCGGATGCGGGCCGGCGAATTCCCCGACGGAGCCAAG
>CAYPKX010000303.1:0-2355 GCA_964411395.1 uncultured Eubacteriales bacterium | reverse complement strand
GGTCACCTTGATTTACGGCATCAATCATCGGGCCTTCGACCCCGGCCGTCATGCCCTCGTTTCCGCGGCTTCGTGCACGACGACGGCCCTGGCCCACATGATCAAGCCTCTGCTGAATCACCCCAAAACGCGGTCCATCCTGACCGCTTCGGCTTCGACCGTCCACGCGGCAACCAACTCGCAAAGCGTCCTGGATAACGTCCCCAAGGCCGGAGCCAAGGACTTGCGGAAAACCCGGTCATCGCTGGACAACATCATCCTGACGTCCACCAATGCCGCCGAGGCGCTCGCCCTGGCCATCCCGGAAATCAAAACGGTCGGGTTCATGGCCGATTCGATCCGGATTCCGGTCAAGACCGAGTCGCTCATCATCCTGAATCTGACTTTCCAGAATGCCGGGGATGCCGGCGTCCCGGCCGTCGATTCCCGGACGATCAACGATCTTTACCGGCAGGCCGGCGAACGCGATCCCGAGCGCCTCCTGGTCTTTTCCGAGGAGCAGAATGTCTCCGCCGATGTCACCGGGATCAACGCCTCGGTCGTGATCGAAGGCCAGTTCAACCATACCCGCACGGCCTTCATCGATATCGACCTGACCCGCATTTCGAGTCTTTCGGCCGAAGTCCGCTCCGCTTTCCCGGTCGAGCGGCTGGAGATCCCTGTGGTTCATGCCAAGATCTTCGGCTGGTATGACAACGAGTATGGGAGCTACACGAACCGGATGGGGGACCTGGCCGTTTACCTGCACCAGGCCTTGTCCTGACCCGGCGCGGGAGGGAAGGATCATTTCCCGCCGGCGGGAGAGCGTTCCCCCTCCAGACGATGCCGGCCGCGGTAGACGGCGCCGCTCCAGCCGTCGAGGCTGATCCAGTCGCCCGAACGGACGACGGTGCCGTGGATCGTTCCCCGGCCGTTCTTCTCGTCGACGCTCAAGGCCCGGAGCCCCACGACGCCCACTTTTTTCAACTGGGGGATGATGACCGCGGCGTGCGATGTGCTTCCGCCCTTGGCCGTCAACAGCCCGTCGACGCGGCGAAGAAGCCCGATATCGTCGGGGACCGTGTCGGGTCGGATCAGGATCAAAGCGGTCGGCGGCTCGTCCTTCCCGAACGTCTCGATATCGGCTTCGGAGAAGACGGCCCGCCCGCTGAGGGCGCCGCCGCTGATCCCGATGCCATGGCCGAGGCCGGAGCCGTCCAGGGCCTTGGTCGGGGCGAAAGCCTTCCGCCGCCGGGTCTCGGGCGGCAGTAAATCACGTGTTTGAAGAATCCACAGGCCTTCCCTGGAAGGATTTTCGAAGGTGAACTCGATCTCCTGGTGCTCGAATCCCCGCTCATAGACGAGGTGCTCGGACAACCGTTTCAACTCCGCGTAGACTTCGGGGAAGAGCGTTTCCAGGGAGTCCCGGTCGCCCCTGTTTTCCCCCATCCGTTGGCTTTCGGAGATCGGCAGGGTTTCGACCAGGCCGGTGACGACATCGTCGCCCTGGGCGCCCCGGGTGAAATCGCCGCTCAGCGAAACCGAACCCGCCTGGCTTTTCGGATCGCGCGTGAAGATGACTCCGGTTCCCGAATCCGCATCGAGGTTGCCGAAAACCATGGCTTGAACGATGACCGCCGATCCCCATTCATGGGACAGGTTCATTTCGGCCCGGAAGATCCCGGCCCGGGGGGAATCCCAGGAGTCGAGAACCTTGAAACAGGCTTTGTTCAGCTGTTCCCGGGGATCGTCGATGAACGCCACGCCATTCTCTTCCAGGCCCTTCCGGTAGGCGAGGGCCAGAGCCCGCATCTGTTCCGGGGACATGGCGATTTTTCGATCCACGCCGAAGTCTTTTTTATGCCGGTCGATGATATCGTCGAAAAAATCACGGCTCAGGCCTTCCGACATCCCCCAGAATTGAAGGATCCGCCGGTAGCAATCCCAGGCGGCCCAGGCGGCGCGCGGCCGGGCGGCCAGCGCCTCGGCGATCGGCTCGTTCATCCCGACGTTGAGAAACGAGGTCATCATCCCCGGGCTGGAGATCGCCGAACCGCTCCGGACGGAGAGGAGCAGGGGCCGGCGCGGATCTCCCAGCTTTTTCCGGGTCGCCCGTTCGACGGCCTTGAGTTCCCGTCCGACCCTCCCTTCGAAGTCGCGGGCGATATCGCGGTATCCCTGGATCGCTTCCCGGCAGCGGAAGATCTCCGTCGTCAGGATGAAGCCCGGCGGGACGGGGAATCCGAAGGCGTGGAGCTTTTTTAAAAAATAACCCTTGTTTCCGAGGAGGATCTGGTCTTCTTCGGCCCGGAACCTCCGGCCGATGGGACTCAGCGCGATGTTCGGGTCGTAGCTGAGAACGACGTTCTGGACGTG
>CAYPKX010000302.1:0-2355 GCA_964411395.1 uncultured Eubacteriales bacterium | reverse complement strand
ACATCATCGAAAATTACGGTTTGAGACCGGGCGTGATCATGACCGTCTTCATCCGCCGCGATCTCTGGGACGAATTCATGAAATCCCGGGGCGAGGGGCGGTAGTCCTCGCCGCGGCCGGCCGGAAAGCGAATTCTTTCGGCGGCTCTGCTCCGAGCAGGTGCGTGACGAAATAATCCCAGCGCCGCCGGGTCATATAGGGCTCGCTCCCGAAGCCATGTCCCCGATTGGGCAGCAGGATCATGTCGAAATCCTTGTTGGCCTTGATCAGGGCGTCGACGACGAGAAGCGTGAGATAAGGGGGGACGTTGCCGTCCATCGATCCGTGGGCGATCAGGAGCTTGCCCTTGAGGTTTTGGGCGAAGTTTTGATTGGCCTGGGAGTCGTAATTGGACGTCCCGTCGGAGTTATTGATCAGAAGCCCGTGCCACTTCTCTCCCCAATCGTCCTCGTATCCCCGGTTGTCGTGGTTGCCGGCCTGAGAGACGCCGACCTTGAAGAAATCCGGATAGTGGAACATCGCCGCGCAGGAGGCAAAGCCTCCGCCGGAATGGCCGTAGATTCCGGCCCTCTCGATATCGATCCAGGGATGACGCGCGGCCAGCTCTTTCATCCCGGCGACCTGATCGGGCAGGGTGTTGTCGGCCATGTTGCCGTAATAGGCGTCGTGGAAGCTCTTGGACCGGTTGGGCGTGCCCATTCCGTCGATCTGGACGACCACGAAACCGAGTTCGGCGATCGCCCGGGCGTCCCACCGCCGGGAAGCGGAGAAGCTTCGCGAGCTGACGCTCCCGCTCTGGGGACCAGGATAGATGTTGTTGATGATCGGATACCGGCGGCCGGGGTCGAAATTCGTCGGCCGGAACATCAACCCATAAAGGTCCGTCTTGCCGTCCCGGGCCTTGACCGTAAACGGCATCGGCGGCGTCCATCCGGTCTCCAACAAGGCCGAGATATCGGCCTTTTCCAAAGTCAGGACAAGGCGGCCGTCGGCCGCCCGGAGGACCGTCGTCGGCGGAATCTCCGGCCGGGAGAACGAGTCGATAAAATATTTTCCGGACGGCGAGAGAACGGCGTCGTGGGTCATATCCTCGGGAGTGAGGAGGGTCTGGTTCTTTCCATCAAAACCGACCGTGTAGAGGTGGCGAAAATAGGGGTCGCGTCCGGGTTCCATGGCCAGCCCGACGAAGATCAGGCGGCGATTTTTTTCATCGACCCGGACGAGGCCGGCAACCCGGCCGGGGCCGGACGTGATCGGATTTTTAAGCCGGCCCGTCTGAAGATCGTGGAGATAGAGCCGGCCCATGTCCTCCCGTTCGGAAAACCAGATGAATTCGCCCGATTCCGGCAAATAGCGCCAGCAGGGCCCGTCGGCCCCCGATTCGAAGTATGTCGGCGAGGTTTCCTGGAAGACGTCCCGGACGTCTCCCGTCTCCGGATCAGCTTCCCGAAGCCAGGCGGTCTTATGGTCCCGGGACGACGAAACGAAAGCCAGACGTCGGGAATCCGGGCTCCAGACGGCATCCTCCAGCGATCCGTCGTCGGCCTTGATGTCGTCGGCGACGGAGCCGCGATGCTGGTCGGGGGCCATCTTCAGCCGGACGACGCGGGGGCCGTCCAAATGGATGATGACCCGCTCGATCATGGTCACTTTTTCGTCGCCGGGCAGAGGATATTTCCAGGCCTGAAGGACGGGATGGCCGACCCGGGTCTCAACCAGGTACATCTCGCCGACGCCGCGCTGATCCTGCTGGAACGTGGCGATTCTTTTGCCGTCGGGCGACCAGGCGACGACCGGACGGTCGCTTCTCGACCAGCCGGCGTTATCGGTGGCATAGCCGAAGTCTTTCACTCCGTCGAAGGTCAGCTGCGTTTCCTTTCCCGTCGACCGGACGCGCAGCCAGAGGTTGTCCTTTCGGATGAAGACCGCCAGCGTTCCATCCGGCGACGGGGCTTCCGGCTCGTCGCGGCGGACCGCGGCCGTCTCATTGGAAAGCGGGAGATTTTCAAATGAGAGGCCGCGGCCTTTGAGGTCGCAGGAATAGCGGCGGGTTCCGACGACAAACGTCATCCCTTTTTCCCCGGAGGTATAGGCGAACGAGGTGAACGGAAGGTCGACCGCGGCGAAGGTCTTTCCTTCCGCCGCCGAAAGGGCGGCCGCAACGCCGGCGGCGTCAAACGCCGGGCCGCGCATCTTGCGGGCCGGGTCGACGAGAATGAATTCCGATCCTTCAGCCAGCCGGTTTCGATACCAGAACCGGTCTCCCGGAAGCCAGTTGGGTTGGACGGAAGCCTTGAGAACGAGCGGGGCGGTTTGGGTTCCGAGGAACATCTCCGCCCGGGCATAATCTCCGGC
>CAYPKX010000301.1:2291-2369 GCA_964411395.1 uncultured Eubacteriales bacterium | reverse complement strand
CAGGTTTTTGACCGGGAAACGATTTTCGATTATATCGACGGCTCGGGCGAGGTCTACCGGGCGTTCAATATGCGCCTT
>CAYPKX010000301.1:0-2281 GCA_964411395.1 uncultured Eubacteriales bacterium | reverse complement strand
ATGGGAACTTCGGCCGATGCCTTCGGCGTCTTCGCCCACGACCTGGAAGGCGAAGACGGGAACGTCGGGCAGGGGAGCAACTACAAGGGCGGTCTCCTCCAATTCTGGCGCGGCCGGTATTTCGCTTCGATCTTCGCCGAGGCCGAGACTCCGGAAACGAAAGCCGTCCTGGCCGAGCTCGGGAAAGCGGTGGCTGCGGCTCTCGGCCCCGACGGCGAAAAGCCTGCGCTCCTCGACTCCCTTCCGGCCGAATACCGGGCCGGGCAGGTCCGCTGGTTTCACAATCACCAGATCCTCAACTATCATTTTCCGGTCAGTCCGGACAATATCCTGAACCTTGGCCCCGAGGCCGAAGGCGCGTTGGCCGCTGTCGGATCGCGGGCGGAGAAACGCTCCTGCCTCATCGTTCGTTATAAAGACGAAGCGGCGGCGGCCTCCGCTCTCGGGACATTCCTCCGGGCTTATCTTCCGGAGACGAGGACCGCCGACGCGGCGGCCGAACGTGCAACCGGCCTCATCCGGCTGAAAGACGGACGGTTTGCCGCGGCCGGACGGACGGGTTTTCTGTTTCTGGCGGTTTTCGGGGAGACGACGGCGGACACAGCCCGGAGGGCTTTGGATTTGGCGATAAAGAACGCGATCTCGGTTAAATAAACCGGCTCACCAGGAGGGATCATGGCCGCAAAGAAATGGACCCGCCGCGAATTCATCCAAGCCGCGGCACTCGCGCCCGTCGCTTCGGCGGTCGGGTGCACCTGCTTCTCCTGTCCGAAACCCGTTCCCCCTCCGCCCGGAGGCGCCGGAGTCGCCAGAATCACCCAGATCAGCCGCAAGTCCCGCGTCATCCTCGTTCGCGAGGCCGGGGCCGTGGGCGAGGGCCGCAAAATCAACGCCGAAATCGTTCGGAAGATGCTGGATGACGCGATGAATTCGCTTTTCGGCGAAAACGATCCGGTCGAGGCCTGGAAGCACATCGTCGGCCCCTCCGCTATCGTCGGGGTGAAAACCAACGCCTGGAATTACCTGCCGACCGGCCCCGAGCTGGAAGGCGCCATCCGCGAACGCCTCATCGGGGCGGGTGTTGCGGCCGATAAAATCTCGGTCAAAGACCGGGGCGTTCTCAACGATCCCATCTTTCAAGCGGCCACCGTGCTGATCAATGTTCGGCCGGCGCGCGTTCATTACTGGTCCGGAATGGGAAGCTGCATCAAGAATTACATCATGTTCGTCCCCAAACCGTCCGAGTGGCACGCCGACGCCTGCGCCGATCTGGCCGGGATCTGGAGTCTGCCGCCGGTCAGCGGACGGACCCGCCTCAACATCCTCTCGATGCTCACGCCCCAGTACCACAACATCGGGCCGCGCGGCTTCAGCGCGGAGTATCTCTGGCCGTACAAGGGGCTGATCGTCAGCCAGGATCCCGTCGCCGCCGACGCCACCGGTTACTCGATCATCCGGGCCAAGCGCCTGGAGGTCTTCGGCGAGGACAAGCCCCTGGAGACGTCGGCCCACCATATCGAATTGGCCGACACCAGGCATGGATTGGGGAGAAGCAAGCCGGACGACATCGAATTGGTCAAGCTCGGCTGGTCGGACGGAATTTTGATCTGAAAGCGCGAGCGAAGGCCGTCAGTCTCTTCGAACTCGACCTGCCGGAGAGAACCTTTCAGAAGCGCGGGCCGAAGATCTTCGTCCCGAGGCGGACGAGATTCGCCCCTTCCTCGATCGCGACTTTGTAGGAATGGGACATCCCCATGGAGAGATATGTCATCTCGACTCGGGGCAGGCCCAGCTTTTTCACGGCCGCGAATATCTCCCGGGTGGTTTTAAAATAGGGCCGGAAATCTTCCGGCTCGCCCTCGTAGGGACCCATCGTCATCAAGCCCCGGAGGGCGATATTCGGAATCTCGCCGACGACCCGAACCAGAGCTTCGACTTCGGCGGGCCGGACGCCGGCCTTCTGATCCTCTTCGCCGCTGTTGACCTCGATCAGAATGGGCATGGTCTTGCCGGCCGCCCCGGCCCGCTTGCCGATGTCCCGGGCCAGGTCGGCCGAGTCGACAGTCTCGATCATGTCGAATATTTCGACGGCCTTCTTGACCTTGTTGGATTGGAGATGACCGATATAATGCCAGCGGGCTTTCGGCCCGATGACGGCGAAGGCCTCCTGGGCCTCCTTGACGTAGTTCTCGCCGATGATGCCCACCCCGGCTTCGATGGCCTCGAGGACCTCGGCCGGGGATTTCGTTTTGGCCGCGGCGACCAGCTCCACTCCGGCCGG
>CAYPKX010000300.1:0-2395 GCA_964411395.1 uncultured Eubacteriales bacterium | reverse complement strand
GAACGCCGGGAAATCATCGACCTTCCTCCCCTGGAGCCCGGTTTTTACCGCCTTCTGGCTTCCGTGGATGGCGGCTTCGGCCGGGCCAAGGGAAATAAGATCATGGCCGGCTCGTTCTGGGTCAGCGAATACGGGATTGTGACCGGCGGCCCTGGTCCCGGTTTCGAAGGATTCGTCGTCCGCAACGACACCGGCGATCCCGTCTCCGGCGCGGAAATCCTCCTTTATGAATGGGATTATGACAAGAATTCTTTCTTGAAGCGGGGAACCGGTCGAACGGATCCCCAGGGTGCTTTCGCCCTCCCCGAAGTCGAATCGTATCGCAACCGGGTCCTTGTGGCCCGCATCTCCGGCCGGACCGAGGTTGTGGAAACGCAGGTCCAGGGAGCGATGCGGAGCGGCCGGACGCCGGCCGCCGCCCAGACCGTCTTCTTCACCGACCGGTCCCTCTACCGGCCGGGCCAGATGATCCATTTCAAAGGCTTGTGTCTGACGGCCGACCGGGAAAAGGGCGATTACCGGGTCATGCCTCAGGCAAGCGTTCGGGTGATTTTCCGCGATGCCAATCGTCAGGAAATCGCCGCCCTCGCCCTTAAAACCAATGACTTCGGGACATTGAGCGGGGTGTTCACGGCCCCCGCGGATCGTCTGACGGGAGCGATGACGATCTCAACCGAGAATCCCCGGGGCTCGAGCACCGTCCGGGTGGAGGAATACAAGCGCCCGAAATTCCAGGTGAAAATCGACGTCCCGGAACGTGAATTCCGCCTTCACGATGACGTCGCGGTCCAGGGCGAGGCGATGTCTTACACCGGAGCCCCCATCGACGGAGCGCTCGTCCGATTCCGGGTCGTCCGGGAAGTTCGGTACGTGTCCTGGTGGTTTTCCCCGGCGGGGAATGAATCGCAGGAGATCGCCCACGGCGCCGTCCGGACGGATGAAACGGGGAAATTCACGATTGCTTTCCCGGCCCGGCCCGACCCGAAATCCCTCCCGGCCTCCCAGCCGATTTTCACCTTTTCGGTGCAGGCCGACGTGACCGATGGGACGGGCGAGACGCGGAGCGCGGCCGGATTCGTCCGCGTCGGATTCGCCTCGATCGAGGCCGACGTCTCCGGGTCGGAGTGGCAGGAAACAGGAAAGCCCGTGGTCTTGAACGTGACCGCGTCGACGTTGAACGGCCGGCCGGCCGCGGCCCGCGGAACCGTCGAAGTCCTGGCCCTGAAAGAGCCCGACCGGCCCGTTCCGCGCGACCTGTTCGGCTCGGCGGACGCGGCCCAGAAGGCGGACTGGCGGCAATGGCCGGAAGGCCCGGTTGCGGCAAAAAAGGAATTTTCCCTTCAAGCTTCCGATGCGCCGCCTCTTCGGCTGATGTTCGACTTGAAGCCGGGGGCGTACCGGGCGATTCTGAAAACCCGGGACGGTTTTGGAACGGCTGTCGAAAGCCGGTTTGTATTTCTCGTCCTCGATCCGGCGGCCGGGCGGTTTCCTCTTCCGATCCCGTTCCATGTCGCCTCGCGGGCGACATCGTTAGAACCGGGCGAATTGTTCGAGCTGTTCTGGGGAACCGGATACGACCGCGGCCCGGTCCTGATCGAGGTCTATCAGCACGGACGCCGTCTTGAACGTTCCTGGACGACGGGACCCGAATCCCAGGCCGCCTTCCGTTTCCCGATCGGGGAGAAGTTGCGGGGAGGCTTTACCGTCTCGCTCGGGATCGTCAAAGACCACCGCCTGTATCGCGAGGAGAGGAGAGTCTTCGTCCCCTGGTCGAATAAAAAACTGGACCTGAAGTGGGCGACGTTCCGGTCCAAGCTGCGGCCGGGACAGGAGGAGATCTGGTCGCTCAAAATCGCCGGCCCGAAAGCCGAGATCAAGGCGGCCGAGATGGTCGCCGCCCTTTATGACGTCTCCCTCGACCAGTTTTATTTCCATTCATTTCCGACAATCGCCGGCGTCTTCCGGACGGATTCCACCTTTATCATGAAGGCCTATTCCAACCGGGCGGAATCGCTGCGGACGTTCAGCGACAGCCTGAATGATCCCCGGTCGTACCGGGCGGCCGACTACGTCCATTTCCCCAAAATGGTCACGGATTCGCTCTTCGATTTTGGCTATGGCGATAGGCGGGTCATGATGTCGGCCGAGGCGCTTCCGCCGCCGTCCGCCGCCCCTTCGGAGGCGAAAGACCAGGTCGAGGGGGGCGTCGTCGGAGGCGTGGTGGGAGGCGTTGTCGGGGATAAGGGCGGGGAGGAACCTCAGGCCCCCGCCCCGGCTCCTTCGGTCGACCTCTCCCAGGTCCAGGCCCGGAAAAACCTGGAGGAAACGGCCTTCTTTTTCCCGCATCTTCTGACCGCCGCCGACGGGACGGTCACCCTCGAGTTTAAAATGCCGG
>CAYPKX010000299.1:0-2408 GCA_964411395.1 uncultured Eubacteriales bacterium | reverse complement strand
CGGGCGAGAAGCGGCCGATGATCGTGATTTTCTACGAAAAGAATTCCCAGACGCTCCACCGGTACAGCGCTCCGGCCTGGCTGCCGAGCATGGGCCGGATGCCGGTCCAGGCGGTTAGCAACGGTTATTTGGCGATGCTGCCCGACATTCATTTCCGGACGGGCTCGTCGCACACCGACATGCTGGAATGCGTCGAAGCGGCGACGAAGAAAGTGATCGAGATGGGATACGCCGATCCCAAGCGGATCGCCGTTTCCGGCCATAGTTACAGCGGCGAAGGCGCGGCTTTTATCGCCACCCAGTCCAGGATGTTTGCGGCCGTGGGGATGGGGGCCGGTGTTGTCGACCTCTCCAACGATTTCAACATGAACTGGGGCTGGTTGTACCAGTACGGCGGCGGAAGCGGCGAAACCGCCTTCGATTATTATTTCTACAGCCAGGGCCGCTGGGGTTTCTCGCCCTGGGACCGGCCCGACCGGTACCGCAATGAGTCGGCCTTGACCCATGCGCCGAAAGTCACGGCCCCGGTTCTGATCATGCATGGGACGGCTGATCCGACGGTCGGTTTCATCAACAGCCTGGCCTTCTACAACGCCCTGCGGTTCAATGGAAAGAAGGCGGTGATGCTGGCCTACCTGAACGAAGGACACGGCCTGCGGGGCCTGGCCAACCGGAAGGACCTGACGACCCGGTTCTTTGAATTCTTCGACCATTACCTCAAGGGGACCCCGGCGCCCAAGTGGCTGTCGGAGGGCATCCCGTACTTGAAGAAAAACGAGCCGCCCGCGGAGAAATAACGGAATTCGGGAGTTGAGTAACCTGGCCCCGAATGAATTGGAAATCCCCCCCCTTGGGGTGTATATTAAACACAAGGGAGAGAAATGATGAAAAAATTCGTCTCGGGTTTATGCGTGGTCGTCCTTCTGCTCGGATTGACGGGGTGTGCTTCGATGAACAAGGCGGAGCAGGGCGCGGTCATCGGCGCGGCCGGGGGCGCGGTCCTGGGCGGCGTCATCGGCCGCGCGGCCGGCAATACGCTGGTCGGGGCCATCATCGGAGCCGCGGTCGGCGGGGCGGCCGGGGCCTTCATCGGAAGTTACATGGACAAACAGGCGGCCGAGATCCGCAAGGACATCGAGGGAGCCAAGGTCGAGCGAATCGGAGAGGGCATCAAGATCACCTTCGACAGCGGCCTGCTTTTCGACGTCGATAAATCCGACCTTCGTCCCGTGAGCCGGGACAACCTGGCCAAGCTGGCGGTGATCCTCAACAAATATCCTGATACCAACATCCTGATCGAGGGTCACACCGATTCGACCGGATCGGATGATCACAACATGCAGCTTTCGCTCGAGCGGGCCCTCGCGGTCAACGTCTACATGTCCGGCCTCCAGGTGTCCTCGCAGCGGTTCACCTCCCAGGGTTACGGGGAAGCCCAGCCGGTCGCGACCAACGAATCGGTCGAAGGCCGCCAGGCCAACCGTCGCGTCGATGTGGCGATCATGGCCAACGACAAGCTGAAAAAATACGCCCAGGAACAGACGAAGAAATAAAACCGGGCGGCCGTTCGTGACGGTTTGATCAGGCCGGGAAGGCGTAACCCTTTTCGCGGAACAGGCGGAGACAGGCGTCCACCGTTTCCGGGTCATACAGGCTCCCGCGGTTAATCGCGACCTCCTCCAGGGCGGAGGCGATTCCGAGGGACGGGCGGTAGGGACGATGGGACGACATCGCCTCGACGACGTCGGCGACGGCCAGAATCTTCGACTCCGGCAGGACGTCGTCTCCGAAACGCCCGTCGGGATATCCCGAGCCGTCGCAACGCTCGTGATGCTCCAACACCATGCGGACGACCGGCCAGGGGAATTCGATGTCTTTCAGGAGCTCCCCCCCGGCTCGAACGTGGATTCGGACGAGGTTGTGTTCGAGGGCCGTCAGCGTGGATGTCTTGTTCAAGATCTCGCCCGGGATCCGGATCTTTCCGACGTCGTGGATCAGCGCCGCCGTCTGGATCCCCTCGACTTTATCATCGGTGAAACCCATCTCGATCCCGATGGCTCGGGCGAGGTCGGCCATTCGCCGTTGATGTCCGGCGGTGTAGGGATCCTTCATTTCAACGACCGAGGCGAAGGCCTGGACCGTCGATTTCAGGGCCAGCCGCAATTTCTCGTATCCGCGCCGGCGCTCGTCCTCGCGCGATTCCATGTCTTTCATCCGGATGGCCGCGCGTTGATAGCGCCGCTGGGTCACGAGGTTCCGGATCCGGGCGTCGAGCTCGCGGACATTGATCGGCTTGTTCATATAGGCGTCCGCCCCGCGCTCGAATCCCTTCAACCGGGCTTCCAGCTCCGGTTTGGCCGTGATCAGAATCACGGGGATTTGCCGGGAATGGGGCGACATCTTGATTC
>CAYPKX010000298.1:0-2420 GCA_964411395.1 uncultured Eubacteriales bacterium | reverse complement strand
GAGACCAGCGGGATATGTTCAGACCCAGCCCGTACACAACATTTGACAATATCTCCGAGATACGAAGCCTGGCCTTCTCCGGCCTGGGCGGCCACGGTGTCCAGCACTTCCGCCGCCCGGCCCAGCTTCAACCGTTGGAGATTGTCTTTGAGGCGTTCGCAGGTCAGTTGTTCCATGCGGCGCCTTCCTGGGCATACATTTCGTATTCGGAGAGCGGGCGGTGGTAGACCTCCGGCCAGAGGCTTCCGTTGCCCAAACCCCGGGTCGCTTTGCCCTTGGAGCGGCCATATTTTCGCCTCAGCTGCTCCCGATCCCTCCGGAGCTCCTCGTAAAACCTCGGATCTCCCAGGACGTTCCGCTTCGTCTCGGGTTCCTCGTAAGAGGCCAGGAGATCCTGGTCAAGGAAGATCCGGATCGATCGATTTTTCACTTTCAGCATGACTTTTTGGCCGACGACCCGATAGGGAACGACGTACCGGTTGGCGTTAAACGAGATCTGGCAGTCCCGGTAGACCTTGCGGAAAACTTTCAACGAGGTGTCGTAGTCGGAGGCCGGAAGCGGGCCCAGACAAGGAATCTCTTTTTGCCAGAGAACGTCGACCGGCTGATGATGAGTCCCATGGATTCGGCGGTTGGCCGTCTCGTCCAGCCAGGTCAGGACGTCAGCATTGGCTTTTTCGATCGATTCGAAGCGGTATCCCCGCCAGAACTGCTCCCGCAGATAATTGATCGGTCGCTCGACCTTGCCTTTCGTCCAGGGGCTGTAGGCCGGGCAGAGCCGCGGCTGAAAGCCGTAATGCCGGGCAAAATGGAGGAACTCGACGTTGAAGATGGGCTTTCCAGCCCCGTCCCGCCCGATGACGACATTTTTCATGTTGTCGTAGAGGATCTCGGCCGGCACCCCGCCCAGATACCGAAACGCCCGGATATGGGCGTCCAGGAAGGTTTCCATCGTCCGGCGCCGGACGAACTCAGTATAATCGGCCCGGCTGAAGCCCAGAACGAGCTTAAAACCGAAGACCGTCTCTCCGCCCTCGACCTGAAAATCGCCCCAATCGAACTGGGCTTGTCGGCCGGGATCCGTCTCGAATCGAGCGAAAGCTATCCGGATCTTCCTGGCCTTCTCTCCCCGGACGAATCGCTTGACCATGTCGTAGCTTCCGGTGTACCCGCGGTTCTTCAACCGCTTCAAGATCCACGTCGCTTGGTAATCGTCTTCCTCAAGATAGTCCTTGATGGCTTGGACATATGGCGCCAGGATCGATTCCTGACGCCGGACCTTCTGATAGCTGGGAAATTCTACTCTTCTCAGATGCTTGCGGACCGTTTTCCGATGCAGGCCCAGCTCCTTGGCGATTGCTCGGATGCTTTTCCCGCTTCGATGCATGGCCTTGATTTCCATGTATACCTCCTTGGTAATCATCGGGTATCACCTCCTCTATTCGAGGAAACGATACCACCATTTCAGTCCCCAGGTGGTACACTTTTCATTCCCATTACTGGTACATTTTTACATGCCCATCGACACCGCCGCCTTCCGCACATGGCCCTCCATTCGCATCTTCAGAAATACCGCGTCCAGATAGAGCAGAACATAGACGGAATCCAGCGGCCGGCTTTGCCATTCCCGGGCCCGGTCCATGACTTTATCGGTGATCGCGCTGACCGTTTCCGCCGAGATGTCATAATTGTATAAATCCTTGATGTGCGCCTGGATGTCGCGGGTCGTCATCCCCTTGGCGTACAGAGAGATGATTTTATCCTCGAAACCGGAGATATCCTTCTGCCGTTTCTTGATGACCTGCGGCTCAAACTCGGATTTTCGATCCCGGGGAACGTCCAGATCGATCTCGCCGTATTTGGATTTTACCGATTTGGGAGTGAAGCCGTTTCGGGCATTTTCAGTCGCCTTGGCCTTCTGGTCGTGTTTTTCGTAGCCCAGATGGTCGGTCAGCTCGCCCTCCAGGAGGGTTTCGACGACATCCTTGCTGATTTCCCGCATGAAGGCGTTGAAATCCTCCAGCGTTTTCACTCCCTTGGTCTTGAGCAGCTTTTTCAGCTCGTCCCGGTCCAGGTCCATTGTCGCACCTCCTTTGCCCTATTTTACCTATTCCTCGGGGTTTACACAGATTTCCTTACACTCTCACATTTGACAATATCTCTCGAGATGAACCGTATATGCACTATTGAGCAGGAAACTCGAGCTGCGGTACATACCCCAACTAACGAAGTAAAAAGCTAGATGGAGCGCGGCTTGATCTCGGTTGGCAATAAGGTCGGTGGCCCTGGCATTTCGAAAATAGTCTATTCCTCAATATACACGTGGTTCAACGATCGGGGGCAGTACACGGTTGCAATTAAATATTGTTTTGTTATAATAAAATGTGTTCAGGGGATATGAAGCGTATATTTTTATAAGG
>CAYPKX010000297.1:0-2446 GCA_964411395.1 uncultured Eubacteriales bacterium | reverse complement strand
GCCACGTCGATTTTTCCTATGAGGTTTCGCGCAGCCTGGCCGCCTGCGACGGCGCTCTTCTCGTCATCGATGCTTCGCAGGGAGTCGAGGCCCAAACCCTGGCCAACACCTACCTGGCCCTTCACAACGATCTCGTCCTGATCCCGGTCATCAACAAGATCGACCTCGTCTCGGCCGATGTTGAGTCGGCCCTCGACCAGCTCGAGCATATCGTCGGTCTGGACCGCAAGGATGCCCTCCTGACCAGCGCCAAGACGGGACAGAATGTGACCGACATCCTCGAGGCCGTCATCGCCCGCGTTCCGGCGCCGAAGGGAAACCCGGAGGCGCCGCTCAAAGCGCTCCTTTTCGATTCCTGGTACGACAATTACCGGGGAGTCGTTGTCCTTGTCCGGGTGATCGACGGCGAGCTTCGAACGGGAGACATGGTCACCCTGATGGGCCTGCAGGCGGATTACGAGATCGAAGAGGTCGGCTACCTCGCCCCCAAGCCGGTCAAGCAGGACCGGCTGGCGGCCGGGGAAGTCGGTTACGTGATCGCCGGAATCAAAACCTTGAGTCATGCCCGCATCGGCGACACGATCACCCATAAATATCAACCGACCGCCTCGCCCCTTCCGGGTTTCAAGGAAGCCAAGCCGATGGTTTTCTGCGGGCTCTTTCCCGCCGGCGAGACGCGGATCGAGGAGCTCCGGGATTCTCTGGAGAAGCTCCGGTTGAACGACGCCTCGTTCTTTTACGAGCCGGAATCCTCCCTGGCCCTCGGCCAGGGTTACCGCTGCGGCTTTCTGGGACTTCTCCACCGCGAGATCGTTCAGGAGCGCCTCGAACGCGAGTTCGGCCTGACGCTGTTGACGACCGCTCCGAGCGTCAACTACCGGGTGACGACGAAGACCGGGGAAGCCCTCGAAGTCCGCACGCCCTCGCAGCTTCCCGGGCCCCAGGACATCGCCTCGATTGCCGAACCGGTGATCGAAGCCATGATCCTCACTCCGGACCGGTACATCGGGGCGATCCTGGCCTTGTTGGAAGGCCGGCGCGGCGAACAAAAAAAGCTCGAATACATCAGCCCGAAGCGCGTCCTCCTCCAGTATCTTCTGCCTTTGAACGAAGTCGTCTTCGACTTTTTCAATCAGCTGAAATCGGCTTCGCAAGGATACGCCTCCCTCGATTATGAGCTGTTCGGTTACCGGGAAGGGCCGCTGGTCAAGCTCGACATTCTCATCAACCGGGAGCAGGTGGACGAGCTTTCGGTCATCGTCCACAAGGACAAGGCCTATACTTTCGGCAAGGCCCTGGTCGAGCGGATGCGCAAAGCCATTCCCCGCCAGCAGTATGAAGTCGCCCTCCAGGCGGCGCTCGGGAGCCGGGTCATTGCCCGGGAAACGATCAAGGCCTTCCGGAAAGATGTCCTGGCCAAGCTCTACGGCGGAGATTATACCCGGAAGATGAAGGTCCTGGAAAAACAGAAGGCCGGAAAAAAGCGGATGCGAACCGTCGGCAAAGTCGACATCCCCCAGGAGGCCTTTCTGGCCATCTTGGACGTGAAATGACCGAGCCCGTCGTCCGCGAATTCGAAGCGAAATCCGTCCTCAACGCCTCGAAGATTTACGATTATTGCCTCAATCCCTACACCGGCTGCCAGGTCGGTTGCGCGTATTGCTATGCCGCCCTGTTCATGCGCCGCTACAGCGGACATGCCGAGCCGTGGGGCGCGTTCGTCGACGTCAAGGTCAATGCCCCCGCGCTTTTGGCAAAACAGATCGTTAAAACGAAAAAGAAAGGAACGATCTGGATCGCCTCGGTTTGCGATCCCTATCAGCCGCTTGAAAAAAAATACGAGCTGACCCGGCGGCTTCTCGAAATTCTGGCCGGGCGCGGCTTTCCCGTCGTGATTCAAACCAAGTCGGCACTTCTGCGCCGGGACCTGGATATTATCCGAAGGATGAAGGATGCGGAGGCGGGCTTTTCCGTTGCGACCGAAGATGAGGCGACGGCCCGGCTCTTCGAACCCAACTCCGCCCCGATCCGGGAACGCATCGAAATTTTACGGGAATTCAAAGCCGCCGGTGTCCGGACCTATGCGTTCGCCGGACCTCTTCTGCCGGGCGATCCGGTGAAACTCGCTGCGCTTTTGGCTACGGTCGTCGATCATGTCTTCATTGACCGGATGAATTATCTTCCGGCGGTGCGCGAGATCTATGCCCGCCGCGGCCTGTCGGAATACCTCTCGGATTCGTTTTTCCGCAACCAGGCGGCGGCGCTGGCCCGGGAATTGAAGAATCGGGGAGTCCGCCGGGTCGAAACCGTCTTCTAACTCAAGAGAAACACCGCGCCGACTCCCCCTTTCCCGGCAGAGTCGCCGGGAACGGGAGGGGAACCGGATTATTTTGCGTTTTTATTGCCCGGCGGGCCGAGCCGTGAGAGAATATCATCCCGAAATATG
>CAYPKX010000296.1:958-2477 GCA_964411395.1 uncultured Eubacteriales bacterium | reverse complement strand
TGGCTTTGGCTCGGAGCTTCTCCTCGGAGCCCGAAATTCCCGCGAATTCGGCCCCATCGTGACCATGGGGGCCGGCGGCATCGAGGTCGAATACCTCGGCGCGCGACTCAAAGAAGGAACGGCTGCGGCTATGGCCTCGGCCCATCTCCTCGAGCGCTCCAAGATCCTCGCTCATCTCTCTCCGATGGCCGTATATGACAAGCTGGTCAAGCCCTTCCGCGGAAAACCCGCGCCCATCGCCAGCGCCACCCTCCAGGTCACATACGCCCGCTTCCAGGCCCTGGTTGCGCATTATTCGCCCTTCGCCGCCGCGACCTCTTCTTCTCCCTCCTCCCGTCCCACTATCGAGGAAATCGAGGTCAATCCCTTTGTCGTCAGCCGCGGCCGCCTCCTGCCTCTGGACGGCCTCTGCCGCTTCTCGCGCAATCATGTCGACATCAAAAACCGCCCCATCGCCGGCATCCGCCACCTCCTCCGCCCCGCCTCGATCGCCATCATCGGCGTCTCCGAGAAGATGAACCTCGGCCACGTCATCCTCAACAACGTCATCGAGATGGGCTTCTCGAAGGACCGCGTCTACGTGGTCAAGCCGAGTCTTTCCGAGATCGAGGGCTGCCGGTGCGTCCCGACGGTGGCCGACCTGCCCGAGACGGTCGATATGTTCGTCCTCACCCTGGCCTCGGACCAGTGCGAACCGGTCATGCGCGACCTCGTCGCCCACAACAAGGCCCGCTCGGTGATCATCATCGCCGGGGGGATGGGGGAGAAGGCCGGCACCCAGTCCATCGAGCAGAACATCGTCGATCTTCTTGCCGAAAGCCGTAAGGCCGGCCGTCCCACGCCCGTGGCCAACGGCGGAAACTGCCTCGGGATCTACAGCAAACCCGGCTCCTACGACACGACGTTCATTCCCCGCTACAAGCTCCAGATCCCCAAGACCGGCGCTTCCGGCCTGGCCTATGTCAGCCAGAGCGGGGCCTTCATGATCAGCCGGATTTCCCGGCTCCACCGCTTCGAGCCGCTCTACGCCGTCTCCATCGGAAATCAAATCGACCTCCGCGTCTCCGATTACCTGAACTACCTGGCCGACGAGCCCGAGGTGAAGGTCGTGGCCGTCTACCTCGAGGGCTTCAAGAACGGCGACGGGTATCTTACGGCCGAGGCCGCCCGTAAAATCGCCCGTACCTCCGGCCGCTATGTCGTCGCCTATAAAAGCGGCCGCTCGCCTGAAGGCCGCCAGGCCACCTCGAGCCACACCGCCGCCGTAGCCGGTGAATACGGGATCGCCAAGTCCGTCCTCGAAGAGGCCGGGGTGATTGTGGCCGACACTATCGCCGAGTTCCAGAGCTTTGTCACCGGGGCGATGATGCTTCGGGACAAGCGCATCGGCGGAAACCGGGCCGTCCTCATGAGCAACGCCGGCTTCGAAAGCGTCATCATGTCCGACAACATCGGCGACGGGAAAGACCGCCTGAAGCTCTCCGTCCGTCAGGACAAGACCCTCATCCTGAAGGAGGAG
>CAYPKX010000296.1:394-948 GCA_964411395.1 uncultured Eubacteriales bacterium | reverse complement strand
GATAGGGGAGGCCTTCTCCGTCCTGGGGATCGACAAATTCCAGGATATCCGAAATCCCCTCGACACGACCCCCGTGGCCAACGATGCCGCCTTTGCCGAAGCCGCCCGGGCCATCCTCGAGGACCCCGGCGTGGACTGCGCTGTCTTTTCCCCCCTCCCGATGACCGGGGCTCTCCAAACCCTGCCCCCCGGCTCGGTCCACAAGGAGAATATCTTCGATCCCTCCTCCATCGGCCAACGCCTGATCGCCCTCTCCAAATCCTCAGACAAGCCCTTCATCGTCAACCTTGACGCCGGCCTGGCTTACGACCCCCTGACCACCCAGCTCGAAGAGGCCGGAATCCCGGTCTTCAGGGATTGCGACGCCGCGGTGAAGTTTTTGCGGGGGGGGGGGGGGGGGGGGCCGTATAAAAATTGAATTGATCATGTGTTTTCTTTATGATAATTTTTTCTTGAATATTGAATAGAGTTCTCATATTAAAAGTGAAGAGGTGAAAAATGGAATATAAAAAAGCAGAACCGATCAAATTGCGAGATGCGGGAAAAGATGAAAA
>CAYPKX010000296.1:0-384 GCA_964411395.1 uncultured Eubacteriales bacterium | reverse complement strand
CGGTCTTCAGGTTTGGCGACGCCGGGGTTAATTTTTTTAGTTGTTGGGTGGGGGGTAGGTGAGGGGTGACCCTCTCCCCATTCTTTGGACAGTTCCGGGGCTTTCTTAAGGTGGATTTTCAGCCCGCCGTTCATGATCATTTTATCAATATCGATCCGCCGATGCCAAATTCCGTAGGACCCCGAAAAGAGGGCTTCGCCCTGTGCCCTAGGAACAGCGATCCCAATTCGGTCCATGTCAAACCACGGCTTCCGAGGCCGGCGAAAGCCGTGCCGTCGTTCCAAAATAAACTTCGTGCGGAGTCCGGTATTTCAGCGCCTCGTGCGGCCGTTCGTTGTTATATAATTCAAAATATTCGGAAAGGCGTCTTCTTGCTTCCGGGAC
>CAYPKX010000295.1:0-2486 GCA_964411395.1 uncultured Eubacteriales bacterium | reverse complement strand
AGACGGACCTTCATGGCGGCCAGGGCCCGGCCGCGATGGCTGACCGCGTTTTTCTCTTCGGGAGAGAGCTCTGCGAATGTCTTGCCCCGGGGGTGGTAGTAGAAAATAGGATCGTATCCAAAGCCGGCGGTTCCCTTGGGTCCGACGGCGATTGTTCCGCGGACGACGCCGCGGGCCGCGGCGACGATCCGGCCGTTTCGGGCCAGAGCCATGGCGCAGACGAAGCGGGCCCGCCGGCCGGACCGGGGAACGGAGGCAAGGAGGCGGAGAACCTTGGAGACGTTCTTTGCGTCCGTCGCCTTCGGCCCGGAGAACCGGGCGGAGCGGACGCCCGGTTCTCCTCCGAGGACCTTGATTTCCAGGCCGGAATCCTCGGCCAGGGTCAGGAGGCCGCTTCGGCGGCTGTAGAATTCGGCTTTGGCCCGAGCGTTGGCCGCGAGCGTTTTCTCTGTTTCGGGGCAGACGGCTTCGATGCCCGCGTCGTCCAGGGCGACGAAGCGGACGGCTTGCATCGCCAGGGCAGCGGCGATCTCCCGGGCTTTCCCGCGGTTGGTCGTCGCGATCAGGAGGGGCTCTCCCGGGCCGGCCGCGGATGTCATTGTCCGATGGCGTCCTTTAAGAACGCGAGGACGAACAGAAGAACAAGAAAGAGCGCATAGAGCGCGTATTTCGGATGGATGAAAAGCTTTTCCGGCTCCTCCATCATCTCCGCCTCCCGGAGCGTTTTCCGGAAAATCAAGCCGAAGAAAACGAGGAGGAACGGAGCGATGGCATAAAAGGATTGAAGCTTGAAGATCCAGCCGAAGTAAAGAAAGGCCAGAAGACAGATCAGGGCGCTGACGGACATGCCGATCACCAGCGACGTCCGCGAGTATTTCCGGTGGGATATCCGGTATTCTCCGGCTTTCTCCTTGAGGAAACGGAACTCGGACAGCCGCTTGGCGACCATGAGAAAATTGCCGAACGCCCACCAGCAGACGAGGACGGAGAGGGGAGGAAGCTTTCCGGAAACAGCCAGGGCCGACCAGCCGATGAGAAAACGAATCGGATTATTGACCGATTCGGAGACGGAGTCGAGGAAAGGGATGTCCTTGGTCCGGATGGGGGGGACGTTGTAAACAATCCCGGCGGCGAGCAGGGACAGCAGGGCGAGGGTGAATGTCCGGTCGAACAAGAGGACGGCCGCCCCGCCGCAGGCGGCGACGAGAAGAAGGCCGATGAGAGCGAAGGGAAAGGCTTTAATTTCACCGCTGACAAGAGGCCGGAGACGCTTGGTCGGATGGTGGACGTCGAAGGGGCGGTCGACGATTTCGTTGAGGACGTAATTGGCCGTCGAGATGCCCCAAGTCAGAAGGAACGCCGCGGCCAGCCTCCAGATGGTTTCCGCCGGAGAGAGCGCGGCGACATCCTCCCGGTGAAGGAAAACGAAGACGGCGCTGCCCAGGAAAATGGCCGAGCTTCTCGGCCACCGCTCCAGGCGCAGGGCCCGCAGATAGGCGTTCACGAAAATGGATCCTTGACGGCGTATATCTCGAACGAATCGCCGAGGGCCAATTTTATCGGGATCTTGCGGAGAAATGAAGAGGCCCGGCTTCGGGCGAAGGAATCCATCCAGCGGAAGCGGGAGACGAGATAATGAAGGCTGAATGTCCAGGCATAGCGGCGGATTTCGACGATCCGGAATCCCGCTCCCTCAAGAAGAACCCGGAGGCTTCTCTTGGAAAAATAAGCCAGGTGGCCCGGCCGCAGGTGCCACCAGCGCCGGCCGGCCAGGCGGGCCGCCGGGCTGTGAATGTCAGGGGTGACGAGGCACAGGACGCCGCCCGGGGCCAGAAGGGAGAAGGCCATGGCGGCCGCCTCGGCCGGACGGGGCGTGTGCTCGATGAAATCGACCATGGTCACGGCCTGGAAGGAATCGCCGGCGGCGGTGATGTCCTCGAATCCTCCCCGGCGGAGGGTCAAGCCATACTTTTCCGCGGCCTTCCGGACGGCCCAGGCGCTCGGCTCCACGCCGTCGACCCGCCAGCCGCGCCGGCGGGCGGCGTCGCCCAGGATGCCCGTGGCCGCGCCGACGTCGAACAGGGCTCCGCGGCCGGGACGGAAGAGATCCAGCCGGTTCAGGATGGGCAGGAAATTCCGCGTCCGTCCTTCGGCCTCCTGGTCATAAAGCGGATCTTCCACTTCCCCGTAAAGGGAGGCAAGGAAATCCGGCGCCGGGTACGGATCGGCGAAGATGTGGCCGCAGGCGCCGCAGGCTTGAAGGTCCCACGTTTTCCCGTATTCGCTGTCCGTGATTTTAATCTGGTCGGATCGGAGGCCGGAGAAATCGAACGTCCCTTTTTTCCATGGACGAATGTCGAGGCCGCGGCAAACGGGGCAAGCCCCGGCGCGAAGGAAACGGCCGGTCATTCCTTCGAATCCGCTTGGGCGAGGGCCCGGGCCGCGGCGCTCCGGATTTCCGCCGGCGTGAACGGCTTGGTGATGAA
>CAYPKX010000294.1:1485-2489 GCA_964411395.1 uncultured Eubacteriales bacterium | reverse complement strand
CCGTCCCCGATACAAGCGAAACCGTCTTCCAGGCCATTCTGAATGCTCTCTTTCTCCGTGGGCGGAATGCCGATGGCCAGCTCAAGCTGGATCTGGACGTGCCCGAAACAGTTGAGCTGCACAGGCGCTGGGATATCGACGCGGAGCGCGAAAAGATCAATCGCACGCGGTTCGCTCAGCGGGCCATGAAGCCCGAGGAAGTCCGCCGGGAGCTAGAATCGACCGATCAGGTGCTCGGCGATCCCGACGCCGTCCGGGCATTCGTTCTGGACGCCGCTCAGCGCCTGAACCTCCCGATCACGGCAGACCCGCGAAAAAAAGACATCTTTCGAGTGGCTGTCGGCCGCGAAGTCCGGGCCATTCTCCCCGAAGCCGTCAATTTCGTCCTCCCCGAGACACGAACAAATATATGGCTGATAAGCTTCGTCTCCCCCACTCCGGAAGGCGCTGATTATATCGGACGAAATCATCGCTTTGTCGCTACCCTGGCCCAATACCTGGTTGAGGAAGCATTGACCAAAGGCCCCGAAGCCAAAGCCGCCCGTTGCGGGGTCATTCAAACCCGGATGGTCGCCTGCCCGACGATTCTCGGACTCCTCCGAGCCCGGTATCTCATCAATCACCCGGATCAGCCCCCCGCTCTGGCTGAGGAAGTCCTGACGATAGGATGGGAATCGCCCTCTCCCGAACGCTCCTCGCTTCTCACGCCCGAGGCGGCGCTCGCCCTTCTCGCCAACGCCAAGCCGGACGCCAATGTCCCCCTCCCGGAGAAGCGCAGCCGCATTGATTCGGCCCTCGCCTTTTACGAAGCCCATGATAAGGAAGTCAAAACCCGATTGGATGAACGGGCGGCGGAGCTTCTCGAAAGCCATCGCCGGATCCGTCAATCTGTATCCCTCAAGATCCGGAATCTGAGCATCAGTCCCCAGATCCCGCCGGATCTTCTCGGACTCGTCGTCTATCTCCCGATGGAGAGATCATGAGCTCCTGGCCCTCCATCCGCA
>CAYPKX010000294.1:0-1475 GCA_964411395.1 uncultured Eubacteriales bacterium | reverse complement strand
ATCGAAGGCGGGCTGTTCGGTTCCGACCTCCTTGATCAAGTCGCCTCGGGCGATCTTCCCGGGCAAAAACCAAAGGACTTCGGCCTGGAAGGGCGCCGTTCCCTGACCGATGAGATTTCCGCGGTCTTCTCCGAAGCCCGTTCCCAATGGAAAATCTTCCAGAACAGGTTCGCCCGCTTTACCGATCCCAATGACCCGGCGACGTCCATCACCCGCGACTCGTGGATCATCCCGCTCCTCAGCGCGCTTGGATTCGATCTTCGATACAACGCAAGAGCGTTTGACGTCGATGGTCGCTCCTTCGCCGTCTCTCATCGCGCCGGAGAGGCCGAAGATGCTCCCCCCATCCACATCGTCGGCGCCCGCCAGGAGCTCGGCCGCCTCGCTCCCAGCGGCCGTCCCCGCCTCGCTCCGCATTCGCTCGTCCAGGAATATTTAAACCGGACGGAAATCATCTGGGGAATCGTCACCAACGGCCTGACCTTGCGGCTTCTCCGCGATTCGACATTCATCCGCCGCCAGTCCTACCTTGAATTCGACCTGTCCTCCATGATGGAGGATCAGTTATTTTTAGATTTTTCGATCTTTTACCGGCTTCTTCACCGTTCCCGTTTTCCCCAAGGCATCGCCGACGGACCGGACTGCCTTCTCGAGAAATATCACGCATATTCCCTCGAACAGGGAGGCCGCGTAAGGGAGCGTCTCCGTGACGGAGTGGAAAAGTGCCTAGTGACATTGGCCAACGGCTTTCTCAGTCATCCAGATAATTCGGCCCTGCGCCAGAACCTTTCCGAAGGCCGGTTGACGCCGGAGCGGTTCTACCAACAGCTCCTGCGGCTTGTTTATCGCTTCCTCTTTCTCCTCGTCGCCGAGGACCGGGGATTGATCAGCCGCGACCCTCTCTACCGCGGGTATTACGGCATCGGCCGCCTGCGGCCGCTTCTGGATAAAAGAGCGTCCTTCACCGACCGCGAGCATGACGACATCTGGGAGGGATTGCGCGTCCTCTGGACGCTTTTCGGGGATGAGCGGCTCGCCCCGCTTCTCGCCCTGGCCCCTCTCAACGGAGAATTGTTCGCCCCCCTGGATATCGATGCCTGCTCCCTTTCCAATTACGTATTTCTTGAAGGATTTCAAGCCCTGGCTGAATACCGGGAAAACCCTTCAAGCCCAGCGCGCCGCGTCAATTATGCCGCCCTCGACGTCGAGGAGATGGGCTCGGTCTACGAAAGCCTGCTCGAATTCCACCCGATTTTCGAGATATCCGCCGATGGCCGGCCGAGCTTCGTCTTGAGCTTAGGTTCGGAGCGAAAAACGACCGGGTCTTATTACTCGACCCCGGAACTCGTTAATGAACTCGTCCAAAGCGCGCTCGCGCCGGTTATCGACGAGCGGCTCAAGACCGCTAATACTCTCAAAGAAAAAGAACAAGCCGTAATCTCCATTAAAGTCTGCGATCCCGCCTGCGGTTCGGG
>CAYPKX010000293.1:0-2520 GCA_964411395.1 uncultured Eubacteriales bacterium | reverse complement strand
CACGGGCACACCGCTTTTCGAGAGCGGCACCTTCAACCACTCGGTCACCTCTCCGCAGAGCGAATCATTATAGCGGAATATGGGAAAAACGCCAACGGACCGCATTACATCACATAAAATGTTACCGAAATCCCAGGAAGGGTATCGATGCGAGGGCGATCGAGAGGGCGAAGAGATGATCAGGATGTCCGGCCCCGCCCCCGGCTTTTCTTCGCCTCCGCCTGCTCCTTCCGGCGTTCCCCGAAAAAAACCTTCAAAACCTCCGCTCCCTCCGCCGCGAGCACCCCGCCTCGAATCTCGATCCGGTGATTGGTCTTGTGGATCGGAAATCGGACGATGGATTTCACCGCTCCGGCCTTGGGGTCGGAGGCTCCGTAAACAAGACGGTCAATCCGGGCGTGGAGGAGAGCCCCCAGGCACATGGCGCAGGGCTCGACGGTGACATAAAGCGCGCAGCCGGTCAGGCGGTAATTGCCGAGCTTTCGCGCGGCCGCCCGAAGAGCGACCACCTCGGCGTGGGCGGTCGGATCGTTGGTTCGGACCGGACGATTGGAGCCCCGGGCGATCACGCGGCCTTCGCGGACGATGACCGCGCCCACCGGAACCTCTCCCCTTTCAGCCCCGGCCTTCGCTTGCCGAAGAGCCGCCGCCATAAACAAAGGGTCCGGATCGGGTCGGCGTGTTTTCATGGGAGCGAAAATATTATAAGGTATTCCTTCACGGTTCGTAAGAGGTGCCGATGATGGACTCCTTCGCTTGTCCGATCTGCCGCCGGTCCTATCGCCCTGATGTTCGAAGCCTGTTCTGTCCGGTCTGCGGAGATCCCCTGCTTTCGGCCTTTGTCCCGAAATCGCCGAAAATCCGGAAGTCCCGGCCGATGGGCGTTTCCCGTTATCTGGAGTTTCTCCCCCTTCCCGAGTTCGATCCCGCCCTCTCCCTGGGCGAAGGCGGCGCTCCTCTTCAAACCCTCACTCGTCTTCAGGCTGAATTCGGGACCGCTCCGCTATATGCCAAAAACGAGGCGATGAATCCTACGGGCAGCTTCAAGGACCGCGGTTCGGTCCTGGCCATCCACCTGGCCCGGCAGCTCGGCTTCGAAACCGTGGGAACGATCTCGACGGGAAACATGGCCGGGTCGACGGCCGCCTATGCCGCCCGGGCGGGCCTCCGGAGCGTCATTTTCGTCAAGGACGACACGCCCAGGGAAAAAATCCTGGCCGCCGGCATCCATGGCGCCCGGGTGATCAAGGTTCGGGGCGATTACGCCGCCTTGTTCGTGAAAAGCTTCGAGATCGGGCGCCTGCTCAGCTTCTATTTCATCAATTCGGTCGATCCCTACCGGATTGAAGGTTACAAGATCACATCCTACGAAATTTACGAACAGCTCGGGGGGAAGGCCCCGGAATTCCTCTTCGTCCCGGTCAGCTCGGGCGGACATCTTCTCGGCCTCATCCGGGGATTTCGCGACCTGCGTCGGGCCGGCCTGATCGCCCGGGAACCGACCTACGTCGGGGTCCAGGCCCGCGGCTGCGCTCCGATCGCCCGGGCCTTCGACCGAAATCGGACAACCGTCATCCCCGTCCGGAATCCCCGAACAATCGCTCACGCCATCGCCAATCCCCAGCCCCCCGGAGGAAAAATCCTTCTCCGGTTCCTGGCCGCTTCCGGGGGATTGATGACCTCGGTCGGCGAGGCCGAAATTCTGAAGGCCCAGAGGAGCCTGGCCGAATACGAGGGAATTTTCTGCGATCCCGCTTCGGCCACGGCCCTGGCCGCCTACCTGAACCTGCGGAAAAAGAAATGGATTCCGGCCCGAGCCCAAGCCGTCCTCGTGATCACCGGTTCAGGCTTGAAAACCCTTGGAGAAATCGATCCCTCCGCCTTAAGAATCTCCGAAGCAGACCTCTCCGACCTTCCGGAACTCATGACCGCCTGGAAATAAAAACCTGCGGCGATCCCCTGCCCCCGGCCCTTCCGTCTTTCGTCCGGACGGATCCCCTTTAACTTTAGGGGCGCTTTACCGTATGATGGAGGGAGCCGCCTTGAGAGGAGAAGGAACTTATGGCCAATCAAAATCCTTTTCAGAATTGGGACGGGCAGCTTCCTAAACTGCCCAAGATTCCCAAAAAATTCGTCCTGTATCTGGTCGCCGGGATCATCGTCCTGGCCGTTCTGGCCGGGTCGTTTTATCAGGTTGAACCCGACGAGATGGGGGTTATCCTCCGGTTCGGAAAATTCGTCCGAACCAGCGAACCGGGCCTCCACTTCAAGCTTCCGTTCGGAATCGAAGCCCTGACCAAGGTCCCGGTCCAGCGGCAGCTGAAGCTCGAATTCGGTTTTCGGACGGTTCAGTCCGGTCAACGGAGCGAGTATGCCGCGACACCCGAGACCGAGGCCGAAGCGGTCATGTTGACCGGCGATCTCAACGTCGTCGTCGCCGAATGGATCGTCCAGTACAAGATCAAGGATCCCTACAAGTTCCTCTTCAAGATGCGGGACACCGAGCAGACCTTCCGGGAC
>CAYPKX010000292.1:0-2543 GCA_964411395.1 uncultured Eubacteriales bacterium | reverse complement strand
AAACGACTGGCCGAGCATCTCGTCTATGAGCGGGGATTCGAACATCAGGAGATCGAGTTCACCTTCGAAAACGCCTCCAAGGACGGCCTGTGGATCCTTCAGACCCGCGATTTGCTGCCGCCCGAAACACGGCGGCGGACGACGTTCGCCCGGACCAAAACCCTGGACCACGCCGTCCTCGGCCACGGCATCGGGATCAGCGGCGGAGCCCTGAGCGGACGGGCCGTTTTTTCCGAAGCCGATATCGAGACCTTCGGGAAGGTCGAACCGCCGGCGCCGCTGATCCTGATCCGGCCCGACACGGTCCCCGACGATATCGGGCTTCTCCGCCGTGTCGACGCGCTGTTGACGGCCAAGGGAGGGAGCACGTCGCACGCGGCGGTGATCATCCCCCAGCTGAAAAAGGTGGGCGTCGTCGGGCTTCGGGCTTTGAGTGTCGACGAGAAAAACGGCCGGGGAACGGTCGACGGCACGGTCCTTCGCTCGGGAGACTGGATCAGCCTCGACGGCTGGAGCGGCGCCGTCTACCGCGGCCGCCATCGCTTGGAGGGAGAACGATCCCCCGCCGGCGGGAAATGACGATCCGCCGCGAGCCGGGTCAGGACAAGGCTTGGTGCAGGTACACGGCCAGGTCGCCCATCCGGTTCGTATAGCTCCCGTACTCGTTGTCGTACCAGCCGAAGATCTTCGCATGGACGACGGGGATCTCCAGTCGATCGACCGGAAAGGCGGCCCGGACTTCGGCCGGAAGGCTCGAAATGCTTGTCAAATCGACCCCGATGAAAGCCGTCCGGGTGTGGTTGAACTGGCCCTCGATCACCACCGAGGCGTTGATTCCCGCGACGTCGGCCGAAACGTTCTGGTCCTGGGAATAGATCAGCAGGCGCTCGGGATCCTGCTCTCCGGCCTGGCGGTAGATGTCGTTGATCGTCCGGGAATCGACCGCCGGGAGGCCGGCGTCCCCGGCGTTCTGGAACGTCAGGTTCAGGATGATGAGCGACTCGGTCTTCATCGGGATCCGGATCGAATCGGCCATGAAGCCGATGGCCTTGACTTCGGGAACGGCCAGGGCGAGCGCTTCGGCGGCGTTGGTGGACGTGAGAATGATATTGTCCAGAGAGGAACGGGTTTTCCGCAGGTCTTTGGCCCCGGCCTTGGGAACGTTGTCCAGGACGCTCTGGGAGTTCGTCGCCGCGTGGACGGTCGAAGCCGAAGCGGTCAGGATGGACCGCGTCTTGGGATGGGCCAGCAGGGGCTTGATCATGTGGGCCAGGGCCGTGGTCGTGCAGGAGGCCGCGGAAACGAGCGCGTGGCGGCCGGGGTCGAACGCCCGATGGTTGATTCCGTAAATCAGGGTGACCGCGTCCTCGGGCATCGGCAAGGCCCGGTTTTTGATTTTAAAAGCCGCGGAATTGATGACGACCCGGGCGCCGCCCTGGAGATGCCCGCGAAGGGCTCCCCGGGCCTCGTCCGCGTTCACCGTCGGATCTAAAAATTCCCCGGTACAGTCGGCGACGACCTCGACGCCGAGATCTCGCCAGGGGATGTCCCGGGGATTCCGGGCTTTCCGCAGAATCGTGACCGGAATATCGTCGATCAGGAGCCGGCCTTCCTTTTCGTCGAGAATCTGAATGCGCGGAGAGGCGTTGATCCCGTAGAGGAAAGTATGCAGGCGGCCGTAGGTCGAATCCTTCTCGATCGTCTGAACGACCGCTTCCATTCCAAGGCCGATTTCCCGCCCCTGGTTGACGATGATCTCCTTGAAATATTTCCGTCCGACATGGTGCCAGAGCGTGAGCTTGCCGATACGTCCCAGGCTGTTGATCCCGAGAACGGGCTTTTTGGAGGAAAGGATCTCAGACGTCTTCATCGAAGACTCCTCGTGTGATGATGGCGGTCGCTCCAACCACAAACGGCTCCCGAACGACAAAACATCCGCCCGCCGCCGGGCGGGAGGATGCTCGGGCAAACCTTAACATGGAAACTCTGGGGAGTCAAGAAAACGGCCGGGGCGGACTTGACAATCTTCCCGTCGGAACACGATAATCCTCCACGCCATGAAACACCCCGCGGGACGCCTTTGGATTCTCTCCGGCCTTGTCTGCGGTCTGGCCGTGATCTCCGCGCCCACGCCGGCCGACGCGCCGGCCCGGATGCCCCAGCTGGCCTGTCCCAATCCGGTCGACCTGTCCGGATACGCCGTCCCCGACAAATCGTCCCATCCAAAAATCGACGCCCGGCTCCGCCTCGCCTTGCACGGCGGCCGTTGGGATGTTCCGTCCGGCGGTTCTGTCCGGGCGGTCATCGAAACAACCAAGCAATCGACCCGAGAGCCGGGCGATCGACGGATGGCCCGGCTGCTGTCTCTCATCGAAGCCCGGGGGGGGACGGTCGAAATTCAATCGGGCGAGGAAATCCAGGCGCTTCTTCCCCCGTCGGCGGTGGAATTTCTGGCCGGCCATCCGGCCGTTTCCCGAGTCCGCTCTCCCCTCGAACCGCTGCCCGCCGCGGTCCAATCCGAAGGCGTTCCCCGAAGCGGCGCT
>CAYPKX010000291.1:0-2543 GCA_964411395.1 uncultured Eubacteriales bacterium | reverse complement strand
TGGGATAGTTGCCCACTCCGGGGATATGAATCCCGGAAAAGGAGCTTTTTCGTGGAGATCGCCGAACGCCTCGCCGCTGAATTCAAGCTTGGAGTCGCCCAAGTCGCCCGAACCCTCTCTCTGATGAACGAGGGAGCCACCATCCCGTTCATCTCCCGTTACCGGAAAGAACAAACCGGCAACCTCAGCGAGGTCCGTCTCCGCGACCTTGCCCGCCGCCGGAAGTATTATCTGGAGCTGGAGGAGAGACGGACCGTGATTTTGAACTCCCTCCGGGAACAGGGCGCCCTTACCCCGGAGCTTGAGGCGGCCGTCAACGCGATCCTGGACAAAAACGAGCTCGAAGATATCTACCTGCCCTATAAACCGAAGCGGGTGACCCGGGCCTCCAAGGCCCGCGAAGCCGGACTCGAACCTTTGGCTCGCTGGCTGACCGGACTCGAAGAGGCGGCGGCCGATCTTTCCGCTGAAGCAGTCAAATACGTGAATCCGGAAAAAGGGATCGAGACGCCCGAAGCGGCCCTCCAGGGCGCGGGCGACATTCTGGCCGAGGAATGGGCCGACGATCCCGAAGCTCGCAAAACCTACCGCACGCTGGCCCGGACCGAAGGCGTCCTGGTCGCTTCCGCCCGGAAGGAATTCGAAGGCCAGCCTTCCAAGTACGAGATGTACTACCACTTCCGGGAAAGCGTCGGCCTGCTTCCATCTCACCGTGTTCTGGCGATGGTCCGGGGAGAGCGGGAGAAGGTCCTTAAAATCGAGCTGGCCGTCCCGAAAAAACCGGCCCTTCGCGATCTGGTCGTCCGCTTCATCCGCCATCCGAAGAGCGCTGCCGCTTCCCGTCTGGTCGATATCGCTCTGGACGCTCTGGACCGCCTCCTGGCCCCCTCCGTCGAGACCGAAATCCGAAATGAGATCCGGGAGAAAGCCGAGGCTGAGGCCTTCAAAGTCTTCGGCGACAACCTCCGCGACCTGCTTCTGGCCGCTCCCGCCGGACCCAAACCCGTTCTGGGGATCGATCCGGGATTCCGAACCGGCTGCAAAGTCGCGGCTGTCGACGGAACCGGGAAGTTTCTCGAATACCGGACCATTTTCCCCAACGCGCCGAAAAACGACGTCGACGGGGCCAAGCTGGCCCTGCTCGAGATGATCGACGAACAGAAGATCGCCCTGATCGCCGTCGGCAACGGGACGGCCGGGCGCGAGACCGAGACCTTCGTCCGGTCGTGTCTGGACGAGCTGCCCGCGGCCAAACGGCCGGTCTGTGTGGTCGTCAACGAATCAGGGGCCAGCGTTTACAGCGCCTCGGACACGGCGGTGAAGGAGTTTCCCCGGATGGACGTCACCATCCGGGGCGCCATCTCGATCGCCCGCCGGCTCCAGGATCCGCTCTCGGAACTGGTCAAAATCGAGCCCAAGTCGATCGGAGTCGGCCAGTATCAGCACGACGTCGACCAGGGCGCCCTGAAAAGGTCTCTCGACGACGTCGTCGAAAGCTGCGTCAATACGGTCGGAGTCGACCTCAATCTGGCTTCGGAAGAGCTCCTGAAATATGTCTCCGGTTTGAACCGGACCGTCGCCGCGAGCGTCGTCAGCCGCCGGCACGAAAGCGGGCCGTTCAAATCGAGAGTTGAGCTGAAAGCCGTCAAGGGCATCGGAGAAAAGACATTCGAGCAGGCGGCCGGATTCCTCCGGATTCCCGGGGCGGCCAATCCCCTGGACAATTCCGCCGTTCACCCCGAACGTTACGCATTTGTCGAGGAGATGGCGCAGAAGCTCGGAACGACGGTTCCCGAGATGATCGGCAACGAAGAGCTTCTCAAGTCGCTCGATCCGCGAAAATTTTCCGGGCCGGGGCTCGGTCTGCCGACGATCCGCGATATTCTCAAGGAGCTGGAAAAGCCCGGCCGCGATCCCCGGGCGGAATTCCGCTACGCCGCCTTTTCCGAAAACGCCCGAACCATCGACGACCTGGCCCCCGACCAGATTTTGGAGGGCGCCGTTTCCAACATCGTCGATTTCGGGGCCTTCGTCGACATCGGCGTCCATCAGGACGGGCTCGTCCATATTTCCGAAATGGGCGACAAGTTCGTCTCCGATCCGCACAAGCTGGTCAAGGTCGGCCAACTGGTCAAGGTCCGGATTCTCAGCGTGGATAAGG
This sequence comes from uncultured Eubacteriales bacterium, assembly GCA_964411395.1. GTDB lineage: Bacteria > Acidobacteriota > Aminicenantia > Aminicenantales > UBA4085 > JAAZPG01. The sequence continues at coordinate 382 of CAYPKX010000291.1, read as the reverse complement.
AACGGAAGCGGATCGCCCTTTCGATGAAGAAGACGTCCTGAAGCTTCCCCCTACCATGAAGAGGGGTCCGAAAAACGCATTTCGAGACTCAACTAAAAATTCTTTCCCCCACCTGCCGCCCCCAGAACTCGGGGCGGACGGCAGGAATGCGTCCCTCGGAAATAGGTACGGATTCAAAGACCGGAGCGTCTTTAAGACCTCCGCTTTTATTTTCTCTACCTATCCTACCTTCCTTATGACCAGGGAAGGGCTGCAGGTAGACGCTCCTCCAAAAGGAACGGAGAGGGCGGGATTCGAACCCGCGGTCCCGGTTTTAGCCGAGACAAGCGCTTAGCAGGCGCTCCTGTTCAGCCACTCCAGCACCTCTCCGTGGCTGCGAAGC
>CAYPKX010000290.1:0-2649 GCA_964411395.1 uncultured Eubacteriales bacterium | reverse complement strand
CCAGACGATGTCGTCGACGGTAAAGTCATCGCCGAACACCGTCTCTGTCCCGGCTTCAAAATCGACAACGGCCGCCAGGCTCGGCCGGTCCAGGCCGAAGTAATAAAGGTACGTGCTGTCCTGACGGAAACCGAAGGGATTGTCGGTATAGTTCATCGGGCTTTCCTCGTTGCCGAGAAACAGCCCCAGCCCCGAAAGGCCGTTGGACATCAGGCGACGGCGCCGCTCAACATAAATGCGGGCGGGGAAGGACATGGGAATACTCCTGAAGATTTATTTTCGATCCGGACGGCCGGCGGTTCCCAGCCCGGCCAAAAAGCCGGACAGGGCCGCAAGGTCGGCCTCCGGATTATCCTGCATGGTCAAATGGGCGGCGGCCGGGATCAAGGCGAAAGCGGCGCCGGGGACAAGGCTCTGAAAATACCGGACGGTTTCCGGCCGGGCCTCATCGAATTCCCCGGCGAGAAACAGCGTCGAGACCCGGATCTCCCCGAGCCGGCCGGTGCTGTCATAATCGCGGAGCGGCCCGGTCGCCGTGAATTCGCTCGGCCCCCACATGGCCTGATAAACATTGGTCCCCATCCCGGCAAAAGTCTTTTCCACATCTTCCGGCCAGGGGGCGCGGCGGAGGACGAAATTCCGATAATAGACCTGCATGGCTTCCTGGTATCCCGGATCGTCATACGTTCCGGTCCGCTCATTATTACGGATGGCGTCGCGCCTTTCAGCCGGCAAGGTCGAAATCAGGATCCCGGCGTCCCGGGTCCAGAGGGGGAAGCTGAGAAGCGGGCTGCTGAAGATCAGGGCCCGGATCGTCTCCGGATGGGCGAAATAATATTCCGCGGCCAGCGCCCCGCCCCAGGACTGGCCGTAGAGAATTAAGGAATCCAGGCCGAGGGCATCGCGGAGACGTTCAACCTGGGCAACATGAGCTTCGACGGTCATCAACCCGGGATCGCTGATCCGGTCCGAACGGCCGCAGCCCAACTGGTCGAAAAAGACGACCGGCCGATCCCGGCCGAGCACTTCCAGGGAGTTGAGATAGTAGCTCGGCCCGCCCGGCCCTCCATGAAGCAGGACGAGCGGCAGGCCGTTTTCTTCGCCGACGATGTTGAACCAGATTTCTCCCCCGCGAACCGGAAGCCGTCCTTCGCCGGTTGGGAGACAGGCCATGGCGCCATTGTATCCCAATCCGGAAGAGCAAAGAAGCGGAAAACCGCCGGGAATTGACCGGCGAAGCCAATTGGAATAAAAATAGTCCCAGACGACCGGATAAGCGAGGAGGATCCCCATGAAACCTGATTCCTGGAGCCGACGCGACTTTCTCCGTTCCTGCTCCGTTCTGGGCCTGGCCGCCGCCGCGGGAGGGCTCGAACGGGTCGAAGCCGCTTCCCAAACCGTCGCCGGACGGACGGCGGCGGAGGTCGCCTCGGACGAGACTTACTGGCGGGAGGTCCAGCTGGCCTACAAGCTCGACCGAACCCTGATCAACATGAACAATGGGTTCACCGCGCCTTGTCCCCGGGTGGTCCTTGAAGCGGAGTTCCGGTACCTGGAAACGATCAACCTTCTCCCGGTCCGCTACCAGGCCATGGTCGCCGAAGGGATCCCGGTCATTCGGAGAAGAATGGCCGACGAGTTCGGCTGCGACGAGGAGGAACTGGCCCTGACCCGGGGCGCGAGCGAATCCCTGCAAATCGTCCAGAACGGAATCGACCTCGAGCCGGGCGACGAAGTCATCACCACCGAGCAGGATTATCCCCGGATGCTGACAACCTGGGACCAGCGGATGCGGCGGCAAGGGATCAAGGTGACCCGGCTGCAGTTCCCCGTCCCGGCGACCCAGGACCAGCTCTTCACCATGTTCGTCCAGGCCGTCACCCCGAAGACCAAGGTCTTTCACTTCTGCCACGTCACGAATCTCACGGGCCAGATGTTCCCGGTCCGGCGCCTTTCTCAATTCGCCCGGTCCAAGGGCATCGTCACGATCGTCGACGGAGCCCACGCCCTCGGCCAATTCCCCTTCAGGCTCCGCGACCTGGAATGCGACGCCTACGGCGTCAGCCTGCACAAATGGCTGATGGCCCCGATCGGCAACGGCTGCCTCTATGTTCGCAAGGACATGATCTCGAAATTCTGGCCCCTGCAGGCCGCTCCCGAGCAACAGGATTACGACATCCGGAAATTCGAGGCCATCGGGACGCATCCCTGGGGCATCCGGGCCGCGCTCGGCGAAGCCCTGGCTTTTCATCAAGCGATCGGAGGCGAACGCAAAGCCGCCCGCCTTCGCTACCTGACACTCCGCTGGGCCAACGCCCTCAAGGTCCATCCCCGGATCAAGATCCTGACCAATCTCGAGGAACCGGCCGAAGCCTGGGGCGTGGCCGCGGTCAACATCGAGGGCATCGATGTTCGCGATTTGTCGCGGTTTCTCACCTCCAAATACCGCATCGTCAACGTTCCCCTGGTCGGCGGCGCCCCGCCCAACCAGGTCTTCGACTACCAATGCCTGCGCGTTTCGCCCAACGTTTACACGACGATCGAAGAAGTCGACACCTTCATCGAAGCGATGGAGGATGCGGTTAAAAACGGCGTCCCGGCCTCCGCGTATGCGGCCGGGCCCGAGGCCGCGCCGCTTTTCGACTAAGC
>CAYPKX010000289.1:0-2666 GCA_964411395.1 uncultured Eubacteriales bacterium | reverse complement strand
TCGCCGATGCTGATCAACGTGGTCCGGTACCGGGATTCGCTCAGGTCGCGGGCGGACTCCGCTTCATGCAGCGCCCGGTAATGGGACTTGACTCCGCGCTGCCAAAACATCAGAAATGCGGCGGCCGCAGCCGCGATCATGGCCAGGATCAGGGTGATGATCAGGGCCGCCTGCAACCTCCAGCCGGCGAAGACCTCGATCCGGTCGACTTTCGAGACGATGAACCAGTCCGAGCCCGGCACTTTCTTCAGGGTGGACAAAACGGGAATTCCACGGTAATCCGGGCCTTCGACAACGCCGGTTCGGCCCTGGACGGCCATGACCGCCGGGATGGTGTCCTGTTGCAGAGGAATACGGAGCTTCAGGGCGGTATCCTTGCGGTGGCGCAGCTCGTTGAGAAAGAGGACATCTTCCCCGTCCCGGGTGACGAGAAGAGTTTCGGCGCTGGGACTGGGCGTCGGCCAGGACTCGATCAAGGGATAGAGGTAGTCGGCGGGATCGATCGTAGAGATGACCGCTCCCAGCGGGGGGGCATCGGAAGGGCCGAGAGCGAATATCGGGACGACCGCACCGATATGGGGACCCGGATCGCCGGCCCGGATGTGAAACCGGGTCAGGACGGGGCGACGCGTCCGAAACGCTTCCTGAAGGGCATCCCGGACTTCCTCATCGGTCGTCTCGGGTTGTGCGGAAGTCGAAAGAAGCGGCTGTCCGGCCGGATCGACCAGGCGGACTTCATGGTATCCGTAGTTGTTTTGGATGAAGCCGAGGTAAGCCAGGAGATCGCCTCCGCCCTCCGGCGTCGGCGCGGTAAACCATTGCCGGAGCAATCGGAGCGCTTGCGGGTTGCCGGCGTCATCGGCCGCATCCTTCAGGCCAACCTCGCGCCACTCGACGATCTGCCTGGTTTTAAGTTCGGCGATGGACTCCAGGGTGGTGAGGGCTTCCCGGCGCAGACGCGCCTGCTGGCCCCGGTAAAGGAAAATTCCCGCCAGGACGAGGGCGAGAAAGACCAGGCCGAAACCGATGACCAACCCCGGAGGAATTCTCTCCGCCCTCTTCTCTTGATCCAAGGGGCCTCCCTATGAATCTGTCGGTCTCCACGACCGGTCTGACAAAATCGATAGTGAAAATATATGATGGAGCGACCGGGCAAGTCAAGACGGTGAAAAGGGGGGTGATTGACAACGAAAAGCCGGGAGCATATCGTTAAAACGAGGGAGGAACACGATATGAAATTCAAATCCGCGTTTCTCGTGACCGTCATCGCTGCGGGCTTGACCCTGGCCGGTCCGGCCGCAGCCGAATCCCGTTTCGGCTTCAAGCTCGGCGGCGGGCTGGCCTCCGTCGGCGGCGGAGACATCAACACCGGCCTTCAAGGCTACATGGATTACATCAAGGATATGTTTGAAATCGTCATCCCCGGCGAGGTCAGCGGGGAATACAATCCTTTTCACCTCGGGCTGGGGTTCAACGGAGAGATTTTCTATCAGGTGACGCCCCGCTTCTCCGTCGGCCTGGGAGCCGGTTATTTCTCCATGTCGCGGGACTCCGCCCTGAATATCGTCCTGGGCTCCAATTCGATGACCGCGCTCTGGACGCCCGAAGTCGCGGCCGTTCCCGTGACCTTGAATTTTCATTACGGCCTCCCCCTGGCCGATCGCCTCGATCTCGTCCTGACGGCCGGGGCGGGAATGTATTTCGCCCGCTACGATCTGGAAGAGCTCGAGGGCGATACGACGGACCTGGTGAAAACGAACGGGAGCGGTTTCGGTGCCCACGGCGGACTGGGGCTGGCGTTCGAGCTTTCTCCTCGATTTTCCCTCACCTTGGACGTCCTCGGGCGATATGCCCGGATCGGCGAGCTGACCGGGACCCGGGTGAATGATCCCGGTTCCGAGGGGACCATCTGGTTTTTCGAAGCGGACATGGACTCTCTGGGTCTTGGAACTTATCCCCTGGCCATCTGGTCGGAAAGCGTTCCCTACGGAGAGGGTCTCATTCTAAGAAGTCTGCGGAAAGCCCGGCTCGGCCTGAGCGGTTTCAGCGCCACCTTCGGGATCCTGATCCGGATCTGAACAGCCGGAGTCGCGGCCGGGGATATTCGATTCCCGGGCGGTTTTCTCCTTTGCTTTATTCTTCAAATGACGTATCCTTCTCCCTCGGGCCGCGCCTCCGGCACAGGCCCCAAGTTCCGCTCGGGGAGTTTTCTCATGCGTAAATCCGTCTGGATCCCGGTCCTGATCCTCATTCAAGCAGCTGCCTTTCCTCTTCTGATGAACGCGGTCTCGCCTTCGGAGGAAAAGCCTCTGGCCTCGGTCCGCTTGCGGCAGGCTCTGGCCGAGGAAGTTTCCGGAGAGAACGCCTTCCGGTATACCGTCCGCATCTCGCAATTCGACCGGATTCAAGCCAACCGCGGCTGGCACGAATCGGCCGTCTGGATTCAGAACGAGCTGAAACGAATGGGCTATGCGAATGCCGTGATCGAGAGCTGGCCGTCCAACGGCTCGACCAGATATTTCACCTATAACACGCCCATCGGCTGGGAGGCCGAATCCGCCGAGCTCTGGATGGTCAAGCCCCGGCGGGAAAAGCTCGGCGACTTCGAGGAAATCCCGCTCAACCTGATCAAGCACTCCGGCTCCGGGCAGGTCGAAGCCGAATTG
>CAYPKX010000288.1:0-2704 GCA_964411395.1 uncultured Eubacteriales bacterium | reverse complement strand
CCGCGGCCGCGAACGATTGATTTTCGCTCGTGCTCCCGGCGACCGAGGAAGAATTGAACGGTTGGCCCGATGTTCGCCCGCATTTTTATTGCCGGGCCGTTCTGCTAGAATAAACCGGAATGAAGCTCCTCGAATACCAGGCCAAGGGAGTCCTGACGCGGTTCGGAATCGCCGTCCCGAGGGGTGTGCTTGTCGAAACGGCGGCCCAGGCGGCGGCCGCGGCCGAAGCTCTCGGACCCCGGGTCGTTCTCAAAGCCCAGGTTTCGAGCGGAGGCCGGGGGAAAGCCGGCGGGATCAAGCCCGCTCGCGGACCCGAGGACGCCCGGGCGAAGGCCGAATCGATGTTCAAGTCCCGATTGATCACTCCCCAGACCGGCCCCGGCGGTCTGGCGGTCCGCCGCCTTCTGGTCGAGGAAGCCGTCGCCGTCCGGTCGGAATTCTACCTCGGGGCGGCGGTCGACCGCCGGCGAAGCGCCGTCACGCTCCTGGCCTCTTCCCGGGGCGGCGTCGAAATCGAGGATACCGCCCGGACCGATCCGTCCGCCGTTCTTCGGGAAGACATCGATCCGGCGGCCGGACTGAGGCCCTTTCAGGCCCGCCGCCTGGCCTTCGCCTTCGGTCTGGACGGAGATTCCCTTATCGAGGCCGCCGCCGCGATGACCGGTCTGGTTCGGGCGCTCCTTGAAATCGACGCCACGCTGGTCGAAGTCAATCCCTTGGCTCTGACCGAAGACGGCCGACTCCCGGCTCTGGACGCGAAAATCGTCCTCGACGATAACGCTCTCTACCGGCATCCCGAATTCCAACCGGCCGCCGATGATCCGGACGCGGATCCTTTGGAACGCGCGGCCGCCCGGGCGGGATTGAGCTTCGTCCGACTGGGAGGCGATATCGGATGCCTGGTCAACGGAGCCGGATTGGCCATGGCCACGGCCGACTTGATCCAGGCCGCGGGCGGGCGGCCGGCCGATTTTCTCGATATCGGCGGGGGCGTCTCCGAGGATGCGGTCAAAGCCGGCTTCGAGATCGTTCTGGCCGACGCGGCCGTCCGGGCCGTGCTTGTCAACGTCTTCGGCGGCATCGTCCGCTGCGATCTTGTCGCCCGGGGCCTGATTCGGGCGGCGAAGGAAAAGGGCGTCCGGGCGCCGTTCGTCGTCCGGTTTCAGGGGACCAACGCCGAGGAAGGCCGGGCTCTTCTGGCGGCTTCGGGGTTGAGGTACGAGAGCGCCGAGACCATGGGCCAGGCCGCGGAGAAAGCCGTGGCCGCGGCCGCGGGCGGGGAGAACGCATGAGCATCCTCGTCGACGCCGGCTCGCGGGTCCTCGTTCAAGGGTTCACCGGGAAAGAGGGCGCCTTTCACTCCCAGCGAATGATCGAGTACGGGACGAAGATCGTCGGCGGCGTCTCGCCCGGGAAAGGGGGCCGCCGTCATCTTGACCGGCCCGTCTTCAACACGGTCGCCGAAGTCCGCGAGGCGACGGGCGCGGATGTCTCGGTCGTCTTCGTCCCGCCGTTCGCCGCCGCCGACGCGATCATGGAAGCGGCCGCCTCAGGCCTCGGGCTGATCGTCGTCATCACGGAGGGAATTCCGGTCCTCGATATGATCCGGGCCAAACGGTTTCTGGCCGGCACCGCGGCGGCCGTACTCGGACCGAATACGCCCGGCCTCATCTCGCCCGGAAAAACAAAAATCGGGATCATGCCCGGTCCCATACATCGCCCCGGCCGAGTCGGGATCATGTCCCGCTCCGGAACACTCACGTACGAAGCCGTGAGGCAGATTTCCGAGGCCGGGTTGGGTCAGTCCACGGCCGTCGGCGTCGGCGGCGATTCGATCACCGGGCTTTCGTTCGTCGACCTTCTGGAGTTGTTCCGGACGGACCCCGAGACCGACGCGGTCGTCATGATCGGAGAAATCGGCGGGACGGCCGAGGAGGAGGCGGCGGAAATCATCCGGAACGGATACCCCAAGACGGTCTTCGCTTATATCGCCGGGCTCACGTCTCCGCCGGGAAAGCGCATGGGACACGCCGGGGCGATCATCGAGGGCGGAACGGGCCGGGCCGAGGCCAAGGTCGCCGCCCTGACCGAAGCCGGGGCGGTCGTCGTTTCCCTCCCCTCGGAGATCGGATCGACGGTCGCCTCCCGCCTTCTCTAATTGACTTTTCTTGGGGTCGGACCTCAGCAAATTATTTTTTATCAACATCTTATGTTGGATTTCTCATCTTCGGCTTTGCGGCGGTGAGTTCCTACTGAGAATTTCTTACGGAAGCGGCTCTATTCAAAGAAAACGGTATTTCGCCGAAAACTTAAATTTGCCGACAAAACGGTTATAATGACCGCGATTACGCCGCGTGTTCGAGAGGAGGAGATCTGATGTCGACTCAAGTGCGCTTCGCCTTGCGGTTCTTTCTGTTGGTCGTCGTCCTGGCGACGTCGACGCTCCTGATGTCCGGTTTCCCGGACGGACCGAGACAAACGGCTCCTGCAAGCAAACAATCAACGCCCCAGACCCCGCCCATGACGACTGTGCCCATCGCCGGAGGGCTCTATCTGGTCAAAGGAGGGAGCGGAGCGAATACGGCCTTCTTCGTCGGCGCGGATTCGGTCATCGCCGTCGACGCGAAAATGACGGCCGAGGCGGCCGCCCAAATGCTGGCCGAAATCGCGAAGGTGACGCCGCTCCCGGTTCAAACCATCCTCA
>CAYPKX010000287.1:0-2765 GCA_964411395.1 uncultured Eubacteriales bacterium | reverse complement strand
CGTCGACCTCTTGCTCCCAAGGCAAGCGCGCTAACCAGGCTGCGCCACTCCCCGCTCAACAAGAGACCTGAATCTTATAACAGAGAGGCCGGAAGGCGTCAATTTGACCGGCGGCCCCCCGCCATCGATCTCGAAAATCCGGAAAACGCCGAAACGTCGGGCAACTAGGACTCCGGGTCCGACACCGGCCGCCGGAGGCCCCGCTCGATCCGGGCCCGGGAAATCCGGACAATGATCGGCCGGCCGTGAGGGCAAACGCCGGGGTTGGTGGAGCGGAAAAGCCCGGCGGCGAGGAACTCCATCTTATCCCGGGGCAGGAACTCCCCGGCTTTGACGGCGGACTTGCAGGCCATCGTCGCCAGAAGCTTCGTCTTGACCGGACGGGTCTCCCCCGGCCGCGGCTCGTCCAGAGCGCCGAGAACCACGGCCAGCGCTTCGTCCGGCCCGAACACGTCCGGAAATTCCCGCAGGGCATAGCTCTTTCCACCCATCGGCTCAACCCTGAATCCGGACGAAAGGAGGGCCGCCGCCCCGGCTTCGAGGTTGAGGATTTGAGCCGGGGAAAGCTCGAAGACGAGAGGAAGCAGGCTCATTTTGACCGGCCAGCTTCTTTCCCGGTCGATTTCGACATAACGATCGTAGAGGATGCGTTCGTGGGCATTATGCTGGTCGATGACCAAAAGGTCGCCGCCGTCTTCGGCCAGGATGTAGGAGGAGGCGAACTGTCCGATGACCTGAGGACCGCCGGCCGGTTCGGCGATCATCGATGGAAGCGCGGGGCGGGATTCGTTCCCGGGTTCGGAATAGCGCTTTTTTTTGTCGAATTCAAAAACAGGTTCTGATCCCGACCAAGCCGTTTGCGCGCCGTTGCGATCCTGTCCGTTCTCCGGCCCGGGACCGGCCGTCTTCCCCGCCAAAATCTCAGCCAGATCCATGACCCCTAAAACCCGGGTGCGGGCCCGTTCGACGGCCCGACCGATCAAGGGAAAAAACACTTGCGTCTCGCGGAACCGGACTTCGGTCTTGGCCGGGTGGACGTTGACGTCCACCTCTCCCGGGGGAACCTCGATGAAAAGGAAGGCCTCCGGCGAAAGCCCCTTTTCGAGCAGGCCGGTAAAACCCCGGTTGAGCGCGGCTCCAAGGATTTTATCCTTGACCGGCCGCTTGTTGACGAAGAAAAGCTGGCGGTTCCGGTCGGGACGCCCATACGGCGGCCGCGAGGCAAAACCCGAGACGCGGACCGGCCCCTCGGCCAGGTCCACCTCCATCAGCCGGTCCGGAGCGTCTTTTCCGAAGAGTTGATATAACCGCTCTCGCAGACCTGAGACGGGGGGGCAGTCCAGGACGGTCCGGGCGCCGTGGCGGACGGCAAGCCGCAGACCGGGCTGAGCCAGGGCGATCTGGGTCAGCAGCTTGACGATCAAGCCCAATTCGGAGGCGTCACTGCGAAGGAATTTTTTCCGGGCCGGGAGATTGAAAAACAGGTCGCGGACCTCGATCTCCGTACCCCGGGGGAAGGCCGCATCGCCGATCTTCTCCTCCGATCCGGGCTCGCTCTCGATAACCGTCCCGGGGCCTTCCGCTCCGTCGGATGTGCGAAGCGTCACCCGGGACACTGCCGCGATCGAAGCCAGGGCCTCGCCCCGAAATCCCAGCGTCGATATCGCCGAGAGGTCTTCTTCCCGGGAGATTTTGCTCGTCGCATGCCGGACCAGAGCCAGGGCCGCGTCCTCCCGGCTCATGCCGCAGCCGTCGTCCCGGATGCGGATCAGCGATTTTCCGCCGGCCGCCAGGTCGACCGAAATCGCTTCCGCCCCGGCGTCCAGGGCGTTTTCCACCAATTCCTTGACGACGGACACCGGCCGTTCGATGACTTCCCCGGCGGCGATTTTCCGGGCCAGCGAATCGGGCAGAACGGCGATACGGCTCATGGGCGACCGCCGTCATTATCGCATATTTCGCCCGCCGTCGAGCGTCCGGCCTCGGCGCCGATTCGTACCCGGACCGCCGTTCCCACCGGGAGCCCCGAATCCGGGACAAGAACTTCGAGGTAATTGCCGGTCAGGATTTCCAGCCCGCCGGGTTTGCGCTGGATGACGATCCCGTCGAGCGTTCGTCCGTAAAAACGGCGGCGGTACGCAAGGGACTTGCGCTCGGACAGCCGGCGAAGAGTCTCTGCCCGGGCCTTCACTACGGACGGATCGATCGTCGTCCCTTTGGCCGCCCGTGTCCCGGGACGGGCCGAAAACGAGAAGACATGGGCATAAGCAAGAGGCATCTCTTCGAAAAGAGCGGCCGTGGCCTCGAATTCGCGCCTGGTTTCACCGGGAAAACCGACGATGAAATCCGCTCCGAGACAGGCCTCCGGCTTCAAGCGGATGAGCCGGGCGGCCAGGGCCCGGTAGGATTCGGCGGTGCTTTCCCGCCCCATCTCCTTCAGGATCCGGTCCGCCCCGTGCTGGAGGGAGAGGTGAAAATGAGGAACGACCCGCCGGGCCGCGGCCAGAAATTCCAGAAGCGGCTCGGGAAGGAGGCGCGGGTCGAGCGAGCTGAGACGAACGCGGAACTCGCCGGAGAGGGCTTCGATACCCATCAAAAGATCGAGAAGCGAGAGGCGGGGACGGAAATCGCGGCCATAGGAGCAGAGATGGATTCCGGAGAGGACGACTTCCCGATATCCGGCGGAGACAAGGCTCACGATTCTCGATAAAACTTCACCCGGCGGCCGGCTGAGGCTCCGGCCGCGGACGGAAGGGATGACGCAG
>CAYPKX010000286.1:0-2778 GCA_964411395.1 uncultured Eubacteriales bacterium | reverse complement strand
GGGATCGAATCCTCGTCGAGACCGATGCGCCCTATCTGGCTCCGGTCCCCCATCGGGGACAGCGCAACGAGCCGGCCTTTGTCCTGGAAACCGCCCGGCTCCTGGCCGGCCTTCGGAAGATCTCCTTCGAAGCGTTGGCCGAGGCGGTGACTGCCAACTATCGCCGCTTGTTTCCGAATCGTTGAATCCCTCCGGTTCGAATGCTAAGATAGCCCGCGCCCCCATGAAAGAAGAGAAGATGACCGCCGGTTCTCTGCGCGCCCTGTACTCCGAAATCAAGGACGAGCTGGCCCGGACCGAGTCGCGCCTGGCCGAAATCATCCGTTCCGAAAATCCTCTCATCGCCGAAATCAACGCCTACCTCTTCACCCGGGGCGGGAAACGCCTTCGGCCCGCCCTACTGATCCTCTCCTCCCGCCTGGCGGGAAACCGCGTCCGAACGGACGAGACGGCCTTCTGGTCGGCTCTCGTCGAAATCATCCATACGGCCAGCCTCGTCCACGACGACATCGTCGACCGGACCGACATCCGCCGCGGCCGGGCGACCGTCCATGCCCGCTGGGGGGCCAACATCACCGTCCTCCTCGGCGATCATCTCTACATCCACGCGATCTCTCAAGCCCTCCGAACCCGCCGGTACGAAATCGTCGACGTCCTGGCCGAAGCCACCGAACGCCTGGTCGAAGGCGAGCTCTTCGAGTCCGCCGTCATGGGAGACGCGGGTCTCGGAGAAGACCGCTATTTCGACATCATCGACAAAAAGACGGCCTCGCTTTTTGCGGCGTCCTGCCGGATCGGCGGGCTGGTCGGCGAAGCGGAGGCCGCCCTCCTCCTCCGCCTCGAGGACTATGGGCTCAATCTCGGCCGGGCTTTCCAAATCGTCGACGACCTGCTGGATTACACCGGCCGGCCGGACGAGCTCGGCAAACCGGTCATGACCGACCTTCGCGAAGGCCGGATCACCCTCCCGCTCATTCTCACCCTGAAAAACGGCGACGGCCCGCAGCGGACGGAAATCCTCGAGGCCGTAGCCCGCCGGAATTCCGATCCCGAGGCCGTCGGACGGATCCTCGCCGCCGTTCTCGGCTCCGGTGCCGTTTCGGAGGCCGCCGCCATAGCCGGCGAGTTCGTCGGCCGGGCGAAGAAGGCCCTGGACGGCCTTCCGGCTTCGACCGCGACGGAGACGCTCGCCCGGCTGGCCGATTTCGTCCTTCAACGGAGCATGTAATCCATGACCGAAATCGAAATCAAGGTCAAAATCGAAGATTTGGCCGCCCTTCAAGCGCGCCTGATCGCCCTGGGCGCCGTCGTCGTTAAGGCGCGGCATTTCGAGGAAAATACGTTGTACGATTATGCCGACCGGCGGCTCTCCGCGAAGGGCGAAGCTCTCCGGGTTCGGAAAATCGGACGAAAAGCTTTTCTGACCTTCAAGGGAACCCCTCAATCGTCACGGAAGTTTAAAATCAGGACGGAGTACGAAACCGAGGCGCGAAACGCCCGGGATCTCGTCCGGATCCTCCAGGCCCTCGGATTTTCGCCGATCGCCCGCTATGAGAAACACCGGACGGAATTGAAAAAGGGGAAGTTGACGATCTGCCTGGACGAGACCGTCATCGGAACATTCGTCGAATTCGAAGGCGAACGGGAAACGATCGCCAAGATGGCCCGAACCCTGGAGTATCCGAAGGAAACGTGGATTAAGAAAAGCTATTTATCGCTGCTGCGGGAAGCCGGGCGGTCGACCTGACCGTCCGGGGTCATTCGTCGTCTTTCTCTTCGACCAGATCCACCTCAGGCAGGTCCTCGTCCATACCGCCCTCTTCTTCGCCCTCGATGACGGCATCTTCGGAGAGATCGCCGTCGTCGGCCATGGCTCCGCCCGCATCATCGGCTTCTTCAACGTCGCCGGCATGGATCAGGGACGGATCTTCAACGACATCTTCCGAGAAATTCTGGACAATATGGAAATCGATCAAACCGGCCCGGACTTCAGCCTGAGCCAGGCGGATGGGGTTTTTCGTCTTGACTTCGATCTTGGTCTTGGCGCCCTTGATCAACTGCTTGGCCCGCATGGCCGCGACGATGACATAACGAAATTTACTGTCGACATTTCCATAGAGGTTCAAAGCTTGCGTACTCCTCGGGGGCGTTTCGAGACGAGGGAGAAATATAGCAGAAACCGGCAAAAAATTCAACTTCGCCCGGATTTCGGGACGGCCCGGCGTTGTTTTTCGTCCCGGTCTTCGCTAAGATGGCGGCTTGGGAACCCGAGATGAAACCTCGAATGGATGATGAACCGGACGATCCCCGGCATTTCCGGCGGACGCTCGTTCCCCTGGAAATCGAAGATGCCGAAGGCCCGCCTTCGCTCGGCCGCAGGTTTCGGACTCTCTTTCGGAAGCCGAACAGCCGCGATGGATCGGAAGCGGAGGAAAACCGCCCTTGCGCCTCCTCCGGTGCCCGGTCCGAACCGGCAGACGACGACCCGAATCCGCAGGACGGGAGCGGCGGGGACGGAAATCAGGATCTATAGGCCGAAGTCGATTTAAGCTGTTTGGCCCACTTCAAACCGAAGAGAGCCAGAGCACCGACCGCAAGCCCGATCAATCCGAACAACGTCATCTTCTTCATGGCACGATCCTCGAATACCCTTTGACCGACAATCAGGAATGACATTATCCAGATTCTTCGCTTGATGTCAAGATGAAAACGGCTTGACCGCCGGGGAGCCCGATGCTATCGTAGAGCGCTTCACCACCATGGATTTCCTTTCGATCC
>CAYPKX010000285.1:0-2798 GCA_964411395.1 uncultured Eubacteriales bacterium | reverse complement strand
GACGTTTCCGCCGCCGACAATGAACAGGCGGCCGGCCGAACGGACGAGGTCGCGGTTGACCAGCGTCTGAAAAGCCCCGGCGCCGTAGACTCCCGGAAGCGTGTTGCCGGGGAAGGCCAGGGATTTTTCCCGGGCGCCCGACGTCACCAGCAGCACTTCGGGATTGACCTGGACATACCGCTTGCCGTCCTTGAGGATGCCGACCTTTTTATCGCTGAAGACGGCCAGGGCGGTGCTCTGCAGCCAGATCTGGACGCTCGGATAGGTCCGGAGCTCGTTTTCAAGCTTGGTGGCGATATCGATCCCGCGCGTCCCGGCAAAGACGGCATCGTAGGAACCGAAGAAACGGTGCGTCTGGAGGACGAGCTTGCCGCCGAGGCGGTGCTTGTCGTCGATGAGGAGGGCCGAAACGCCGCGTTTGCCGAACTCGATTGCGGCCGAGAGGCCGGCCGGCCCGCCGCCGATGATCAGCACCGGGATGGAAATCTCCTCGATCGAGGTCAGCCGGGCCGTGCCGGTCACGGGCGGCAGGACAGGAAGCCCGTCGACCGGCTCGAGCTTCTGCCCCGGCTTGACCAGCTCCATGCAGGCCTTGACCGGAAGACCGTCGGCCAGGACGAGGCACTGGGCGCACTGGCCGTTGGCGCAGAAGATCCCCTGGGGGGCGCGGTCCTTGTGATGAAAGCTGAAGGTTCGTTCGCCGGCCGCAAACAGCGCCGCGGCGATGGTTTCTCCGGCCCGGGCCGAAAGGGACCGGCCTTTCCATGAGACGGTCACGGTTTCAGACGCGGGGGGAGTCAGGATAGGATGTTTATCAATGCGAAAATCGCTCACGATAACTCCTTTTTCGACCACCCGGCGCGGGCCCGGGGCGAATCGAGCCGGAGATTATATCACATTTCTTCAGGCCCGATGCGGTCCGGCGGCGGTTGGCGGGTGCCGTGTTCTTTGTGCTACACTCCCCCTTCCGCCATGGGCATACTGGACGTTTTTTTCGGGCGACGCTTTCCTTTCAAGTTCGTCTACCACGAAGACTACTGGATGTTGAATACGGGAAAGCACGTCTTTCCCGTCCGAAAGTACCGCCTGATCCATGAGAAGCTTGCCGCGCTCGGCGCGCGGCGGGACGATTTTCTCGAACCTTCGCCCGTTCCGGCCGAAACGCTCCTGCTCGCGCATTCGGAAAAATATATCCGGAGAATCTTCTCCGGGACACTGGCGAAAGACGAGCTCCAGACCCTGGAGCTGCCCTTTTCCTCGGAGCTTGTTTCCTTCGCCCGATTGAGTGTGGGCGGCACGATCCTGGCAGCCGAAAACGCCCTGGTCGACGGATTATGCGTCCACATCGGCGGCGGCTTTCACCATGCCTTCGCCGATCACGGCGAGGGATTCTGCCTTCTCAACGATACGGCCGTCGCCGTCGAAAAGCTCCAGCGGGAAGGCCGGATCGGCCGGACGATGATCGTCGACGCCGACGTTCATCAGGGGAACGGAACGGCCGCGATCTTTGAAAACCGGGCCGATGTCTTCACCTTCTCCATCCACCAGATGGATATCTATCCTTCGGAAAAAATGACCGGCACGCTGGATGTTGGTTTATGGTCGGGCGACGGGGACCGGGCCTATCTCGAAGCCGTCCAGGCCCATTTCCCCAAGCTCTACCTCGAGTTCCGTCCGGATTTGATTTTTTACCTGGCCGGAGCCGATCCTCTGGCCGGGGATCAATTGGGCGGCCTGGCCGTGACGAAAGCGGGTTTGTTGACCCGAGACCGGATTATCCTCGAGGAAGCCCTGCTCCTGAAAATCCCGGTGGTGATTCTTCTGGCCGGAGGATACGCCCACGATCCGGCCGAAACGACCGATGTCCACATCAATACCATCCGCACGGCCGCGGTCATGAAGCGAAGGACCGCCCGCCAGCTTCTTCGCGAAAGCGCGGAGGCCGAGGAGCGGACGCGCTTCCGGCCTTAAGCCAATCCAACCTTTTTCCTAATAAGCTCCGCCCACTCGCGGGCCTTGTCCAGCTCGCCCTCAAACAGCGGGCCTTCCTTCCCCTTGACGTAAAACGCTTTCGGCTCGGCGATGATTTCCGCTCCGGCCGCGGTCAGGGATTTGGCGATCTTCCCGGCGGCGTCCCCGTGGATAAACAGCTTGACCCGGGTATCGAAAGCGGCGGCCTTGACGCCCTTTAAGCGGCCTTGGCCAAGCTTCCCGAGAAAGGCCTGCGTCCGTTCCGAGGGTTTCCAGCCGAGAATCGGGCTGCCGACGACCAGAAGGTCGAGCCCGGCAAAATCTTCGGGGCGAACATCGGCGACGGCGACCGCCCGGGCGCCGAGAATTTCAGCGATCGCTTCGGCGATTTTCCGGGTGTTCCCGTGATGGGAATCGAAGAGGACGAGAGATTTCATGAATTTAATCCTCCTGGGGAGCGTCCGGTCTCCCCGAAAATCTTATCAAAACAATTTCCAAAATGAGGCCTCAGGGCTCCCGAACCGTTCCTTTGACCGCGACTTCTTTATGGGCGCCCTTGGTCGTGTGCAGGCGCAGGCCGTCCCTTCCCGGCAGCCAGACCTCCGCCAGGATGTAGACGGTGATGTATTCCGAGTAGGAGGGAGCGAAATCGCCGACCATGTGGAAAACAACCTTCGGTTCGGATTCGGGCGGATCCGGCCGGGGCATTTTTTCGGTGAAGGGGAGGACGGTTTCGGCTCCGGTCGATTCCCGCCGGAGCGTCAACGTCCCGTCGCTCTTTCCTTCGAGGACGTATTCGCCGGCCGGGAAATTCTTACCGGCGGCTT
>CAYPKX010000284.1:0-2806 GCA_964411395.1 uncultured Eubacteriales bacterium | reverse complement strand
TGATAGGCCGGGCCTGGAGCGAGCCGGAGCTCATCAAGCTGGCCTACGGCCTGGAACGGGCCCTCGGTGCGCGCAAGCCTCCGCGCCTGCTTCCGACGGTTTTGTTCGGGGTCGGACCAAACTAAATCTAAGAAAATAAAAAAGATAGAAACAAAATATGTGAAAAAACACCGGCCTAATCGATGTTTTTAGGCCTGAAAACATAAAATCCACTATGGATGGACTTGAGGCTGCGTCTGGGGCAGGCGGGCAGATTTATGTTTTTGGCCATGAAAACACCCAAATTGTATGGCTCCCAAGCTGTAGAGAATGTGGTCTCCATCGTTAATGTGCAGATATTAATAGAATTGCTGAGGTCCGACCCCAAGAGAGAGGAAACAAGATGAGAAGACAGCCTGAGTGGGCGAAGTGGTCCCTGACCGTTCTGTTTCTGGCTTTCGTGGCGGTGCCGGTTGCATTCGGCGGATGGAATCCGGCGTCAGCCCACGACAAAGCGGGCCGTGACGCCTTCGTTGCCGCCCACATGACGAAGCCGGCGCCTCCGCCGTTCGCGTTCGTCTACGGCGGCGAACCCTCATCCGGCTTCATCGGTAAGTGGAACGTCACGGCGGATGAGCGCACCGAGGGGCGCAAGCTCATCCGGACCGCGATATATACCGACTCCTCGACCGGCCTCAGGATCACGGCCGTTTACACGATCTTCCAGGATTTCCCGGCCGCCGAATGGATCGTGCGCTTCAAGAACACGGGCCGGGCGGCGACGCCCATCATCGAGAAGGTCCGGGCTTGCGCCGTGTCGTTCCCCGAGTTCGCCGCGCTCGATCCCGGATCCGCGCCGGGGCCGGTCATGCTCTACAGGGCGCGGGGCAGCAACGCCGAGCGCTCCGACTTCGGCCCGATCGACGAGGCGCTCGCGGCCAAAGCCGAAGTCCGCTTCGGTCCCGCGGCCGGGCGGTCGTCCGACACGAACGCGCTGCCGTTCTTCAACGTCGCGACGCCGGAGCACGGCATCGTCGCCGCCGTCGGTTGGAGCGGACGCTGGGAGGCGGTCGTCGGACGAAAAGGGCCGAATCCGCGTGCACTCGACCTCACGGCCGGGATGGCCAAGACCCATTTCAAGCTCCTGCCCGGGGAAGAGGTCCGAACGCCGTCCGTAGCCCTCCTCTTCTGGAAGGCGGCGAACCGGATGGCCGGGCACAACCTGTTCAGGCGCTTCGTCCTGGCCCACCACATGCCGCAGGCCGGCGGCAAGCCTGTCCCGCTACCCATCAACCACGGGGTCGGATTCGGCGGGCCGTTCCCCTGCAACGAGTACGTCTGCGCGACCGAAAGCTACGCCATCGGCATGATCGATCGGCTGCACCAGTTCGGCCTGGAGCCGGACGCCTGCTGGATCGACGCCGGCTGGTACGAGAACGCGACCGGTCAATGGTGGTCGGGCGTCGGGACATGGACGGTCAACCGGAAGAACTTCCCCAACGGCCTCAAGCCGGTGACTGCCGCGGCCCGGAAGTACGGCCAGGGCTTTGTCGTCTGGTTCGAGCCCGAGCGCGTCTACGAGGGGACATGGCTCGACCGCGAACACAAGGACTGGCTGACGTCCCTCCCCGGGAACCGCAATCGCCTGCTCGACCTGGGCAACGCGAAGGCGCTCGAGTGGCTGACCGACCACGTCGCGAATTTCATCCGGGACGAGGGCGTGACGGTGTACAGGCAGGATTTCAACTTCGACCCTGCGCCGTTCTGGAAGGCCATGGACGCGCCGGACCGCGTCGGGATCGCCGAGATGAAGCACATCGAGGGGCTCTACAAGTACTGGGACGCTCTGCTCGCGCGCAATCCGGGGCTCCTCATCGACAACTGCGCGTCGGGCGGCCGGCGCATCGATCTCGAGACGACGAGCCGCAGCATCCCGTTGTGGCGGACCGATTACCAGTACTACGAACCGAACGGCTACCAATGCCACACCTACGGGCTGCACTTCTTCCTGCCGGCGAGCGGCACGGGCAACGGCGATCCCCGCAAGTACTGGTTCCGGAGCGCCGCGATCGGCGGGGCCGTGGTCATGGGCTGGGAGCTCGGCGCGAACTTCAACTTGCGGGCGGCGATCGAGGACGTGGCCGAGTTCAGAGAGCTTCGCGACTACGCCTACGGCGATTACTATCCGCTGACGCCGTATGCGACAGGCGATGACGTTTGGGCGGCGTTCCAATGGGACCGGCCTGAAGCGCGAGACGGGATCGTCGTGGCCTTCCGGCGGCCTCTGGCGCCGCAGGCGGCGATCGAGGTCAAACTCGGCGGGATCGATCCCGGAGCGGATTACGAGGTGAATTTCGAGGACTACGGCGTTACGATCGTGCGCAGCGGTCGCGAGCTCGACAAAGGCCTGATACTCAAAATCCCCGAGGCCCCCGCTTCGCTTCTCGTCAAATACAGACGAGTGAGATAGTTGGGGTCGGACCAGGATAACTTCAAGAAATATAATAAGATAACATCCAAATATGTGAAAAAATCCGGGCATTTTTGATGTTTTTAGGCTTAAAAATGGAAAATTGGTCCGGCTCATGACTGTGGCGAGAACGGATTGGTGGGGCACCGTTGTGTTTTTGACCCTAAAAACATCAAAATTTTGCCTGGCCCAAACTGATGGGATCGTATCCGGAGAATCTAACTATCAATAAATAAATGAAATGCTGAGGTCCGACCCCGACTATTCCAGATTTCCCCGATAAGCCTTATAATTCCCCGGGACAAGGAGCGAAAAGTGATCGAGTTGACGCATGTCTCCAAAAGCTACAACCGGGGC
>CAYPKX010000283.1:0-2827 GCA_964411395.1 uncultured Eubacteriales bacterium | reverse complement strand
AGGAAATCTGTGTAAACCCCGAGGAATAGGTAAAATGGAGCAAAGGAGGTGCGACTGATGAACGTCAAGTATTTTTCCTTTCCAGCGACAATTAAAATTCCCGGATCCAGGAGAGCGATTTTGAGCAAAAGAGGGGGGTAGTCCGAGCCGAGGAAGACTGTCGGCTTCACCAGAGGCTCTAGGACGGGCGATCTCGGCGCGGGCCATAATCATTTGGCGGACTCCTCGGCCCGTTTCTTCGCCGTCGACATCCGATAGCTGCCGATATTCAGCTCCAGGATCACGCTGTGATGAACGAGGCGGTCGATGGCTGCGGCCGTAACCATCGGATCCTTGAAGATCGATTCCCACTTGGAAAACGGAAGGTTCGAGGTGATCAGGATGCTACCCCGCTCGTACCGTTCAGCAAGCAACGTGAAGAGGACATCCATTTCGTCCTGACCCTGATGGACATAGCCGATGTCGTCGATGATCAGGGGTTCATATTTGGCCAGTTTTTTCAGCATCCGCGGCAGCTGAAGATTCCGCTTAGCCAAGAGGAGTTCCTGGACCAGAAGGCTGCAGGTCGTGAAGTAAACACAGCGTCCCTGACGAACCAGCGCGTGTCCGAGGGCGCAGATCAGATGGGTTTTACCGGAACCGGGATTTCCGAAGGCCAGGATGTTCTCCCGTCGTTGAAGGAAGCCGCCATCCAACAGCGCTTTGACTTGATGGGCCGCCTTGGCCGGAAGCCGCTTCATCTCGAACCGCTCCAGGGTCTTTTCCGGAGGAAGTCGAGACTCTCTCAGCAGCCGCTCCACCCGATGATTCCACCGGACATCCCTCTCCCGTTCCAGAAGAGCCAGCAGATATCGATCCAGAGACAGCCCTTCTTGGGTTGCCTTTGTTGTAATCTCCTCATATCCGTCCCGGATTCCGGACAGGAGAAGATAACGAAAGCACTTCTGGAGCCGGGCCATGACATCACTCGAGGCGGCCATCGCCCACCTCCAGCCATCCCCCCAGCAGCTCGTCGTAGCTTTGAAGGGGGATTTCGGCCACTTCGATGGCTGTCGGCGCCGGAACCGGCGCGGCGGCTTGGAGCAGCGTTTTGACCGCCTCGGCCGATATCTCCGCTTCTTCGTCGATGATCGTCCGGAGCGCGTCGTCCACCTTGGCTTCCGATTCCTTGGCCGCCAGATACAGGATTTCCAGGTATTCATTCGCCGCCCGAGCCGGCTTCTCCGCGGATAACAGGTCCCAGGCCATCCGGAACCGCGTTGTCGGATAAAGATCCTCCCTGTAGCGGTAATGCTCGAAGGCTCCGGGTTTTCTCACCAGCCAATCGATGATGTGCCGGTAATCGATCCGATGACGGTGCTCTCCCCGAAGCCTCGGGATCCGTTCCACAAGCTTCTGTCCATAAAGAACGTCCAAGTGCTCGCCGTAGAGCCGAACCGTCACTTCTTCTCCGATCAGGCGGCTTTGGACCGAATACGTATTCCGCTTGACCCGGATCGTCGCAAAAGGGCTCACTGTGAGCCGATCCACCCGAAAATCGTCCAAGCGGAGGGCGGGAAGACGCCGGAGAACCGCCAGTTCCTCTTCGAATCTCTGCCGCCGGCCGCGATTGGCCCGGCTAAAAAGCATCCGGAGGAACGCCTCATATTCCTCCCGCGATTGAAAATCCCGGCTGCCCCGTAGCCGCAACGCCTGATCCACCAACCGCTTCAGCCGATAATGGCGCTGTTCGACATCGCCGTTTTCGTTGGCTGCCCCCACCTGGATCTTAACGCCCTCCAAACCATAATGCCGCAACAGCGCCCGATATCGAGCCGTAAACTCCTCCGGCCGGCATTCCTGATGGACCGCCGCCGACAGCTGATCCGTTCGGATCTTTTTCGGCACCCCGCCCAGCTCCCAGAGCGCATTTTGAAGCCCCAGGCTTAGACTTTCGAAGCTTTCCGAAAAACAGACCGTCGCCGTCTCCCAGTTGCTATACGTCAACACAACGTGGTGAAGAAGATGATCGAACCGCTGTTTCTGGATCGTCACACCCAGGCCGTTCATGCAGGTGAAGTCCATCTCCGAAAGATCCCCCGGAATATGGATCTGCGGAAAGAACGTTTCCTTGGGCGGCCCTTCCAGGGCCCGCCAGCGCTTGATCCGCCGCTGCAGCGTCCGTAACTGCCCGTCGGCAAAGCGACCGGGATAGTTCCGCTGAAGCTCTTCGAAAATCGTCTTGGCTTCAAATCCGTCGTCGAGGTTGAGCAATCCTCGAACCTCGTCCCAGACTTCGTGAAATGGGTCCGGCCGGGTTCGCCACGTATGAGGCGCTTTCATCTGACTCGGAAGCATTCCCAGCCGAAGATACTTGCGGGCGGTCTTCTCGTCCATTCCTGCCTTGGCCGCAGCGGCTTGAAGCGTCATCTCCTTCTGCTTGAACATAAATAATCTCCTGGCTTGACGATCATGAACCATCCGGGACTCCTTAAAATAAATCCCGAACAGTCTATTCTTCCCGCCCCGGATCCGGGAATTTTAATTGTCGTCAACCGGGAGAAATAATTGTCGCTCATCAGGGTCAGCTATAAACGAAATCGCGGCGATTTCGGGAGGCGACGCAAGATGCGCTTTCCAGACGCTGGTCAATGCGGCCAGGTGGGCCGAATCCGGCAACAGCGACATCATCAAAAAGAGCCACGTTAAGGCTGGACACGATTCCTCGAAGAGCGCCGAGAAGGCCATGCTGCTCGAAAGGCTTTCCTCCCATCACCGCCTGCTTTACGACCTGGTCAAGGAGCACGGCCAAATCAACTCGGGAGAGCTCTGGGAGGCGTATTTGGAC
>CAYPKX010000282.1:0-2839 GCA_964411395.1 uncultured Eubacteriales bacterium | reverse complement strand
ATAGGAGGATAGCCGCCGCCCGATTTCAGCCGTGTTTTCCGCCGAACCGGTCATCCCGACTTTCCATCCGGCGACGGCGAGGTCCCGGCTCAAAGCCCGGATCTGATCGCGGACCAGGCGGGAAGGCAGCGGCTGGACCCGGAAGACGGCCGCCGTGTTCTGGACCGTCACGGCGGTCAACACGGCCGCGCTTTCGAAGCCAAGAGCCCGGAACACGGCCGTGTCGAGAAGAATCCCGGCTCCTCCGCTGGGATCAAAACCGGCGATGGTGACGAGAATCATGATGCCTTCTTCCTTAACCCGGCCGGATTTTTTTGTCAACCCGGATTTCCGGACTTGAAATTTTTCGGCTTCTGGGATACTTTTGTCGCGAGGAGCGGACCATGAACAAAGCCGTCGTCCAGTTTATCGACGGGAGAGAGAAGAAGGGGTCGATTCCGTTTTTCAACCTGGCCAAGCAGACCTTCCCTTTCGAAACGAAATCCGATGACGGGAAAACGGACGTCCTCCTGACCGTGCATATCGAAGAAGTCCGAAAGATCCTGTTTCTGAAAAAAGACCGCGATTCCGCCGCCGTAAACAAAGAAACCATCGCCCAGACGCAATTTGCCGGCAATATCGCCTATAAACTCATCGTCGAAATGAACGACGGCGAAGTCTTGACCGGAACGACGCTGAAATACAGCCCGGGCGAAAAAAGCTTTTTCATCATGCCTCTCAACCCCGCCGATCGGAGCGAGCGAATCTATATCAACGCCCGATGCGTCGTCAAAGTCGATCAGAAACGTCTCCTCGGCCGGATGCTGGTCGAGTCCAAGATCATCGATGGCCGACAGCTCCAAACCGCGCTGGAGATCCAGGCTGAAAATCGGAAGAAGATGATCGGCCAGATTCTGGTCGAACAGGAGCTCATCAGCCGGAAGCAGCTGGACGAGTCCTTGAACAAACAGAGGACCACCCGGGCCATGTTGGGGGAAATCCTGGTCGAAGCCCAGTACATCTCCCGCGGCCAGCTGGAACAGGCCCTGTTCGTCCAGGGCGAGCACCGAAAAAAGCGGCTGGGCCAGATTCTGGTCGAGTTGAAATATGTCACGGCCAACGACATCTGCCTGGCCGTCGCCTCGCAGTTGGGCTGCAACTGGATCGACCTGGCGACCTATCAGATCCCGCCGGATGTCATCGGCCTTCTTTCCCGCAGCCTGGCGACGAAGTACGAGATCCTTCCGATCGAGCTGAAATACGGCGAGATGCTGGTCGTCGCCTCGGCCCAGCCGCGGGATGAGGCGATGCGCAAAGACGTTTCGGCCTGGACCGCCCTCCGAACGGATTTCGTCGTCGCCTTCGACGGATATATCCTCCCGCTGATCAAGAAATATTACGGCCTGTCCCAGGATGCGGACCCGTCGTCCTCCTGAGGCGCACCGATCGTCGGCAAGGAGCTGGTCATGGTCAAGGAAATCACCGTCGGCGAGTTGAATGCCGGGCGATTCATCGAGGAAAAAATTGCGGAGATCCGGGCCGCGGTCGGCGAGGGACAGGCCCTCAATGCCCTGTCGGGCGGCGTCGACTCCTCGGTCGTCACGATGATCGGCCACCGGGCTCTCGGTTCCCGGCTCCGGACCGTGTTTGTCGACAACGGCATCATGCGCGAAGGCGAGCCCGAACGCGTGGCCGCCGTGTTCGGCGGCCTCGGCCTTTCCCTTGAAATCATCGACGCCCGGGCCGAGTTTTTTGCGGCGCTCAAGGGCTTGACCGATCCGGAAGAAAAGCGGGAGGCGATCACTCAGACCTTCTACCGGCACGTGTTTGGACGGATCGTCAAGGAGAGCGGGGCCCGGTACCTCCTCCAGGGGACGATCCTCACCGACGTCGACGAAACCGTCGCCGGAATCAAGCGTCAGCATAACGTTTTTGCCCAGCTGGGGATCGATCCCCAGAAGGCCTTTGGATATCACATTCTCGAGCCGCTCCTGGAACTTCGAAAAGACGGCGTTCGGGCCGTCGGCCGGGCCCTCGGCCTGCCCGCGGAGATCTTCGACCGCAAACCGTTCCCCGGTCCGGCGCTCGCCGCCCGAGTGATCGGCGAAGTCGATTCGGAGCGAATCGCCATCGTGCGGACGGCGACGGCCGTCTGCGAGCGCCACCTGGAAAAGCTCGACGTCTTTCAATATATGGCCATTCTTCACGCCGACCGGGTTCCCGGCATGCGCGAGGGAAAACGGGTGTACGGCCGACAGATCGAAATCCGGTGTTGGAACAGCCGGGATGCCCGTCAGGCTGTCCCGACGAGGTTGCCCTGGGAGACGCTGGAAGCCATCGCTTCCGACCTGCTTCGGGAGCTTCCGGATGTCGTCAGTGTCACGTACAACATCGCCCCGAAACCGCCGTCGACGATGGAAGCGGTTTAAAGCTGCGGGGGCATGAAGCAGCGGCTTCGGGCCTTTGTCGAAGGCCGGGTTCAGGGGGTGGCCTTCCGTTGGTTTGTCGATCGGGAATCGTCGCGGCTGGGTCTTGGCGGTTGGGTTCGGAACAGGGCGGACGGCCGGGTCGAGGTTCTGGCCGAAGGGGACAGGGGAACACTCGAGCAGCTTCTCGCCTGTCTCGGCCGGGGGCCCCGGCTGGCCCGGGTGGACCGGATCGACGTCCTTTGGGAAGATCCCACCGGCGAATTCACGGAATTTCGGATCGAGCGATCCGAATGACGGGTCGCCGGATCAGCGGTCGTTTTTCTTCGCTTCGAGATGCTTCCGGCGGCAGTCCGCCGAGCAGAAAAACGCTTCCTGTCCGTCGATGACTTCGCGCAGGGCATTTTCCCGGGGAAGGTATGTCTGGCAGACCT
>CAYPKX010000281.1:0-2847 GCA_964411395.1 uncultured Eubacteriales bacterium | reverse complement strand
CGGGAGTCGACCCCTCGGCTAAAGTGAAAGCGGCCTGGCTGGCCGACGTCGCCCGCGGCGTCAAGCGCTGCCCTGTCCTTGATCCGCCCGCGGCTGTTGAGCTTCTCGGAACGATGATCGGCGGGTACAACGTCGGCCCGCTCGTCGAATTTCTGGACGTTCCAGCCCTGGCCAAGGCCGCGATCGAAGCGCTCAAAGGCACGATTCTCGTCTATGGTGCGTTCGACCGGGTTGCGGCCCTGGCCAAGACCAAGGCCGCGGCTGCCGAAGTCATGAAATCCTGGGCCGAAGGGGAGTGGTTTCTCCGCCGACCCGGGTTCCCCAAGTCCCTGACTCTGACGGTTTACAAAGTCGACGGAGAAATCAACACCGATGACTTTTCTCCGGCCAAGCAAGCGGCGACCCGGCCCGATATCCCTCTCCATGCATTGGCCATGGGGGGAACCCGGTTCCCCGAAGGCGTCGCGGCCATCGCCAAATTTCGGGCGGAGGGAAAACGAGTCGTGTTTGTCGGCGACGTCGTCGGAACCGGCTCCTCCCGCAAGTCCGCCTGCAATTCCGTGATGTGGCATATCGGCGAGGACATCCCCTTCGTTCCGAACAAACGCCGGGGCGGCGTCGTCCTCGGAGGGCTGATCGCCCCGATTTTCTTCAATACGACCGAAGATTCCGGCGGATTGCCGATCCAGGGCGTCGATGTCACGAAAATGAAAACCGGCGACACGATCTCGATCGACCTTGAAAAAGGAACGGTCGCCGGGCCTTCCGGCGAGATCCTCTCGACGTTCGAACTCAAGCCGGCCACTCTTCGGGACGAATTCAGGGCCGGCGGACGCTTGAACCTGATTATCGGCCGGGCCTTGACTCAGAAAGCCCGGGCCGCGCTCGGCTTGCCCGAAGCGACGTTCTTCATCCCGATTCAGAACCCCCTTCCCAAGCCGGGTCAGGCCTTCTCCCTGGCCCAGAAGATCGTCGGCCGGGCCTGCGGTGTCGCGGGGATTCTGCCCGGGTCGTCCTGCGAGCCCAAGATGACCACGGTCGGTTCTCAGGACACCACCGGTCCGATGACCGCCGACGAGCTGAAAGAACTGGCCTGCCTCGAGTTCCAGGCCGACCTCTTCATGCAGTCCTTCTGCCACACCGCCGCCTACCCCAAGCCGGCCGATGTGAAAATGCACCGCTTCCTGCCCGCATTCGTCACCGAGAGAAAGGGCGTCGCCCTCAGGCCCGGCGACGGAGTCATTCACTCGTGGCTCAACCGACTCCTCCTGCCCGATACGATGGGGACCGGCGGCGATTCCCATACCCGCTTCCCGATCGGTTTGAGCTTCCCGGCCGGTTCGGGCCTGGTCGCCTTCGCCGGAGCGCTCGGCTTCATGCCCCTCGACATGCCCGAGTCCGTTCTGGTCCGGTTCCGCGGGAAGCTCAATCCCGGAATCACTCTGCGCGACGTGGTCAACGCTATTCCGTATTTTGCCATCAAAAAAGGGATGTTGACTGTCGCCAAAAAAGGAAAAATCAACGTCTTCAACGGCCGCATCCTGGAGATGGAAGGCCTGCCGGAACTCACGGTCGACCAGGCCTACGAGCTGACCGACGCTTCGGCCGAGCGGTCGGCGGCCGGGGCGGTTATCGCCCTTTCGACCGAGCAGGTCGTGAAAAATCTCCGGAGCAACGCGGCCCTGATGGCCAGGATGATCGAACAGGGCTACGGTCACACCGAAACGCTCAAGCGGCGAATCGCCGCCGTCGAGGCCTGGCTGGCCAAGCCGGTCCTTCTGGAACGCGACGCTCCGGCGGTCGACGAAGGGGCCTATGCCGCCGTGCTCGAAATAGACTTGGCCTCGATCACCGAGCCGATTCTGGCCTGTCCCAACGACCCCGACGACGTCAAACTCCTGTCCGAGGTCGCGGGCGATAAGCTCGATGAAGTCTTCATCGGCTCCTGCATGACCAACATCGGCCATTTCCGGGCCGCCGGCCGGATTCTCGACAAGGCCGGGTACCCGGCAACGAAAATCTGGCTCACCCCGCCGACGAAAATGGACGAATCCCAGCTGAAACGGGAAGGCGTTTATTCGATCTTTTCCCAGGTCGGAGCCCGGACCGAAATCCCCGGCTGTTCGCTCTGCATGGGCAACCAGGCCCGGGTCGCGCCGAAGACGACGATCCTTTCGACCTCGACCCGGAATTTCGACGACCGGATCGGCGACGGAGCCCGCGTTTATCTGGGCTCGGCCGAATTGGCCGCAATCGCCGCGATCAAGGGCGCCCTGCCCGCTCCGGCCGAATATTTCGAGACGATGAAGGCCAAAGTCCTTCCGGCGGCCGCGGAACTTTACCGGCCCCTGGATTTCGCCGGAATGAAGGAGTTCACCCTCAGCTACGCCGGAGACAAGTGAGCCTCATGATCAACCTGAACGGACAACGCACTTTGATTACCGGCGGCTCCCGCGGGATCGGCCGGGCGGCGGCGATGATGTTCGCCGAAGCCGGAAGCGATGTCGCCATCAACTTCAACCGGAACG
Source organism: uncultured Eubacteriales bacterium (assembly GCA_964411395.1). GTDB lineage: Bacteria > Acidobacteriota > Aminicenantia > Aminicenantales > UBA4085 > JAAZPG01. The sequence goes on along the minus strand of CAYPKX010000281.1, from coordinate 319 downwards.
AGAAGGCCGCTCTCGAAGTCAAAGAAGTGGTCGAATCTCTGGGCCGCCGATGCCTCGTTAAAAAGGCCGACCTGGCCAGGAGGGATGAGGCGGTCGCCCTGGCCTCGGCTGTCATCGAGGCCTGGGGCGGGATCGACACCCTGGTCAACAACCACGGCATCTGGACGTATCTGGATATGGGGACCGGGAACGTCGAATCCTGGAAAGAGACCATGGAAGTCAATCTGGACGCGATTTTTTACCTGACGGATGCCGTCGTCCCGCTGATGAAGGAACGCGGGAACGGCTGCATCATCAATGTCGGTTCGACCGCCGGAAT
>CAYPKX010000280.1:0-2878 GCA_964411395.1 uncultured Eubacteriales bacterium | reverse complement strand
AGCGCTTCCCCGACCCGCGGGTCCAGGCCTTTTCGGGGAGGATCGAGGACGACGACATCCAGGCCGCGGCTTGAAAGGTCACGCATCCAGCGCTCGCCCAGGCCCGGCCGGACTTCGACATTGTCCAAGTTGTTCCGGGCGATATTGGACCTGAGCCGGCGAACATTATCCGGGGACGATTCGACGACGGAGACCCGGGCGGCCTTTTTCGCCAGGGCCAGACCGAACGTCCCCACGCCGCCGTAGACGTCGGCGACGGTCTCGCGGCCGCTCAATCCGGCCGCGGCGGCGATCGCCTCGATGACTTGGGGAAGAATCGCCGTGTTGACTTGAAAAAACGATCCGGCGCCGATTTCATAATCGGTTCCGGCCACCCGTTCTCGCAGGCTGTCCGGGCCCCGGACGGGGCGCGGAGAAGGAAGACCCTTTTTTCCGGGAATCCAGGAAACAAGGCCGGTCGTTGAGAATCGCGGCCGGAGAGAGTCGGCGATCGTTCGCAGACCGGCGGTGTCGGGAGCCGATTCCCAGAAAAGGTTGAGAAGGGCGGTTCCCTCAGAGACACTTTCCCTGATTTCGATTTCGGCCGGGCCGGAAATCCCCGTTTTACGGATCGCTTCGAGGACGGCGACGGCGATTTCGGCCGCTTTTTCTGAAGCCAGGGCACAGCCGTCATCGGCGGAGACGAACGCCTCGCGGGAACCGGGAGAATGATAGGCCAGATGAGTTTCGGACCCTCGGCCGAAAAGGGAAAACCGGATCTTGTTCCGGTATCTCCATTCGAGCGGGGAAGGGACGATGGGAATACCGGCGGCGAGCGCCGGCGCCGTTTTCCCGAATAGCTCTGCGGCTTGGGCCCGTTTCAGCTCCAACTGGTTGGGATAAGGCAAGGTCTGGTAGGACCCGCAAGCCAGGAAGTGGGCGCAGCGAGGGGTTCTCCGGAGAGGGGACGGTTCGAGGATCTTGATCGTCCGGGCTTCGATAAATGAACGATGTTCCCTGAGGATTTCGACTTCGACGGTCTCTCCGGGGAGTCCCTCATCGGTAAAATAGACCCGTCCCTGGATTCGAGCGAGGCGACGCCCGGGGTAAATGACTTTTTCGATGGAAAGCCGAAGAGCTTCGCCGGAATCGCTGTTCATCGCCGGGGAAATTCTCCATAACCGGACAGGTCGAGCGGATCGCCGGCGGCCGCCCAGGGAAAATTCATTTCCGAGGGCAGGCGGCCGGCTTCGTAACAGGCTCGGAAGGCTTCGTCCAGTCCCCCGACGATCAGCCGCCGGGACTCGGGAGCCGCAGTTTCGGAAACCATCGTCCGCGGGAACGGACGGATCGTCCGGCAGGAATCCTGCATTCCGTTGACGGCCAGCGTCTGTCCGGCGGCGGCCGTGATTCCGCAAAGTGTTCCCCGGCCTTCGGCTCGGCCGGAAATCGCCAGCCGCAGCTTTCGCATCGGCTCCTCGTCGGGATCGCCGTAATCGTGTTCCGTCCCGTCCGCGAACCGGGCCCGAAACGGCGTTCCCCGGCCGGCTTTCGTCACGGTCCCTTTTTCGAATTCCAGCGAAAGGAGCGGGCCGGGATCCGAGGCGGAGACGTGGCTGAACCAGAGGAGGACGTCCGTTCCATCCGACAGCCGGAACCGGGCCGCCGCGGTGTCGTAATTTTCAATCTCGTACGCGCGGTAAAGCTCCGCCTGGACGCGGGCCGGCCGGGCGCTTTCGTCGACGGCCGGGCCGAGCAGATAGAACATGTTGTGAAGGTCGTGGGCCATGGCGTTATTGGCGGGTCCGTCCAGAATCCAGCCGCCGTCGGCGGCGCGCTTCTTTCCGGCCCAATCGTTCCGTCCGTAATAAGCGAAATCGCGGGGCCAAAGATAGAGGCAGCGCATTCTCCGCGGAGATCCGAACCGTCCGGCCAGAATGTCCGCTTTGAGGTCCTGAACGGCCCGGCTGAACGACCATTGATATCCGACGGCCGCGGGCCGGCCGGTCGTTCTCCCGGCTTTTTCCATCCCCCGGGTCTCCTGAATGGTTCCGGCGGCGGGTTTCTCGACCAGGACATCGCTCCCGTTCTCCAGGGCGAGCTGTGTCTGGGGGGCGTGGTGTTGGATGGGAGAGGAGATCACGGCCAGGTCGGCCTTGTGCCGGTCGTAAAAGCATGGAAGATCGGGATAGACGGGAACCTGAAGCTCCCGAAGAAGCGAGAGGCGCGGGCAACGCTCGGGAAACGGGTCCACGGCGCCTTCGAGAACGTAGGCTCCGCGGGGAAGCCCCTTGGCGATTTCCTCGAGGTAAAACCAGCCCATGCCTCCGATTCCGGCCAGAACGATTTTGAGCATGGCTCAGGCCTTGTCGATGGGCCGTTCCAGGAGATCGACTTCACGGAATCGGCCGGACCGGGGATTGAAGCCGATCGTTTTAATCTCGAAAGGCCGGAAAACGAGCGACGTCCTGGCCGAGGCGAAAGGCAGAAGCAGGTCGGCTTCCCGCCCGGTTCCCGTCGGTTCGAAAAGCCGAAGAATCAAGTCCTGTCCGTCCTCGGACTTTTTCATGGCGGAAAGAACGATCGCCGAGCCGACGAGGACGGCGGCCGGGGCCGACTTCTTCCCTTCGGCGGGAGGAAAATAGGGAAGGATGAACGGTCTTTCGTTGAAGGCTGCGGCTTCCCGTTCGACGGCTTCCCACCGCTCTTCCCTGGGGCCGGCTTTCAAGAGGAACCGGAAAACGTGCTCTCCTTGATCGATTCGGGGAATGGCCCGGTCCCGGCAAAGCGGCAGATGGGGGCCGGCGGGATCGGCGGCGTGGGCCGGGCTCCGCAGGAGTGAAATCCGGACCTCGCCTTCGGAAAAATCCGAGCCGTACACTCCGTCGTTGACGATCGT
>CAYPKX010000279.1:0-2904 GCA_964411395.1 uncultured Eubacteriales bacterium | reverse complement strand
TACGTCACTCTGCCCGCCAATAAGGTCGAGCTTCAAATGCTCCTGGAAGCCGACCGGATGCAAAACGCCTATTTCCGGGAATTTTACTCGGAGAAGGACGTCATCATGGAGGAGCGGCGGCTGAGTGAAAACAGCCCCGGATACTTTTTCGGCGAACAGGTCGATGCGGCCTTTTTCACCGCCTCCCCCTATCATTGGGACGTCATCGGCTGGATGGACGACCTGAAAAAAGTGACCAAGGCCGACCTGGTCGAATTCCATAACCGGTACTATGTCCCCAACAACGCCGTGGCCATCTACGTCGGCGATATCGATCCCAACCAGATCATCGCCATGGCCGAAAAGTATTTCGGCCGCATCCCCAAGGGACCTGATGTCGAGCCCCTCCGGACGCTCGAACCTCCGCAGTACTCGGAAAAGCGGCTGTACGGCGAAGGCCCGGCTCCCACGAGCCTCCGGATGATGTTCCATACACCCATGGCCGGCAACCCCGATGCGGCGCCCCTTTCGGTTTTGGCCGGGATTCTCGGCGCGGGCGGCGGCGGTTTCCGGGGCGGCGGCGGAGGCGGAACGGGGCGTTTGAATAAAATCCTCGTTCAGGACAAGCAAATGGCCGTCAACGCCTCGGCCTCCGGCCGGGCCCAGTGGTACGTCGGCGCCTTCCAGTTCAGCGCTTCGCCGCGTCTGGACAAGGGCGTCAAGCCCGAGGACCTGGAAAAGGAAATCTGGGCCGAGATCGAGAAGATCAAGAAGGAAGGCGTGACCCCCGACGAGATCCAGAAAATCAAGAACCGGAGCGAAGCGGGCTTCGTTCGGAGCCTGGCCTCCTCGTCCGGTCTGGCCGGTTCCGTCGGCCGGGCCGCGCTTCACCGCGGCTGGCGGTCGATCATCGAAGACAACGAGGCGGTGAAAAAAGTCACCAACGAGGACATCAAGCGCGTGGCGGCCAAGTATTTCGTCAAGGACAACAGCCTGACCGCCATCTACACGCGGAAGACGGGCCGGTAAGGTAAGGAGAACGACGATGAAAAAATCACTTTGTCTTCTGTTCGCCGTCGCGATCCTTCTGGCCGCTTCCGGCCTGGCCCAGGTCCAGAAACCGGGCGACCTCAAGTACCCTGAACTGAAATATGACCCTCCGGATCCGAAGGCCTTCCGGTCCGTCCTGGCCAACGGCTTGCGGGCCTACATTCAGGAAGACCGGACGCTGCCGATGGTCAACCTTTCGGCGATCGTGCATTTCGGCGGTCTCTATGTCCCCGAGGGCAAAGAGGGCCTCGAATCCCTCATGAGCGGAACGATGATCCGGGGCGGGACGAAGACCAAGGAAGGCCCGGCCATTGAAGAGCGGATCGATTTTCTCGGCGGCTCGCTCGGATTCAATGTCGGCGAACGGACGTCAACCCTGACCCTGTCCGTCCTGAGCAAGGATCTCGACGAAGGTCTGGCGATGTTTTTCGACGTTCTGATGAATCCCGAATTCCGGGAAGGTTCATTCAATCTGGCCAAGGCCCGGTCGATCGAGCAGCTCCGCCAGGCCAACGACCAGCCCAGCCAGGTCCTGAGCCGGGAGTTCGAAAAAGTCCTTTACGGCAAACACGCCCTGACCTCGCAGGCGACCAAGGCCTCCTATGAACGGGTGACTCCGGCCGACCTCAAGGCGATGCACGCCCGGTACTTCAACCCGAAAAACATCATCCTGACCGCGGCCGGCGATTTTTCCAAAGCCGACCTGACGGCCAAAATCAACAAGATCATCGGCCCCTGGAAAAGCCAGGACGTCAAGATCCCGGTGTTTTCCAAATCGTTCGCGGCCTCCGAGCCCGGCGTGTATTTCATCCAGAAAGCCATCAACCAGGGCTACATCAGTCTCGGTCATCTCGGCCTCGAGGACACCAATCCCGATTATCCGGCCGTCCAGGTCATGAATTTCATTCTCGGCGGCGGAAGTTTCACCTCCCGGATCACGACCAAGGTCCGCTCCGACGAGGGGCTGTCCTATAATCAGGGCAGCCGTTTCTCTTACCGCTGGGGATTCCCGGGGACGTTCTCGGGATATGTTCAGACCAAATCCTCCACGGTCGGGTACGCCATCTCCCTGATCCAGGCGGAATTCGACCGGATCCGCAAGGACCCCGTTTCTGATGCGGAAATGGAAATGGCCATCAACTATTTCATCGACAGTTTCGCCAGCCAATTCGAGATGCCCCAGGCGGTGATGAGCGCCTTCGCCGCCCTGGAACTCCAGGGCAAACCGATGGATTACTTCAAAACCTACCGGGACAAGATCAAGGCCGTCACCAAGGCCAAGGTTCTGGAGGTCGCCCGGAAGTACATCCAACCGGACAAGATGGCGATCATGATTGTCGGCGATTTCGAGCCGTGCAACAAGGGCGGCGACAAGTGGGCCGGCCCTCTGGACAAGCTGGGAAAAGTCCACCGGGTCAACCTGATCGATCCCTTGACCGGGGTTGAGATCAAGTAAGCCGGCGGCGCGTATTCGATTTGTTCCGCCCGGGGCCTTTCGGGGCCCCGGGCTTTTTTTTGCCTTCGGCCGGGCGCATACCCCGAATACCCCCGCAGAGAGGACGCATCGCGTACGTCCCGAACGACGGGCTCATCGTCGGGGATTTGATTCTTGACAACGAATCGGGCTGCATGGAATGCCGGCTGAGCTCCAAAGAAGCGATCGCCGCCTCCCTCCCACGCCTGTAAAATTTGATCCCGGACGGGACCCGCATCCTTCCCGGGCACGGCGAACCCTCGACGATCGGCTTTGAAAAACCCAACAACAAGAACGTCCGAATCGATAAAATCGTCCGGTAAACGCCTTCGGTCTTTGTTTGGGAGAAGGCATCCCGGGGCCCTTCCGAGCCCCGGGATGTTTTTAATGAAGGAGGAGGG
>CAYPKX010000278.1:2045-2950 GCA_964411395.1 uncultured Eubacteriales bacterium | reverse complement strand
TCCCCGCCGGGGCCCGGATCATCGCCGGCGCCGGCCTCGTCGTCACGCCGGGGCTGATCGACTCCCACTCCCACTTGGGGCTGGGACCCTCGGGCGGCGTCACCGAGGACAATGAAACATCCGATCCGATTACGCCTCAGCTGCGGATCATCGATTCCATTCACCCCGAGGGCGTGGGCCCCGATCAGCACCAGTTCCGCAACGCCCTGGCCGAGGGCGTCACCACCGTCGCGGCCAGGCCCGGCAGCAGTAACGTCATCGGCGGCCAATCAGCGGTTCTCAAGCTCAGGGGAGGAACGGTCGACGATATGATCCTTCGTTTCCCCTCCGACATGAAAATGGCCCTCGGCCGGAAGGGATACTATGCCTCCAAGGGCGTCATGCCGACGACGAAAATGGGGGCCGTTTTCCTGGCCCGCAAGGCTCTCGTCGAGGCGGAAGAGTACGGGAAAGCGCAGGATCGGCGGAAGAAGGCCGGAACGGCCGACTCGAAAGACGTCCCGGCCCGCGATCTTAAGAAAGAAGCCCTGCTCAAGGTGATCCGGCGGGAGATTCCGGTCCATATCCACGTCAACTCGGCCGATGACATCATGACGGCCGCCCGCTTGTCCGACGAGTTCGGGTTCCTCAGGCTCTCGCTGGGCCACGCGGTCGATGCCTACAAGGTCGCCGGAGAACTGGCCCGCCGCGGGATCATCGTCGTCGTCGGCCCCCAGATGATCACGTACGACGACCAAGGCCGGCTGGTCAACTTGGCGGCGGCGGAAGGGCATCCCGCCAGCGTGATGGACATGAGCTTCTCGACCCAGGCGCTCGCGACGGAATATGCCCGCCAGCAGAGCGGAAAACTCGAACCGGCCGTGCATGATGTGCCCAAGGCGATCGATTCGTGGGTGGCCCGCCTC
>CAYPKX010000278.1:1062-2035 GCA_964411395.1 uncultured Eubacteriales bacterium | reverse complement strand
ACGTCGTCCAGCAGGCGTTCCTTCGCTGTCAAGCCGGGGTGGCCGTGAAATACGGCATGCTCCCTCAAGACGCGCTTCGCTCCATCACCATCAATCCCGCCCGCACCTTGGGGCTTGAAGACCGCATCGGAAGCATCGAGCCCGGCAAAGACGCCGATCTGGCCTTCTTCGACGGCGATCCCTTCGACCCGGCTTCCCAAGTGGTCATGGTATTTATCGACGGCCGGGCGGTTTACGAAGCGGAAAAGGAACCGAAGTGAAGAGGAACATGAAAATGAAACAAATGGGCGCGGGTTTGATCCTGTTGATCATGATGACGGTCGCGGCCGCGGCCGGAAACGTCGAGGAGACATTCGCCGTTTGCGGCGGCCGCGTCGTTCCGATCGCCGGACCCGAAATCGAAAACGGCGTCATCCTCGTCGAAAACGGGAAAATCAAGGCCGTCGGAGCGGCGTCCGAAATTTCCATCCCGCCGGGAATCCCGATCATCGACGCGGCCGGCGGCTGGATCCTGCCGGGGCTGGTGGATTCCTTCGCCTCGGCCGGGCAGGCGGGCGGCGACGAGATCTCCGATCCCGTCACGGCCGGCCTGCGGATCCTCGATGACTTGAATCCCTTCGACAAGCGGTTCGAACAAACGGCCCGGGCCGGGATCACGACGCTCATGGTCGGGCCGGGCCGGGTCAATGTGATCGGTGCCCGCACGGCGGTCATCAAGCCCCGAGGCGTCACGGCCGAGGACATGGTTCTTCTTGAACCCGGCGGCGTCAAAATCTCGTTGGGCGAGGGACCGAAGGCCGCGTTCGGGGAAAAGGGCCGCCTGCCCGGGACTCGCATGGGCAGCGCCTACGTTGTCCGCAAAGCCCTGTTGGAGGCCGCTGAGTACAACCACAAACGCCGGCAGGCGGAGACGGACAAAGCCGCCGCGGCCCGGAAAAAGTCCAGCGCAAAGGCGGTGTTCCCCGCAGCCAGC
>CAYPKX010000278.1:0-1052 GCA_964411395.1 uncultured Eubacteriales bacterium | reverse complement strand
AAAAAGGACGCGAAACCGGCGTCGCCCCTCGCCCGGAATCTCGATCTCGAACCGCTGGCCGATCTTCTAGAGGGCAAGCTTCCGGCCTTCATCGAATGCCACCGGGTCGATGATATTCAAACCGCTCTTCGCCTGGTCGACGAGTTCGGCTTTCGGGCCGTGCTGTTCGGGGCCGAGGAAGGATGGAAAATCGCGGATCAGATCGCCGGCCGGAATATTCCGGTCGTTGTCGGATCGATGGGCGTGGGCCCGAAACGCGAAGAGACGAAAAATGTCAAGCTCGGCAACGCCGCCGAGCTGGTCAAGGCCGGGATTAAAGTGGCCATCGGGGCCGAGGACTCGCTCGGGATCGGCGCGAGGGAGGAGCTTGTCCTGTCGGCGGCCTTGGCCGTCAAAGCCGGTCTCGACCGGCCGACGGCCCTCCGGGCGGTGACTTTGACAGCGGCTGAGATTCTGGGCGTGGCCTCCCGCGTCGGAAGCATCGAGCCGGGGAAAGACGCCGACCTGGTGATCTTCACGGGCGATCCGCTGCATTACCAGACGCGCGTCGCCCGCGTCTTGATCGAAGGGCGGCCGATCCCGGTTCCTGAGCAACTGCGGAAGCCGAGGCCGTAGAACCGCCGGTTTCGTCCAGCCCGAGGCGGCCTATCCTCCGGCCGCGGAGGAGGCGGCCCGGCTTCCCCTCGTTTGGGGGATGACGTCCGCCCCTCGCGGTTTCGGGCCGGCGGCCGAGGGATCTTCATCTCCTGATGTCGATATCCGCCGGGCTCCTCAAGGGCGTTCTTCGCCTCTGTAACTTGGGATGGAGGGCGCGGGCTTTCCGGCAGGCCTTTTTCGCTTTGTCGTTCATGTCTTTTAAAATAAGCGCGCTCTGTGTGGTAACATAAAAACCATGCGCCGTCGAGCTTCAACCCGAGGACGTCTTGGGGAAGGAGGAGGCCATGGCATTTATGAAAACCTTTAGCAAGAACCACCCGGTGTTGATTTACTATTTTCTGGTTTTTGTTATCTCATGGGGGGGCATCCTTGTTCTTATTGGAGGACCCGGCAAT
>CAYPKX010000277.1:0-2993 GCA_964411395.1 uncultured Eubacteriales bacterium | reverse complement strand
AAGGCCGCCGTCCCCAGCCGCCCGCGTTTTATCGAAGCGAATAAACCAGAATTTTCGGATTCTCGGCGCCGGGATCGTCGCCCTCATCGGCTTCGGCAAAAAGGCTGTGGCCGTCCGCCTCGAGGATTTTCGCGGGAAACGGGATCTCGCCTGCGATGAACCGGCCGCCCGAATCATAGATTTCGATGTGTTTATTGACTTGGGCGACGACAAGCCCTCGGACAAGGTAAAACGGGCCGTTGACTATAATCGGGCGCTCCCCCGACTTCGTCATGATCCTGAACAAATCCGTTTTCCTGGTGAAAGAGGCGATGAGCTTTCCTTCCGGCGAGTATTTGCGAATCCTGTAGAAGTGCGGGTTCATCTCATAGAGGAATCCGTCTTTGTCGATATCGAGGCCGTCGGTCTGGGATGCGAAATCGATTTTCAACGCCTCTTCGGGGAAAGGGGCCATCGACGAGACCTTCCGGCCTTCATAATCGTACCGGAATACCGTATCGGAAGTATCGGGCCGGATGGGATTCGATTTGCTCCGGTACATAAAGATCTCGTCGCCAGGTCCGAGATGAAGGAAAGGTGGGATACGCGGCTGGCCGAGAATGGCGCGCACAAATCGATAGTCCCGGTCGTAAATCAGAATCCGGTTGCCCATCGGATCCGCGACCCAAATGCTCCCATCGCTTCCGATCTCGACGCTGACCGGAGTCTGGTATTCGCCCGGGCCTTGACCTCGCCGGGCCAGTTCCCGGATAAACTTGCCTTCGCGGGTGAAGACAAAGACTCCCCGCGACTGCCAGCCGTCGGCGATGATCAAGCGTCCTTCCGCGCCGACAGCCAAGTCGCTGATGAGCGAAATCGAACACTCCGGCTTGGCTTCCAGCCGTATGGGAACGGCTTTTTGAAAGATGTCGTCAATGGTTCTCGCGGCGGCCAGAGGATTCATCTTCAGCTGGAAAGCCGCGTGGCTCGGGTCCGCTGAAGCGGCCATTAGAATGACCGTAATGCTCGAGAGGCTCAACAAACGCAGAAACGGGCGGGCTTTCTTGCTCATTGGAATTCCCCCTATGCTCTATGGACGCCCTGGAACCGGAAATCTTCCATCCCAGGCGGAGTCCCGCAGCATTGCCGGGACGACACCCCGAACGGCCCTTCACGGAATTGGATAAAGCCGAGATTTCCCATATGGCCGATCAAAGCCAGCTGACTCCTCCAGCCCATATTGGATTCTCCTTTTATTGGGTAACATTTTCAAGGACTCCAGTCCCGGACCGATCCTTTTTGCCTCCACGGGCTACGATCCCAGCATTCCCCTCATGCAATCAGCCTTTTTCTCGAGCGGGTGCTGTTTCATGACGATTCCTGATGGGTTCTGGCGGGTCGTTCCCGCGACAAACGCGATTATCAGAGGGCAGCTCGGGATTGTACGAATCCCCCTCCTCGGTGTGTCTAAAAATGTGTCTATCCCCGATGATCGCAGAGCGGGGGACGAAGTTACGGCAGCCTGTTAAGTGTGTCTATAATGTGTCTATTATCGCTTCTTATGGTTTCCCATGGCTTCTCGTCTTATACACTATAAATAAACAAAATACTGCAATCTTGCCTGATAGAGCGCCTGACTACGAATCAGAAGGTCGCAAGTTCGAGTCTTGCCGGGCGCGCTCTTATTGCTTTCAATTCCCGCCGATATCTAACATCAGAACCGCCACTCCTGCATATACACGGGATCTAGGATTGGCTTTTCAGTAATATGTCCAGCACAGACTTGCCGTTCTTGTTGTTCGGGTTCAGCTCGAGCGACTTGCGGTAGCTGGCGATCGCTTGTTCCTTTTGCCCCGCCTTGGCCGCTGCTTCCCCGAGGCTGTCCCAGGCGTTCCATGAGTTGGGGAAGAGGGAAGTGGTTTTTTCGAAAACATAGAGGGAGGCGTCGAGCCGGTTTTCCTGCAGCAGCTTGTAGCCGAGGGCGTTGAAATCGTCTTCATCGAACACCGGGCCGTCCTGGCCCCGCTTCTGCATCTCTTTCAGCTTCTTCTCCGCGGCCGGGACTCCGCCTTCGAGCAGGGCCCTGCCGAAGAGATCGGCGGCCGAGCCCAGCTTGGCCTTGCGCAGCGCGGCTCTGGCCTGTTCGATCTCCGGCCGCTCGAAGGGGAGCATGGGCTCGACCGTTTCGCCTTCTTTCATGATGGCCTCGGCGGCTGAAATATCCCTTAGGCCCAGGTAGGCCAGCGCCAGCTTGGCGTAGGTCACGGCGATTTGGGGGAAGCTTTCCCGGCAGGCCCCGAGCAGGCCGAGGGCCTCGGCGTATTGCCGCCGCGACAGCAGCAGGTTGGCCTGCTGTATGGCATATTCAGGGGCGAAGTAGTACTTGCCGCTCCCCGCCGTCCTCTCGCGCTTGAGCATGGCGATCGCGGCCTCGAGCCCTTCGTCCTTGAGACAACGCATATATTCGTCCGCCAGGGACTGTTTGACGTCCAGGAGGCTCTTCGCCTCGTCCTGGGGCGCGGGAGTCCCACGTTCGAGGAGGTTCATGGCGAATTCCAGGACCCGGTCGCGGCCGGCGGCGACGTCGGCCGTCTTGTTGACCACGCGCAGGTCGGGCGGGATGCCGACCCCGTCCCAGCAGACGCCGTCCTGGTCCCGGAGTTCCCTGAAGGACACCCACAGGGTCCAGCCGTTGGGCATTTTGTCGGGGAACTGGCTGGACAAGGCTCCTTCGGTGATGTCGCCGACCACCGTGACTTGCGGCAGCACGCGCATAGCCAGAACCAGGCCCTCGGCGGCGCTGGCGCTGACGCGGTCTGTCAGCAGCACCGTGGGCCCGGTGAACTGCAGCGGCCCGGCCGGCTCGACGTGGCGGAGATCCTCGGGCCAGAAATCGTCGCGCTTCGATCCGTAGCGGGTCCGCTCCGCGGCGTAGCGGCGCGGGCGGTCGGCGAAGCGGTCGGCCACGATGTCCACGGCCCGCAACGTTCCACCCGGATTCTTGCGCACGTCGA
>CAYPKX010000276.1:0-3015 GCA_964411395.1 uncultured Eubacteriales bacterium | reverse complement strand
GGCCTTATCCAGCAGGACTTCGATGACGATTCCGTCAATGGGATTGTCCGGGCTGAAATAGCGGATGGTCCGGACGGTTTTTGAAAGCTTTTGACCGTAGCGGTCCACCCGTCCTTCACGTTGTTCCAGGCGGTTGGGATTCCAAGGCAAGTCATAATGGATGACGGCGTTAAAAACGTGCTGAAGGTTGATGCCTTCGCTGAGGCAGTCGGTGGCCACGAGGACGCGCCGGCTTTCCTTGGAGAGCTCGTCGATTTTGGCGCGGCGCTCTTCGTCGCCGCCGAGCGAACTGGTGATGGAAGCGACTTGGACGTCTGGAAACTCTTTAGAGAGGGCTTTCTGAAGCCCCTCGGCCACATAGTCCGACGTGGCGATGTAGCGGCACCAGACGATGGGGAAATCGCCTTTACGCAGGAGCGCGGCGACAAGCTTCGCGCATTCTGAAAGCTTCGTGTCTTGATCGGTCCGGGAAATCTCAAGGGCGAGCCGAGCTAAATCACGGAGCTTGCGTTTTTCGGGGGGAGGGAGCGTTCGGGTGGAATCCTCGATCGGAGGAGTCGGCGGAGAGTCATCGACGATTTCATCGCTCGATTCAAAGACAAATCCCTGATAAAGGGCGGCATCGTCCAATCCTTCGTCCGATGCGGGAATGACGTCGGCCTGGGCGGATTCGCGGTTTTCGATGGCTGCGACAGCTGCCGCCGGCGAAGACATGACGCATCGAAGAAGGGCCAGGGCGCCCCAGAAGCGGACACGCTGGCGTCGTTTTTCCAAGGTTTGGCCGGACTGAACAATTTTCGTGCAGAACGCGTAAGTCTCGTCGAAGAGGCGGCGGTAGGCGGGGGAAAGAGGGTAACATTCATCCTTGGGATCGCGAATCGGGAAACAGTCCTCTCCATCCCAATTCACTTTAATGTCGGTTCGAGTACGCTGGACAAAATGACGGGCCAATTCGGCGCGTTGGTCTTCGCCAAGGTCGCCGATCGGCCAGGCGCCGAAATCGGGCTTGAGGAGCCCGAGGAGGGATTGAAATGCGGCTTCGATGCCGCTATGCGGCGTAGCCGTGAGCAAAATCAGGCGACGGTCGGTGCGAGAGGCGATGTCATTTATGAGACGGTGGCGTTGATGTTGGCTTGTATTATGAGCGTAGGGGAGGGCTGTGCCATGGGCTTCGTCCACGATGACCAATTCGGGACAATCCTGGAGAAAGGCATGCCGATTGTGGTCGGATTTAATGAAGTCGATGCTGATCACTTGGAAGGGATAATGGCGGTAAACGGTTTCCGGGCCGGGTTTTTCCCGCTCCAAACGGTTGATTGTTCCGGAGCGGATGATGACCGCCTCGAGGTTGAACTTTTGGGTGAGTTCGATGTACCACTGATCGCAAAGGTAGGGCGGGCAGAGAACGGCAAGGCGTTTGACTTCGCCCCCGTCGACAAGCTCGCGGGCAATGAGCAGCGCTTCGATGGTTTTCCCGACGCCGACGTCGTCGGCGATGAGAAGGCGGAGAGGGTCGAGGCGGAGGGCCATGAGAAGGGGGACAAATTGATAGATGCGAGGACGGATGGAGATCCGGCCGAGGGAACGGAACGGGGTGGCGCCCTCGCGCAGGGACAAGCGGGCGGCTTGCCAGAGGAGATGAGCGCTGGCCGCGTCGGAGACGTCATTTGTCGCGGGCAAGGGGAACCGGGCGGCGGTGATTCTTTCATCCGGCAGCGAGTATCCGATGGTTTCCGAAAGGGCTTTATGGACAAGGATAAAATCGTCGGCTGCGCCGGTCAGAGGACGAAGGCGGATGTGTTCCGGGTTGTCCGAGGGCATCACCACCCATTCGCGCTTGCGGTACCGGACGATTGAGCCGACGTTCACGTTTGCTCCCCCAAAGTACCCCGCTTTGTCATTATGGGTAAAATAGCAGTTTGGGCGGGGGCTTGCAACTCCTAGAAGGCGTATTGTTTTATTGAAATGCCTATAGAGATTGACGAATTAGTAAAAAGAGAATGGGGCGGGAGTGATAACATCCGAGGTGATTTTCCAGAGGAAAGGAAACTCCGGAATGGAGGAACCCGCCCTGTTTTGGCTGCCCTGGGCTTGATCAAGCCCTGACAGCTCATCGATATCAAGAGAATAAGGCCGGCTCGATCTTTGGCTTGATTTCATCAAGGGGACGGAGTTCCCTTGTCCCGCGTGCTCGGAAAAGCGGGAAGCCGACGTGCACAACGGAGTCATCGAGAAATTAAATTCGAAGATCAAGACGGCGACGAAGCGGGCTGACGGATTCAAGCGCGTCGCCTATCTCCGAACCGTCGTCTGTCTCGTGCTCGGACGCTTGAACTTCAGTTGTCCATACGAAATGGAAGAGAACCTCACCTATTTTTTTCATTGATTGACGGGGAAAAAATCAATATGATGTGCGGGGTTCGGCGTGATTCATTTTAAAAGAAAATCCAATCCGGGGGAAACGGCCTCATGAAGCCTTTTTATGCAAAAATTATCATGATTTCCCTGTTGTTGAATGCCGCCTGCAGTTTTGGCGGGCATTACGAAAACAGAAAAACGGTCCTGCCATCGGCCGCGGGAAACGTCCGAACTCAGATATCCGGGAAACGGCAGAACGCGATCCCCTCCATCGGCGCTGATCTTCAGAAGCCTGAAGGAATGTCATTCGTCGGTTCCGCGGATCCGTCCGCGCCGAAATCGAGGGAAAGAGAGCGCTCCCGCTTTTATTACGAAAAAAAAAGGATGGCCATGCAGTCGGCCGTGGACAGCGTCCGAACTCGGTTGTCCGGGAAACTGGAGAAGCCGATCCCTTCCATCAGCGTTTACATTCAGGCGCTTAACGGCACATGGTTTGTCAGCTCCGCGGACTTGTCCGCGCAGCGGCTGACGGAACGAACGCACTTCCGCTTTGCCAGCAACACCAAGACATTCACGGCCGCGGCGGTGCTGAAAATGCATCAGGACGGCTGGCTGGACATCGATTCGCATATCACGGCCGCTATTCCGGGCTCGTCG
>CAYPKX010000275.1:0-3033 GCA_964411395.1 uncultured Eubacteriales bacterium | reverse complement strand
CTTCTATCTCCCGGCCGGCACGCTGTCTTTCTGGGAAGCCTGGGTCTACACGGGGATTCTTTTTTTTCTGATGGCCGGCGTCATGATCGTTTTTCTGAAGAAATCTCCTGACGTTGTGGAACGGCGGATGAGGATGCGGGAGAAGGAAGCCGTTCAGAAAAAGTTCGTTGGGGTTGGGATTTTATTATTGGTCGCCGGTTTTCTCATCGCCGGGTTCGACCGACGCTGGAACTGGTCCTTCGTCCCTGCGGCCCTGGTCATCCTCGCCGACGTCCTGGCCGTCCTCGGTTATGCCGTAACCATTCTGATGATGCGGGAAAACCGTTACCTCTCCCGGACCGTCGAAGTCGACGCCGGGCAGAAAGTTATGACCGCGGGCCCCTATGCCGTCGTCCGTCATCCGATGTACGCCGGCGTCCTTCTGCTCTATCTGGCTACCCCCGTCGCCCTGGGCAGCTTCTGGGCCATGATCCCGTTTGCGGTCATGGCCGCGGCTTTCCCCATCCGTATCCTGAACGAGGAAAAAGTTCTTCTCCGGGATCTGGCCGGATACGGGGACTATATGAAAAAAACGCGGTTTCGCCTGATCCCCGGGATCTGGTGAAACGGGATGGGATCGAGGATTTCCCTTTGAGCCAGATTGTGGAACGCGTTTCCTCGGCGCTCCCATGGCCGATTCGGCTGATTCACCCGGGATTGAGGCCCGGGGGTTGGAGAAGACACGAGGCCTCCGGTGCTTATTCTGCCCTGTTGACCGATTGAATCGTTATCGGGCCCGTTTCCGCTTGACACGGTCTCCGTCCGCCCCTATCATTCCCTGCGGTGACCAAGAAAAAACCGGCGGCGGACCTCTCAGCGAAAGACGTTGCTCCGTTCCCCAAAAAAGAATTTCTCTTTCGGCTTTTCGAGACGCTCCCTTACGGCGTCGTCTGCCAGGACGAATCGGGATTGATCGTTACGGCCAATCCGGCCTCCGAGCGGATTCTGGGCTTGACCCTCGACCAGATGCAGGGCCGGACGTCTTACGACCCGAGATGGCGGGCGATCCGCGAGGACGGCGCACCCTTTCCCGGAGAATCACATCCGTCGATGATCGCCCTGAAGGAGGGCCGGGAAGTCCGGGGCGTCGTCATGGGGGTCTTTCATCCCGGCAACGGGGAATACCGCTGGATCCGTATCAATGCCACGCCGCATTTTCGCCCCGGCCGTCCGATGCCGTTTCAGGTCTATACGATTTTCGAGGACATCACCGAAATTCGGAGGACCGAGACGGAGAAGCAGGCCTACCTGAACAAGCTCTCGGTGCTTTACAAGTCCAGCCTCGCCTTCGGCCTGATGCCCGACCCGGCCGCGATCGGGCGCGAAGTCCTTCGGGTCCTGGAGCAGGTCCTGAAATGGAAGCGCGGTTCGATCTGGATCAAGGGCTCGACGCCGGGCGATTTGCAGATGTTGGCCCACAGCGAAATGGGCCTTCAACCCGAGCCGCTGGCCGCCGAGAAGGAACGGGTGAAAAAGCTCGTCTCCGTCGAGGGCGCCGGCATCTCCGGCTGGGTGGCCAAGCACGGCCTTCCAATCCGCTGCGGAAACGTCCGGGAAGAGCCGCGTTACGTCGAAGCCGACCCCCGCATCCTGTCCGAGCTTTGTGTGCCCCTCCGCGCGGGCGGCGAGACGATCGGCTCGATCAACGTCGAAAGCACGGAGCCGAATTTCTTCAGTCCCCACGACGAAGAGTTGCTGACGACGATCGCCGTCCTGGCGGCCGTCGCCATGAAAAATACGGGCCTGATCGAGGCCCTGAAGGCGGAAGTCGGCGAGCGGGAAGCCGCTGAAATCCGGCTTCGCGCGTCCCTGGATGAAAAAACCCTCCTCCTGGGAGAAATCCATCACTGGGTCAATAACAACCTCCAGATCATGTCCAGCCTCCTTCGTTTGCAGGCCGCCCGCGTCCCGGACCTCGAATTTAAAAAGATCATCCGGTCCAATCAGAGCCGGATCCGGTCGCTCGGGCTCGTGTACGAAAAGCTGGTCTCCGGCGGGGATCTGTCGCGGATTGAGCTGGCCGACTACGTCAAAAGCTTGACGGCCTATCTTTTTCAATTTCACAACGTCGATGAGGCCCGCGTCCGGTTTCTCGCGGAAACAGAGCCAATTTCGCTGGATCTCCAGACCGCCGTCCCTGTCGGATTGATCATCAACGAGCTCGTGGAGAATGCGCTCCTTCATGCTTTTCCCGACGGTCGCGCGGGAACGGTCCGGGTCGACTTGAAATCGGATGAAGCGGGACGGATCGAGCTGTCTGTCGCCGACGACGGCCCGGGCGTCCCCGGCGGCATCGGCCGCCTTGACGACGGAACCTTCGGCTGGACGTTGATCAGGTTGCTGGCCGGTCAGATCGACGGGCAGGTCGAGGCTGAGACGGTCCCGGGACTTCGGGTGCGGGTCGTGTTCAAGGAACTCGCCTATAAGCGGAGGTTCTAAGTTGGAATATCAGGATCTCATCCGCAAGCGGTACAGCGTCCGGGCGTTTGATTCCCGTCCGGTCGAGGACAACAAGCTCTCCCGCATCCTGGAAGTGGCCCGGCTGGCCCCGACGGCCGCTAATCGCCAGCCGTTTCGGATCGTGATCGTCCGGACGGAAGGTCGCAAGGAGGAGCTCCTCCGGGTCTACGGCCGGGAATGGTTCGTTCAGGCGCCGCTGGTGCTTGCGGTTTGCGCTTTGCCGGGTGAAAGCTGGAAACGCAAGACCGACGGCTGGAATGCGGCCGAGGTCGATGCGGCGATCGCCATGGATCATCTGATCCTGGCCTCAGCTGACGAGGGGCTGGGGACCTGCTGGATCGCGGCTTTCGATCCCGCGGCTGCCCGGGAAGTCCTCGGTCTCCCGGATGACGTCATCCCTGTCGCGTTCACGCCCTTGGGATACCCGGCTGATTCCCCCGGACCCAAAAAGCGGCAACCGGTCCCGGCCCTGGTTCGTCACGAACGCTGGTAAGACGGTCGGCCATTCCCGTCTTCGGGGAACGACCATCACCC
>CAYPKX010000274.1:0-3038 GCA_964411395.1 uncultured Eubacteriales bacterium | reverse complement strand
AACCGGCTCCGAGCTGGGAATCCGGACGGCCTGTATTGCTCCGCAATCTGGAATCCGGGACCGAAGTGAAGCTGGATAATGTCCTGGCGTTTTCTTTCGATCCCCGCTCCACGGTTTTGGCTTATGTCCTTTCCACAGCCGGCGGCGAAGCCAACGGAATGTATGTGCGGGACTTGGGAAGCGCGGCTTTGTCCGAAACCGCCCTCTATCGCCAAGCCGGAGCATCCCTTTCCGCTCCCGTCTGGCTGAAAAACTCCTCCCGGGCGGCCTTCCTGGCTGCGGTGAAAAAAGACAAGGAAGACACCGGGAAAGCGGCGCTGGTCCTTTGGGAGGGAGATCTCCGGACCGCCGCGGCCGAGGCCGGAGCGCCCGCCCCGTCCGGTTGGACGATCCCGCTCGCTTCTTCCTTGACCTGGTCGGAAGACGGGAAACGGTTATTCCTGGGCCTTCGGCCCGTGATCGAGGACGCGGGGCCCGCCGAACAGGCGGCCGCCGGAAAACCGGCCGACCTGTTCGATTTCTCCGCCATTCTGGCCAAGCGCGAAGTGGACGTCTGGCATTGGAACGATCCCCTGGTCAACTCCCAGCAGAAGAAAGAGTGGAACCGGACGAAAAACCGGACCTTCACCGCCGTCTTTCATTGTGACAAGAAGCGCCTCGTCCCCCTGGCCTCGGCGGAGATGGAGGACGTGCTGATTCCCGATAACCCCCGGTTTGCGATCGGCTCGGACGGGCGGGCTTATCAGAAGGAGATCACCTGGGACGGCGAGTTCAACGATGTCTATCTTGTCGACCTTCAGTCCGGCGCGCGGCGGAAAATTCTCAGCCATTTCGGGGGGCGGCCGTTCCTTTCTCCAAACGGCCGCTATGTCGCCTATTTTGAGAACAAGCACTGGTTTCTCCTCGATGTCGAAAAGGGCGATGTCCGCAACCTGACCAAGGACATGGCGGTCGCGTTCTACCGGGAGGAGGACGACCATCCGGCTCCTCCGCCGGCCGTCGGGTCGCCGCTCTGGCTCGAGAACGATGCGGCCGTTCTCCTCTCCGATAACTATGACGTCTGGATGTTTGCCACCGATCCCCGGGGCGGAGTCCCCGTCAATGTGACGGCGGGCCAGGGGCGAAAGGACAACCGGTCCTTCACGGTCCTGCGGCTCGATCCCGAGCAGAAATATTTCCGGAAAGGCGAACGGCTTCTTCTCGCGTCCTACCATAACGCCGCGAAAAACCACGGCTTTTACGCGGCGACTCTGGGAACGCCCGGCGCGCGGCGCCTCCTGGAGGATAAAAAGAAGTTTGCCTACCGGGCGACGGCCCGGTCGGCCGGGACAATACTTTACACCCGGGAGGACTACAATGAGTTCCCCGACCTCTGGGTCGCCGATGCGGACTTCGCCTCTCCCCGGAAGATCTCCGAGGCCAATCCCCGGATCTCCGAATTTGCCTGGGGCAAAGCCGAGCTGGTCGATTGGACGAGCGCCGACGGCGTCCCCCTCCAGGGCGTTCTCATCCGGCCCGACGGCGACGAGCCCGGCAAGCGGTACCCGGTTTTCGTCTATTATTACGAGCTCTCCTCGCAGCGGCTGTACGAATTCAACCAGATCGTCGTCAACCACCGGCCCTGCTTCCCGGTCTGGGCCAGCCACGGCTACGCGGTGTTTCTCCCGGACGTCAAGTTCGAAGTCGGTCGGCCCGGCTTGTCCGCGGTCAAGTGCCTTGTCCCCGGAATTCAGAAGCTGGTCGACATGGGAGTGGCCGACCCCAATGCCGTCGGTCTCCATGGCCATTCCTGGAGCGGTTACGAAACGGCTTATGTCGTCACCCAGACCGACATCTTTGCCGCGGCCTGCGCCGGCGCTCCCGTCGGCAACATGACCAGCGCCTACAACGGCATCCGCTGGGAGTCGGGCCTGGCCCGGCAGTTCCAGTATGAACAGGACCAGAGCCGGATCGGGGCCTCCCTCTGGGAACGGCGCGATCTTTACATCGAGAATTCCCCGGTCTTCTACGCCGACCGGGTGAATACGCCTCTCCTCCTGATGCACGGCGACGAGGACGGGGCCGTTCCCTGGTACCAGTCCATCGAGCTCTATCTGTCGCTCCGCCGCCTGGGCAAGGATTGTATCTTTCTTCAGTACCGGGGCGAGCCCCATCATCCCCAGAAGTATCCCAACAAGCTGGATTACTCGATCAAGCTCATGGAATATTTCGATCATTATCTGAAGGGAGCGCCGGCGGCCGACTGGATTAAAAACGGCGTTCTCTATGACGGCAAATAGGACGGAAGGAGACCGACCATGAAGCTTCACCGGTTTTGGGCCGCGGCGGCCGTATTGGCCGTTTGTGTCCCCCTCGGCTTTGGAATCGATGCGTCCGACACGAGGTTGCTGACTCAACCGGCGGTCGGGAAAACCCGGATCGCCTTTCATTACGCCAACGACCTCTGGACGGCGGCGCACGACGGAACCGATGTCCGCCGTCTGACTTCCGACCGCGGGATCGAGGCGAATGCGGCCTTCTCGCCCGACGGCGAGTGGATTGCCTTCACCGCCGGTTACGACGGCAATACCGACGTCTTCATCGTTTCCGCCTTGGGCGGCGTGCCCCGCCGCCTGACCTGGCATCCGGGGGCGGACACCGTCCAGGGATTCACCCCGGACGGAAAAAAGGTTCTGTTCACCTCGGCCCGGTCGGTGTTTACCGGGAGGTATCAGCAGCTTTTCACCGTCCCCGTCGAAGGCGGATTTCCCGAGCAGCTCCCGATTCCGAACGCTTTCCGGGGCGTCTTTTCGCCCGAGGGGAAGCGGATCGCGATCAATCCGCTCTCCGACTCCTTTCTCCAATGGAAACATTATCGGGGCGGGACGCATTCGGTGGTCTGGATCATCAACCTGGCCGATTTGTCCTATGATAAGATCCTCATTTAACTTAATAAATATAATAAAATTATTTAGATTCTTTTTGATTCTTTTCAGGTCTCCGAGTTCTTGGCGTTCTAATTTAAAGGCGTCATCACTAAATTTTTTCCATTTTGATAT
>CAYPKX010000273.1:0-3064 GCA_964411395.1 uncultured Eubacteriales bacterium | reverse complement strand
ATGCTCGGAGTCATCAACACCATCCTGATGTCGGTGCTGGAGAGGTTTCAAGAGATCGGGATCATCAAGAGCATGGGGGCCATGCCCTGGGATGTCTTCCGGATGATCTGGACCGAAACGGTGATCCTATGCTTGCTGGGCGGCACGATCGGCGTCGGCCTCTCCTTCGGAATGGCCAAGCTGACCGACCTCCTGATCCGCCGGCTCCTCCCCTATACGCCCACCGGGAGCCTGATCATCGTCAACGGCAAGCTGGCCCTGATGACCCTGGGGATCGTGCTGGCGGTGGGATTGGTCTCCGGATTGTATCCGGCCTGGCGGGCCGCCCGGGTTCGGCCCCTTGAATCCATCCGGAGCGAAGGAGAATGACCATGGCGACCCAAAGCGTTCCCGCCCTCCAAGCTCAATCCCTGCGGAAAGTCTATCATCGCGGGGCCGAAGACATCGTCGCCGTCGACGACATTTCCCTCTCCGTGGCCAAAGGCGAGTTCGTTTCGTTCATCGGCCCCTCGGGCTCCGGGAAGACGACCCTGATCAACCTCCTCGGTTGCCTCGACAATCCCACCTCCGGCACTCTCACCCTATCGGGAGAGACCGTTTTTTCAGCCTCCAAGGGCCTCTCGGAATCCGATCTCACCCGGATCAGGCGTCGCGTTTTCGGATACATTTTCCAGAAGTTCTATCTTGTTCCGACCCTGACCGTCATGGAAAACGTCCTCCTCCCCTTCGCTTTCTATAAAAAGCCGAATATCGTCGCCGACCCGCTGGACGTCCTGCGGTCTCTCGGGATGGAGAAGCGTTTCGACCACAGACCCGGGGAGCTTTCCGGCGGTGAAATGCAGAGGGTGGCCATCGCCCGGGCCTTGATCAACAAACCCGAGATCCTTCTGGCCGACGAACCGACCGGGAATCTCGACTCCAAACGAAGCGAGGAAATCGGGCGGATTCTGAAGACGCTCAATGAGCGGGACGGCTTGACCATTCTACTTGTGACTCATAATCCGGCTCTGGCCAGGATCGCCCACCGGACGATCGCCCTGAAAGACGGGCGAGTGGACAAGTCAAACCCCCATTCCCTCCGTCCACCATCCGGGATAAAATAGCCGTGAAAAATCCGGTCCCGAGGTGCGCGTTATGATCCGTTGCGGTTTAAAGCTTCTCCTCCCGGCCATCCTTATCGGCCTCCTGGCCTCGACCGCGTTGTCCGCGCTTCCCGCCGGCCCCCAAACCAACAACGTCTTCGACAATGCCCCCACTCTTCCCCTCAAGCATCCCGAAACGATCCTGATTTCGGGCGAGATCGAGAAAGAAATGGAGGTCAAACTCGCCGGCTTGCCGCGGCGAAGCGTGGCCGTCAAGGAAGTGTCGGCCGAGGACGGCCGGATCGTTTTCCGGGGAGCGTACCGCTATGATGGGTACTCCCTGGCGGACATCCTCAACCGGGTCGTCATCAAGAAAAGGAACGCGGAGGAATTCCCCCGGATCATCGACCTCTACCTCGAAGTCGAGAACGAAACGGGCGAAAAAGTCTGTTTTTCGTGGGGGGAAATCTTCTATCCGAACAACATGCACCGGATTCTTATAGCCGCAAGCGTCTCTCGTTTCGTCCCGCAGCTGACCAAGGAGCTTTGGCCGCTTCCCGCCGAAAGCAAAATCGTCGCCGGGACGGATCTCCTCACGGTCCGCGGCCTTCGCCGTCCCACTCGGATTACGGTCAAATCATTCGATATTCGGAAAACAGGACCGGCGGGAAAGGCCGACGGCTCCACGGCGGCGGCCCATTTGAATCTCCTGATCGACGGGAAATCCGTCGCCGAATTCGTTCGTCTCCCGGCCGATCTGACGGTCGTCACCTATCCGTCGACATTATACGGACAGGGAAAAGGCTTTCTCGGCAATCCGGACCTGACCGGCGTGCCGCTTGCCATGCTTCTCGGCCGTCATATTCCGGTTTCCGAGAAATCTTTGGCGGCCGGACTCGTTGCCTTCATCGCCGCCGACGGTTACCGCGCGGTTTTCAGCCTGAGCGAGCTGGTCAACCGGAACGATCATCAGGAAGCCCTCCTGATGTCCGATGTCGGCGGGACGCCCGGCTTTTCGATGTACGCGAGCGGCGATTTTTACTTTGACCGGGCGGTCAACAGAATCGTCAAGATCGAGGCGCGCCTGACATTTCTTCCTTGACAGTCGGCGGAAGAGGGCGTTATATTCGACTCGTCCGGAGGCGGGGCGCCTCGCATCTCACACGGTAAGGAGCGGTTATGGGCTTTTTCGACAAAATCAAGGACAAGCTGAACTTCAACAAGATCATCGAAACGGAGCCGGCCAAGGCGGTGATCGCCGAAGCCGTCAAACCGAAGGCCATTCCGGTCGTCGACGTCATGGGCCAAATGGAAAAACTCGCCGCAGCGAGCAAGCAAAAGCTCAACTGGAAAGTGTCGATTGTCGACCTGCTCAAACTCCTGGGCCTGGACAGCAGCCTGACCGCCCGGAAAGAGCTTGCGACCGAACTCGGTTGCCCGCTTGAAAAAATGGCCGATTCGGCCCAGATGAACATGTGGCTTCATAAAACGGTCCTGCAGAAGCTGGCCGACAACGGCGGCAATATTCCCAAGGATCTGTTGAAATAAGCGAAAACCGATCCGCCTTCGTATCCTACCTCTCCTAGGACGAGGGAAGCACGGAAGGATCCAGAAGGAAGTATTTTATTCCGAAGACGCGTGACAAGATTATTTTTAAATCTTATCCCCCCTGCCCCCCTTCCAAGAAGGGGGGCCCCGAAAAATGTCCGCGCTAGGACCGGGGCGCCTCGCAAGACTCAACCATAAATTCTCTACCCCACCTACCGCCCCTATGCTAGGGGCGGACAGCAGGACGGCGCCCCTCCTAGCTGGTACGGAGGGAGGGGGATTCGAACAATCACGGGTCCCCGCCTGAAAAGTACCATTTCTCGGGGAAATATGCCGTCACAGGCCGTCAGTAACCGTCACGAAACGCCACTCTCTGTTACATTTTTAGGGACAATGCCTTTTATAAATATGCATATGATCCATTTAACATGCAA
>CAYPKX010000272.1:0-3067 GCA_964411395.1 uncultured Eubacteriales bacterium | reverse complement strand
CGGCGGCCGCGGAAGGGAAGATCGCCGCAAACCCCGCCCCCATCGGGAAGAAGCCGCGGGCGGAACTCGATCCCGTTTTCCCCGGGACGAAAGCCAAGAATGTGCCGAACGGCGAGCATGGCCGTCTCCGCCCAGGCCCATGGAAGGATCCCGATCTGGGCATAAGGCGGGGATATCCGGTCGCCGTGCATTTCAAACCAGGCCCCCGAACGGGCGCTCGGCAGGGTTGCGAACCAGTTTAAAATTCTCCGAACCTTCTCAAAGTCCCCCGTTTCCACGTAGGCCCGGGCCAGGAGAAATCCGACCAGGGGCCAGGGTCCCGATGAGTCGGCTTCGGAGGCGAAGTGATAACGGCCGTACCCGCCGTCGGTCCAGTCCTGGTTCCAAAGTTCTTCCAGGGAGGCCAGGGTGATCCGACAGACGGGATCATCGGGCGGAATAAAGCCGCAAACGATCGGCAGGGCGGCCGACGCGTCCGGCCGGAGAAAGTGGGCCATCGACCGGGCCAGGGGAACGCCCTGCGGAAGTCCTGAATCCGGACGGGGAACGATCGTCTCCTGAATGGAACCGTCCCCCCTCCGGCGCTTGATGAATCCCCGCTCGTCGATCATCGCATATTTCGGATGAGAAAGAACGATCCCTTTGAGGCGGTCCGATTCAGCTTGCCATCGCCCGGCCTCTTCCATCCGGCCCTGCCGCCGGGCCATCAGCGCCGCAGCCGACAGGCCGAGCGACGGATGAACCTGGTACATCAACTCAAAACCCCGCTCGATCCCGAATACCGCGTGCCGTTCCCAGTATTCGCGGCGGTTGGCAAGAAGCCCGGAAACGGGATCTCGGAACTCGGTCCGAAGCGGAAACTCGGCCGCGGCCCTGATTTTCGGCCAGAATTCCGAAACGAGATCCCGGTCCCCGCTCCACAGGAGGTATTCTTTCAAGGCGAGGAGAAGCGCCCCGTTCTGGTCAAGCTCCACATCGTCGGCCGCTCTTCGCTCGCTCGAATCAAGGCAATCCCCGTCCTCGGAGACAAAATCCGAAAGAAGGCGGCGAAGCAAAATCCCGGCCGTCTCCAGATGCCCCGTCAGGACCAGACCCTCGGCCATGAAGGAATGGTCCCGGACCCATTCGCGGTTGTACTGCCAGAGGGAGGCATCGACGCGGCCCGATTTGGAAAAAACAGCCGGCAACTGACGAAGGCAAGCCTGGACGAGATGATCGAGGCCGGGATCGTCAAAGCGCAGACGGGCGGCCCCGGCCCGCCTTCCCGACTCCCCCTCAGGCCGGGGATCCTCGGAAAGAACTTCGATCCGAACCGAGGCCCGGACCGGATCGAGACGGTAGGCCAGGATCCGGCGGACATCCCCGACCGCCGGCAGAACCGCCGATTCCTCGACGGCCCGGCCTCCGACGCCCGTCCGGAACCGGATCGCTTCCGGACGTCCGCCGGGATTGAATAAGCAAAGGTGACGGAAAAGGAGCGGCTCGGTTTCGCGGGGACAGGAAAAGGACTCCCGGACACGGATCGGGCCGGCCGTCCATTCCGCGACAACTTCGGGGATCTCCGCTCCCTCGCGCCAGAAAACGCGCGGCCGCACAGCTCGGTGCTCTTTTCCGTCGAAAACCACGACAAGCTGCGTCGGTTCCAAACCGGAAAAAGGATCCATGGTCAGACCGTCCCGCTTCCGGCGCAGCTTTTCCGGGTCTTGGACGAGCAGGCCCAGCGGCGTCCCCTCCCCCGCGGGGGCATCCTGGACGGCGGCTTGAATCAATCCGTTTCCCAGAAAAAAATAGGCGACGTCCTTTAAATACGTCCGAACGTCGGGATGTCCGGATTTCGGATCGTCGGCATACACGTGTTCCTGGACATCGATCATCGGCTTATCCCGCTCTTTCCCGGTTCCCGCCGGAGAAAATGACCATGGACGTCAGAAACGCGGCCTCAGCTCCGGAGGTCGATCAACTCCGCCTCGGCCAGGACTTTGAGATAATCGAGGACATCCGCGCTCTTTTGCGGACCGTAGGTTGCCGAAAGCGCCCGAACGATCTCCGCGACGGACCGCTTCCCATCGATATATCCGACAGCTTCATAGGCTTCGTTTCCTCCCAGGCGGATCCGGCCGAGAACTTCGATCCCGAGCTTTTCAGTCAGGAAATCCGTTTCCACCGGTCCGATAAAATCCGGTTTCCGGACCGGGATGATCCGGGCCAGCGCTTTTTCTTCTTCCGTGAGCGCCGGCACGGCCGGCGGGAGGTTGAACGCTTTGGCGCGTTCGGCATAGGCCCGCTCGGCTTCGACCTGCAGCGCCCGCTCCAGGACGGAGACGGGATCGGTCAGCCGGGCGATCGTCCCGGCCGCCTCAGGCGAGGCCGTATAGCGGGCGGCCGAGTTCACGGCCGCCCGTTCGCGGGCGGCGGCGTGCTGAATGACGTTTCGGGCCTGGGTAAAGGCGGAGGGAAGCCCGCGCGCTTCCGCGCCGGCGATCCCCTGAAGGGCGTCGCCGGCTTCCGCCGCCAGACGTCCCAGGCCGTTTCTCACGGTCAGCCGGGCCATGTCCAGGGACTCCGGCAGACTCGCCGCCGCCAGATAATAGGCGATTCCCAGGGTCAGGGCCGAGACGCGCCGAAGCTCGGAAGCGTCGACCTTGTCGGGCGTATCGAGGCTGGTGTGGTGAAAGGTATCGCCATGGCCGAACATCAAAGACGGGACCTTCAGCGCCCCGTCGTTGTAAATCCAGTGATCGCTGCCGCCGCTGAACGGTTCCACCCGCCAGGCGAAAGGATGCCCGCTGCCGTTGATGCTGAACAGCGCCAGGCTCTCGATCGTCCGGGCAAAATTGACGGCCACATCCGTCAGCACGTCCGGATTGGAATCGGGCGTGGCGGTGATGTTGAACATTCCGCCGGTCAGGTGGAGGTCCTCCCCGATCATGTCGCAGTTGAGGGCGGCCAGAGTGTTGCGGGTCTGCTCGAGGTGGGCTTTGATGTAGGGAACCGTTCCGGAGAACTCCGGAATCCAAAGGAACCGGATCGTCCGGCGGGGCGCGGCCAGCCGTTGGCCGTCGACCAG
>CAYPKX010000271.1:0-3074 GCA_964411395.1 uncultured Eubacteriales bacterium | reverse complement strand
ATTCCAGGTCCAGGTGGCGACGAACGGAACGCTGATCGACGAGGCGTGGACGGCGTTGTTCGCTGAAATCCCCGTAGCCATCCAAATCAGCCTGGACGGTCCCACGGCGGAAATCCATGACTCCGTTCGGGGTCCGGGAACATTCGCCCGAACGATCGAAGCCATCCGCCGTCTTCGACAAGCCGGGATCGCCGGGCGATTGACTCTGGCCGTTACCCTGATGGAAAGCAACCTCGAGACCGTCGAGCGCATGACCTCCCTGGCGGGCGAAGAGGGTATTCCCATTCTTCGTTTCCTTCCCCTGAGGCGCGCCGGACGAGCCCGGATTGCCTGGCCGGGGCTCGAACCGCAGCCGGCCATAGAGCGCGTCGAGCGTTTTTACGACCGTGTTCGGCGCGGTGATTTCGATGGAACGCCGGGCGTGCGGATCAGCAGCGGCCTCAGCGGCTTTGTCCCCTTTCCGGCCGAAGGCGGATGCGGAACGGAAGCCTGGTGCCCGGTCGGGACCGGGCTCCTCGTCGAAGCCGGGGGCGACGTATTCCCTTGCAGCCTGCTGAGCCGGGAAGAATTCCGGCTCGGAAACGCCCGGCGCCAGCCGCTCTCCGCGATTCTCGATTCGCCGGAAGGGAAGGGCATTGTCGGAACGCTTTATGCCCGCCGGAGCGCCATCGAATCTTGCGCCGCCTGCCTCTGGAAAAATCTCTGTCAGGGCGGATGCATGGGGATGGCCTTTGACCGTCACGGGACCGTCTGGGCGACGGATGAGTTCTGCGCCTATCGTAAAAAGATCTACGCCGAGGCCTTTGAAAAAATCCTGAGTTGCCCTGCGCCTTCCCGAAATCCCGATGCCCGGAATTGAGAAGTTCTACCGCATTCTCGGCCGGGAGGTGGCCCTCCGGTCCGACCGGGAGGAATTCCTCCGTGAATTCGACCTCGACTATGCCGGCTTTTCCACCGCCCCGTTGAAAGGCCGGAAGCCCGACCTCGATTTCGCGTTCCGGGAGAAGCTGGGCGGCGAGATCGACGTCTATCTCAACGGCCTATTCCGCGAGGAAATCAGCCACGCCGATATCCCGTTTTTCTATCCCCTGGTTCTCCGGGAAATCTTCCGGTCCAATCCGGATTTCCTTTTTTTCCATGGGGGCGTTTCGGCCAGGGAAAGCTCGGCTCTGATGATTTCCGGCCCCCCCGGATCCGGAAAAACGACTCTGACCATGAAAGCCGTCCGGTCCGGCTTCTCGTTTTTCTCCGATGAATTCTGCCCCGTGGAATTTGAAACCAATCTCATCCACCCCTTCCCGCGAGCCGTCCGGGTCGCCTCCGGCACGGACCGTCACGGAAAAAAAACAATCCGGCCGGTCGAATCCCTTGGGCGGCCCGTCGGACGGAAGCCTGTCAAGCCCCGCTGTCTGGTTCTTCTCGATCCCGTCTTTGAAACCGAACCCCGGGCCGAACTCATCCTCCGCGTCCGAAAAGAGTGGATCGACGAGGTCGCCGGACGTCTCCCCGAATCCCCGCTTCGGATCGAACGTTTTCCCGGATCCGCTTACGGGGAAGTCATCCTTCCTTACGAAGGAGACATCGAAACCCAAAACCGGCTGGTCCGGAAAGTTCTTGGCTTGCGCGACCTGATTCTGGAGACGGCCCTCTCCGAGCTCCCGGCCATTGATTTCTCCGCCCCCCCGCGGCTGGAAAAGATCTCTCCGGCCAAAGCGGCCCCGTTGTGGATGGGACACCTGTACGACCGGTCCCATCCCATCCTGACGGAAAAGCCCGGAGCGGCGCTCTTTCACACGGCCGGAATTCTTCGGAACACCGCCTGTTTCCGCCTGGTTCCCGGCGACCTGACCGAAACCGGAAAGCTGCTTCTTGCGGCCTGGAAGCAGGCCGCCGTCAAATGAAAACCGGTTTTCGGCGGAGGATTTTCTGGGCTTTGATTTTTGCCGCCCCGATCCTGCTTCCCGCCGAGATCCCTCCCGTCCGAATCGTTCGAACCGAGCCGGCTTCCCTCACCCTGGAAATGAACCTTCCGCCGTTCCGCTTCGAGGACCGGATCATCGGAGACCGCCTGTTTCGGGAAATCCGGATTGACGGTTGGGGCTCCGGTTCGAATCCGGGAGATCCCGCCCTGCCTGTCATCGGGACGCTGCTGGAAGCGCCGACGGAAGGCCGCATCCGGCTCACCGTCCTTTCCGTTTCGTTCGAATCCGTCCCGGGATATGAAGCTCCGGCCGTCTTAAGGCCGGATGTTTTCGACGAGGACGGCGGCCCGTCCGGCGTAACGCCCAAGGGACCTGCCTTTTTTCAAAACGGTTTTTATCCCGATTCTCCGGTCCGGCTTTCCGAGACGCTCCGCCTGCGCGGGCTTCCGGTCGTTCGCCTTCTCTTTCATCCGTTCCAATGGAATCCGGCGACCGGAGAGCTTCGCCTCCGCCGCCGCATCACCGTCCGGGTGGATTTCGACGGGCCATGGCCCGAAGGACCGGCCGCCGAAGACGAGGACGGCTTCTCCGGCCCGGCCCGGTCGGCAATCATCAACCGGACGTCGAACCCGATCTTCCCCTCCCGCCGCCGGGTCGAACGTTCGGATTCCGGCCTCCCCTATCAAAACCGGCTCCGCCTGACCATCGGAGAAAACGGGCTTTACCGGATCGGATATGAGGATGTCGCCGCGGCCGGGATCTCCCCCGCCTCCCTCAATCCGGTCTCGTTCCGTCTCTTCCGGCGCGGAGTTGAAGTCGCCTTCGCCTTTCGCGGACAGAGTCCGACCGCCTGGATTCCCGGCGATTCCCTGGAGTTCTACGGCGACAAGATCGCCTCCGAATTCACCAACGACGAATTCTATTGGCTGACCTGGGCCTCAGGGCCGGGCCTTTCGTATTCCGGCCGGAGGGTCACCGCCGAGGGAACGGGCGAGCCGGCGACAACCTTTCGGGATACGCTCTCCCTGGAGGAGAACCTCGTCCCCTGGTTTCAAGCGCCCGAAGCCGAGACGGTCGATCATTGGTTCTGGATGAAGATGACGGCCCCGGCCGGACTCACGATTCCGTTTTCTCTCCCGGACGACACCGGAG
>CAYPKX010000270.1:1328-3107 GCA_964411395.1 uncultured Eubacteriales bacterium | reverse complement strand
CGCCGGACTGATCGGCGGCGGGCTCGTGCCCCGGCCGGGAGAGGTCAGCCTGGCCCACCTGGGCGTGTTGTTTCTCGACGAGCTGCCCGCATTCAAGCGCACGGTCCTCGAGGACCTCCGCCAGCCGCTGGAGGACGGGACGGTGACCGTCGTCCGGTCCGGCCACCGGGCGGTCTTCCCGGCCGCCTTCATGTTCGTCGCGGCGATGAATCCCTGTGAGGACGTATTCAAGGGGTTGAGCGGAGGGAGCGGGGAATGCACCGAATCCCAGCGGTCGAAATATTACGCGAAGATCTCAGGACCGCTGCTCGACCGGATCGATATCCAAGTGGAAGTGCCGGCCTTGAAATTCGCTGATTTCAAGTCGAAAGCGGAGGCGGAGTCCTCAACCGCGATCAAGGCCCGGGTGACGGCCGCCCGGGAGCGGCAGAGGGCGCGGTTTTCGGGCAAGGGGATATTCGCCAATGTCCAGATGGGGGTCCGGGAGATTCGGGAGTTCTGCCGGATCGGGCCGGAGGCTGAAAAGCTCCTGGAGGAAGCGGTCTCCCGGCTCGGCTTCTCGGCCCGGGCTTATGACCGGTCGCTCAAGGTCGCCCGGACGATCGCCGATCTGGCGGGAGCCGAGGAGATCTCCGCCGCTCATCTGGCCGAGGCTATCCAATACCGGACGATGGACCGGTATTATTGAAGAAGCTGTCAATAAGCATGAAAAAATGTACCAGTAATCAGCACGAAAAGTGTACCACCCCCATGGTGCGATCAGGCTGGCGTGGCAGACACGGTTTCGCCTCCTTCTTTTGGATATGACGGCTGTCGGAAGCCGTGATCTTTGAGCCGGTAGCTGTGGCCTTTGATGTTGATCACTCGGGAGTGATGGAGAAGACGATCGAGGATGGCCGAGAGGAAGGCTTTCCCCTTGCTCTGGGGTTCCTTGAGCTTGCCGATCAGCGTCGACATGGTCGTGAAGTAAACCTTGAAGCCGTGACTACAGGCCTTGATGGCCAGAGCGACGGCCAAGTGGGTTTTGCCGATGCCGGGTGGACCCAGGAAAACGACGTTTTCATGCTTCGGAAGGAAGGTCAGATCGAAAAGCTCCATGACCGCTTTTTTATCCAGATGCGGGTGGAAGCTGAAGTCATATTCCTCGATGGTCTTGGCAAACGGCAGGCTGGCGATCTTGAGGGCGGTCTGGAGGCGCCGTTTCTCCCGAGCCGCCACTTCTTCCTCAAGGAGATGGTCCAGGAAAGCGAAGTAGGAGGCTTGGGTTTCCCCAGCCCGGCCGGCAACGGCTTCAAGCACTTCCGCCGCCCGGGCCAGTTTCAGCCGCTGGAGGTTGTCCTGGAGACGTTCGCAGGTTAATTGTTCCATGCGACGCCTCCCTGGGCATATTGTTCATATTCGGAGAGCGGGCGATGATGGACCTCGGGCCAGAGGCTGCCGTTGAGAAGACCCCGGGTCGCCTTGCCCTTGGAGCAGCCGTATTTTCGTCTCAGCTGCTCCCGATCTTGCCGGAGCTCCTCGTAAAACCGCGGATCTCCCAGGACGTTCCGCTTCGTCACGGGCTCTTCATAAGAAGCCAGAAGATCCTGATCGAGGAAGATCCGGATCTGCCGATTTTTCACTTTCAGCATGACTTTTTGATCAACGGCCCGGTGAGGAACGACGTAGCGGTTGGCGTTGAAGGAGATCTGACAGTCGCGGTAGACTTTCCGGAATGTCTTTAGCGAGGTGTCGTAGTCGGAAGCCGGCAGCGGTCCAAGCCGCGGAATCTCCTCTTTC
>CAYPKX010000270.1:0-1318 GCA_964411395.1 uncultured Eubacteriales bacterium | reverse complement strand
CACAGAACGTCGATCGGCTGATGATGAGTTCCGTGGATTCGGCGGTTGGCCGTCCCGTCGAGCCAGACCAGGACGTCCTCGTTGGTTTTTCCAATCGATTCGAAGCGATATCCCCGCCAGAACCGTTCCCGCAGATAATCAATCGGTCGCTCGACTTTGCCCTTCGTCCATGGGCTATAAACCGGACAGAGCTTCGGCTGGAAGCCGTAATGCCGGGCAAAATAGAGGAACTCGATGTTAAAAACGGGTTTTCCGAACGCGTCCCGCCCGATGACGACGTTTTTCATATTGTCGTAGAGGATCTCGGCCGGCACCCCCCCAGATATTTGAACGCCCGGATGTGAGCGTCCAGGAAGCTTTCCATCGTCCTTTTGTCGACGAACTCGGTATAATCAGCCCGACTGAAGCCAAGAACAAGCTTGAAGGCAAAGACCGTCTCGGATCCCTCGACTTGAAAATCGCCCCAATCGCACTGGGCTTGGTGACCGGGCTCGGTCTCGAACCGGGCGAAGGCCAGGCGGTTCTTTTGAGCTTTGATCGGGCCGACGAAGCGTCTCACCGTATCATAGCCCCCGCGATATCCGTGATTCTTCAGCTTTTCCCAGATCCAAGTCGCCTGATAATCGTCTTCCTCCAGGAAGTCGCGGATCGTCTGTTGATAGGGCGCCAGGATCGAAATGTTCCGTTCGATTTTCCGATACCGGGGAAAATCCGTCTCGACCAAGTGCTTCTTAACCGTGGCCCGATGCAGGCCCAGCTCCTTGGCGATCGCCCGGATGCTTTTCCCGTTCCTCTGCATCGCTTTAATGTCCATGTATACCTCCTTGGAGATCATCGGGTATCACCTCCTCTCTTCGAGAAGACGATACCATCCTTTCAGATCCCAGGTGGTACACTTTTCATGCCGATTACTGGTACATTTTTACATGCTTATCGACAAGCGGCAGACGATCGCGATCGAGGCCTAAAAAAAAACCAAGAGTTGATCTCCGGGAAGCCGTGACGCTGATGAGAGAGAAAGGGGAAATCCTAAAGGCGGCCTGCGAGACGCTGAGAACGAGCCGAAGCGCCCACTATCGTAAAGCCCAGACGAAAAATGAATCCGTGCTGAATAAGGAGCTGATCGAGAAGCTGAAAGAGCTTCGTCTGGGGCATCCGTTTTGGGGCTACCGGCGGATGACGGCTTGGCTACATGTTTGGGAGGGCTATGCGGTCAATCGCAAGCGGATCCACCGTTTATTGAGGGAGAATGGGCTCCAGATCGAGCAGGTCAGGCATAAAGCCCTTCGGACATCGGTGCGTTCTAAGCCGAAAACAA
>CAYPKX010000269.1:0-3113 GCA_964411395.1 uncultured Eubacteriales bacterium | reverse complement strand
GTCGCCGCCGCGAAAGCGCCCACCATCATGATCCCCTCCAGGGCCACGTTGACGATGCCGGACCGCTCGCTGAAAAGGCCGCCCAGCGCGGTGATGACGATCGGCGACGCGAACATCATCGCTATCGGGAACATTTCGAGGATAATCTTGAAGCTCATGCCTTGCCCCCCTCGGCGCCGGCCGCTCCGTCCGCAGACGCCCCCGCGTCAGCCGAGCCGTCCGCGCCGATAGTGCCTGCCTTTTCCTTTTTTCGCGCCAGCCGCTCGATGATCATCTTGATGCCGAGCTGCATGGCGACGAAGAGGACGATGGAAGCCTGGATGATGCCCGCGATCGCCTCCTTGGAGACGAGGTAAACGGCCGTTCGGCGTCCGGATCCTCCATCGAGCAGGGCCCGGACGTCCGCGGGGACGCCGTCCTTGGCCGTGGACCGGCTGCGCAAAGACAGACCGGAGAGCCGGCTCAACCGTTGCCGAAACTCGGCGTCGATTTTCCGGCCGGCGAAGAGAACGCCGCCGGCCGACTCGGGGACCAGATTGACGGCGGCCGGATGCGAAACGAAAAGGTAAGGGGATTCATTCAAGGCCATGATCCAGGCGTTGGGGTCCGCCGAAGCCAAACTGCGGGCCATCGGCTTTTCCGACTTGAGCCGATCTAAAAAATCCGAGGGAAGGGGGATCTCCAAGCCGGTGTCTCGGGCGAAATGGCGGGCCTGGATAGCCGCCCCTCCCGGACCCGCAAATCCGAGGATGTCCATTTTATGAAGGAGGAAGAGCGAAGCCGCTCCCTGGATTTCTGGTCCCGTCGGAGAGACCGCCGTCTTTAATGATAGGATGCCGGCCGACTCCGCCCAGAACGACGCGGTGTTGGTTTCCCGGTCGAATTGCTCGATCTCGTTGTGGAGAGCGGAGATGACCCGGCTGAGGTCGGACCGGACTGCGTTTTCCTCCTGGGCCAGGATCTCGCCCCGTCTGAGCTTCCGTCCCAGCAATAACGCGAGAACGAGCAAGACGACCATTAAAATTCCGAGCGAGAGCAAAACTTTCCGTCGGATCGTCATCGGTTTTCCCTTTCCGGTTCCCGGAATAAGGGAACAACTTAGCCTGAAATCAAGACGCTGTCAACCGCCCGAATCCGCCGGTTGCGCCGCCCTTCCCCGCCTCCGGCCGGGAGTCGAAAAGAACATTCTTTTCGATCCCCGGCGGAGGAAAGGATTGAGGATTCCCCGATCGGGTTCGGCGCTTATTTCGCCGGCGGGCAAGCCGGTTGTCCGGCGGCCTTCTTCGCCTTGACGATGAACTCCATGATCTCCGGCCCGAAGGGCATGTGTCCGCCGAAATCGTCGCCCGTTTTCCAGGCGTGTTGATAGGCCTGGCCGATCTTCTGCTGCAGCCCCGGGTGTCCGCCGTAGCCGGCTTCGAGGTGCTCCGTCCACCGCCGGGCCAGATCCTGGGCGACGGGGCTTGCCGGATCGGCGTTTAAATTGGCCTTGACTTCCTCGATCAGCGCCGTCCATTTGTCCTGGTAGGCTTTCATCGCCTCCGGGCTGTAGTTTTTCCCGATCTCGGCGAATTCCTTCATGTCGGCTTCGGAGAAAAATTTCGCCGTCCATTCCTGCTTGTTCTTTTCGCTCATTTTCAGCTCCTCCATAATGTGAATCAGTTTGGTCCAATCGATCCGGCCGCCGGCGGCGATCGCGGCCGCCGTCTCACGGAGCGCCCGGGATGCCCGCGTCAGACGTTCGATCTCGCGGTCGACGGCTTCGACCTGGACGGCCAGGGACCGGGACACGACGTACCGGGGCCGAGCCAGGATCCGGCGGATCTCCTCCAGCCGGAAACCCATGAATTTGAGGGTCACGACCTGCTGCAGCCTGAGGATGTCCCGCTCGGCGTAAACGCGGTACCCGTTCCGGGCCCGCCGTCTCGGCCGGACAAGGCCGATCCGGTCGTAGTGATGCAGGGCCCGGACCGTGACGCCGGTCAGGTCGGCGAATTCCTTGATGCGGTAGGTTCGACTCATCTTCCTGTCCGGGGCGAATTCTAAACCCTGACGTTACGTCAAAGTCAAGTCCGGGACGGATCCCGGGCGCGGGAGCGGTTCACTTCGGGTCAGCGGCGGTAGAGAAAAACCGTGTGTTCCTTGGATTCCGTATCCCGGACGACGGCCGAGGTCACTTCCTTGTCCTCCCATCCGGGGATCATGTAATTGTGGGTGACGACGAAGACGCCCGGTTGAAGCTCCCGTTCCAGCTTGGGACGGAGAAGCTCGTTGCTTTCCGGCAGAAGGTACATTGTCACGATCGTGGCCTCGGAGATGTCGACCTTGGTTGCGTCGGCCAGCTCGAACCGAACCAGCTTCTCGACGCCGGCCGTTTTGGCGTTGATCCGGGATTCCCGGATCCGTTCGGGCTCGATATCGATGCCGACGCCGCGGGCCCCGAAAGTCTTGGCCGCATAGATGACGATCCGTCCGTCGCCGCAGCCGATGTCGTAGACGACCGAATCCTTGGAGACTTCGCCCAGCCGGCACATCTCGGCGATGACCTCCGTCGGGGTCGGGACGTAGGGGGCCAGATCGACCGCGTCCTCGCGGCCGTGAGCCCCGACCCAGATGTCGGTGTTTCCGGCGCTGTCATAGCGGAAGGAATAGGGCTTTCCGGGAAACAGGGAATAGGTGACTTCGACGCCGTGTTTGAGGTAAGAGATGATGACCGTTTGAGGAGCCGGATACCGGTCGATTTCGTCCGGGAGGAGGACCCGTTCGTCGGCCTCCGCGTCCGAACCGTAGGCCCGGAGCTTGTAGTGGACCGGTTTCTTGGTGACGTTGCGAATGGTGATTTCGCGCTGGCCGACGCCGAGAAAAGCCTGGGCCGGCTCCTGGATGATCGTCGTGGCTTCGGCCCGGGGTTCCCGGCTGCCGAGATAGATCAGGACGGCCGCGGCCAGACAAAAGAGGACAGCCAGCGCGATCATCAGTCGTTTGTTCATCGGTACACCCTCCGGCCGGATTTCCCGCGGACGGGCTCCATTGTGTCCCAAGACGCGCGGCCGGGTCAAGGGGATGAATCGGTCCGCGAGCCGGGTGACACGAAAAACCGAGATTCACGGCTT
>CAYPKX010000268.1:0-3130 GCA_964411395.1 uncultured Eubacteriales bacterium | reverse complement strand
GCTGGCGGCTTACAACGCGGGCCAGCAGGCTGTTAAGAAATACGGCGGAATTCCCCCGTACGCCGAAACGCGAACCTATATCAACCGGGTTCTGGCGTCCTTCAAGGAAGCGACGGCTTCGAGCCGGACGAAGATCTACGAATACAAGGATGCGTCCGGCAAGACCGTTTTAACGAATGACCCCCGTCTGGCGGCCCAATTCGGGGTTGTCGATCCCCGCTGATTTCCCGATTTTCAGAGATATCCCTTCACGAGCAATCCGTGAGGGATGAGCTCGAACGTCGCGGGCAGGCTGCCCAACTGTTCTCCGTCCATTTCCAGAAGAATATTTTCCGCGGGGTCCTCGGGAACAGCCTCCACCCGGCGCCCCCGGATCAGGTCGACTTTGCGATAGCCGATATGGGAGCCGTTGATCAATTTCCAGCTTTGGCGGGCGAATTCAAACAGCTTCATGCCTCGGACGAGGACCGCGTCAAAAAGCCCGTCGTCCAGCCGCGCTTCGGGGGCGATTTTCATGCCCTTGCCGAACACCCGGCCGTTGGCGACGGCCCCGATCAGATATTCGCTCCGGGGGAGGTCCCGGCCGTCGATTCGAAGGTGAACCCGCTTGTTTTTATACCGGAGGACGGTCGTGGCCAGGCATTTGACGTAGGAGGAAGCCTTCCGCTCCAGCCGCCGGCGGTTGACTTCGCGGACAACCTCCCCGCCCAGGCCGAAATCGGCCACATTGAGAAAATAGCGTTCCGTCATCAGTCCGTCGGTTCCCCGGTAACGCACCTTGCCGATGTCGATCGGGACAGGGGGAGCGCCCTGGAGGATGGCCATGACATCGGGCAGCTTGGAGGGAATCTGGAGGCTGCGCATAAGGTCGCAGCCGGAACCCGAGGGAATGATGCCCAGAGTGGCCTCGGCATTGACCGGTTTTTCGCCGTCATAGAAGCCGTTGGCGATTTCGTTCAGAGTCCCGTCGCCTCCGACTCCGATGATCAGCTCCGTTCCCTCCCGGAGCGAGGCTCGGGCCAGGTCGATGGCTTGAAGAGGGCGCTCGGTGAAGACGTAATGGAATTCATGAACAAAATGCTTTAATCCCTCCCGGATCTGGGTCCAACGCTTCCGCGTCTCGCCTTTGGCCGATTCGGGATTGACGATGACCTGGGTTTTGAGTCTTTTCATGGATTCAGACCATCGGCTTCGAGGGCGGCGGGACAGGAGGAGGACCAGAGCAGGACGGGGGTGTCTTTTTCCCGAAAAGAGCCGCTCCGAGGACTCCGCCGAGCGCGGCGAGCGCGCAAAAAACCGCGGCGGATATGATCAGGTTGAGAAGGAGTCCGGTGATCGATAACGGACCGATGCTCTGGTCGAACCATTGCCGCCAATCGGGAGGCATTTCATTGGTGTAGGCGGACATCCGTTCGAAGATTTTCACGAAAAATCGGGCATTGACGGCGGCCAGGGGGATACCGATCAGGGTATGAGTGATGGCGGCGAAAACGCCCGTGTAAGCGCCGACCAAAGCGCCGTCTCCGGCCGTTAAGGAAGTCGAATTGTCCCTGGCCCAGAGAGCGGCGGCCAGCATGGCTCCGCCGATGATCCACAGGCAGCAGAGACAGTTCACAAACGGAACAGACGAAAGGACTCCGGCGATCGTTCCGCCGATCAAGGCCGGGACAATAAGAGGTGGACGTTGTTGGTTCATCCGAAGCTCCTCAACCGGTGAAACACCCATTTTATGGTTTTCTCGCCCGGGATTCAACCGGGATTTGACCTGATGGCCGGTTCCGGATAGAATTCCGACGTTTCGCAGAAGAGGAGAAGGATCATGGAACGGACTCTGGCGATCATCAAACCCGACAGCGTCAAGAAGAATGTCGTCGGGAAAATCATCGATCGGATCGAAGCTGAAGGATTCCGCATTGTCGCGATGAAGCTCGTTCGATTGGGCCGGGACGAGGCCTCCGCGTTCTACGCCGTTCATCGGGCCAGGGGCTTTTTTGAGGAGCTGGTCTCTTTTATGACCTCCGGCGATTCCGTCGTCCTGCTGTTGGAACGGGAAGATGCGATTGCTCATTGGCGTTCCCTCATGGGAGCGACGGATCCCGCCAAGGCCGCTCCCGGCAGCCTCAGGAGGCAGTACGGTTTTTCGATCGAACGGAATGCCGTTCATGGCTCGGATGCCCGGGAAACGGCGGCGACGGAAATCGCTTTCTTTTTTAAGTAAGACGCTTGACTTTTAATAATCGTTTTAATAATGTTGGCGACGAATCCGGGATGAAGGATCGGATGGATATGGAATGAAGGCGGGGCTGATCGCCTTTCGCCGTTGTTTTGATTTCTGATTTCCGATTCCGGATCGAGTTGGTTGAAAGAGGGGGGATGATGCGAATCTTCAAACGGACGGGATGTCTTTGTCTGGCCGCGTTTTGGCTTTTGGCTTCGGCCTGGGCCGGTGATAACAAGCCCTCCCAGGGCCTCGAACTACGCAGGACAATCGTCATATTCATTCCCTTGATTTCCGATTTCTCCCCGGTTCCGAGGATCGGTCGATCCAAACGCCACGCTTTCTTAAACAAAAAAACGCTGTTTCTCTTTTCTTTTCTCCTTAATGATGATGTGACAATAATTAAACCTAGCGAATCCGATTGATTTTCAACGCTTTTAACTGGATCGTATTAGGTATAAACAGGAGCGATGGGAGCCATGACGAGACATAATATAGATTACGGAAGAAAAACGAGAAAAACGATATTTATACTTCGTATTATGACATTATTCGTCTTTCCCGTTTTACTGTCGGGGCAAATAAGATCGCTTGAAAATATTCTCAAAGAAAGCAATCGGTTAGAAATCAATGGCGATTTTGAGAAAGCTTTGATAATCCTCGGCGATATTGACGCTAAAAATGCTTCAAATATGGAAAAAGCCGAAATTTATTTTCGAAAAGGAATCTTAAATTGGACGATTGGCAATCCGTCCTTAGCCTTAGAATTATTTCAAAGATCAAGCTCGACATTTATGGAAACAGGAAAATTGACCGACAGAAACCGGTGTGAGAAATGCATCCAAATAATCAAAAGCTATACCGAGGCAAAAGCTTTGCGCAGAGAATCTGATTATAAGGGATCGATCTCTC
>CAYPKX010000267.1:0-3130 GCA_964411395.1 uncultured Eubacteriales bacterium | reverse complement strand
AGCGCTTTCATGCTCAAGCGGATCCGGTTGTCTTCAATCGTCAGGACTTTGACCGTGACGACGTCGCCGAGGTGGAGGACGTCGCTGACGCTCCGGACGTGGTAGGGAGCGATTTCGGATACGTGCATCAAGCCGACGAGGTTGGGCATGATCTCGACAAAGGCGCCGTATTCTTCGATCCGGACGACCTTTCCGGTGTACGTCTGGCCGATTTCGGCCTCGGCCGTCAGGTCGAGGATCATCTGCTTGGCCCGCTCCGCGGCTTCCATGTCGGTCGAGGCGATGACGACCTTGCCGGTCTCATCGATGTCGATTTTCGCCTTGGTCGTCGAGACGATTTTTTTGATAATCTTGCCGGCAGGCCCGATGACCTCGCCGACTTTTTCCGGATTGATGTAGAGGAAAAGGATTCGGGGAGCATAGGGCGAGATTTCGGCGCGCGGCTTCGGCAGGGCTTCCTTCATCTTGGCCAGGACTTTCAACCGGGCGGTTTTCGCCTTGGCCAGGGCTTCGCGGCAGATGGACAGAGGGATCGAATCGAGCTTCAGGTCGACTTGGATGGCGGTGATGCCTTTCTCCGAACCGGCGACCTTGAAGTCCATGTCGCCGAAGTGGTCCTCGAGTCCGGCGATGTCCGTCAGGACGACATGGCGGTCGCCTTCCTTGACCAGCCCCATGGCGATTCCGGCCGGGATGATGGTCAGGGGAGCGCCGGCATCCATCAGGGCAAGGACGCCGCTGCAGACGGTGGCCATGGAGGATGAGCCGTTCGATTCGAGGATCTCGGACACGATCCGGACGGTGTAGGGGAATTGCTCCTCGGCCGGAAGGGCCGGGAGGATGGATTTCTCGGCCAAAGCGCCGTGTCCGATCTCCCTTCGGCCGGGTCCCCGGAGGAAGCCCGCTTCGCCGACCGAGAACGGCGGGAAGTTGTAATGGAGCATGAACCGTTTCTGGACTTCCTCGCCCAGTCCGTCCAGCCGCTGGGCGTCCTGGACCGTGCCCAGGGTGATGATGGCCAGGGACTGTGTCTCCCCTCTGGTGAACAGGGCGGATCCATGGGTGCGGGGGAGCAACCCGACTTCGATCGAGATCGGCCGGATATCATCGAAGTTCCGGCCGTCGATCCGGTGCCCTTCGTCGAGGATCATCCGGCGGGCGTATTTCTCGTAAATCTTTTCAAAGAGGGCTTTCGCCTCGGTCCGTTCGACCGCATTCTCTTCGGGGATGGAAGCGAGAAGGTCTTTCTGAACGGCGTCGACGGCGGCTTCGTGGGCTTTTTTGCCCGGCGTCTGGATCGCCTGGTGGAGAGCGGCGCCGATCTTGCCTTCGATTTCGCCCATCTTGGCTTCGTTCAACGGCTTGGGCTCAAACGGCCGCTTATGAACGTCGAGCTGTTTGTAGAGGTCTTTCTGGGCTTTGATGATCCGGCGGATCGGCTCGACGGCTGCTTCGATAGCCCCCATCATCGTGTCTTCGTCGACTTCTTTGGCCCCCGCTTCGATCATGGACACGCCTTCCTCCGTCCCGACGACGAGGAGGTTGAGGGGGCTCGATTCGAGCTCCTTGCCCGTCGGATTGATGACATACTTGCCGTCGGCCAGGCCGACTTTGACCGCTCCGAACGGAGTGGTGAAAGGAATGTCGGAGAAGTACAGGGCGGCCGAGGCTCCGATCAGGCCGAGCGTGTCGGGCTCGTTTTCGAGGTCGGCCGAAAACAGGAGGGCGACGATCTGGGTGTCGTTGTGGTAACCGTCGGGAAACAGCGATCGGACCGGCCGGTCGATCAGCCGGGAGACGAGGATCTCCCGTTCCGTGGGGCGGCCTTCGCGTTTAAAAAAGCCGCCGGGGATCTTTCCGGCGGCGTAAGTGCTTTCGCGGTAATCAACGACCAGAGGCAGGAACGGCCGGTCCTCCCGGGGTTCTTTCTTTGAAGTTACGGCGACGAAAACGACGGTTTCGCCGTAACGGACGAAAGCCGAACCGTCGGCCTGTTTGCCCATCTTGCCGAGCTCGATGGACAAGGTGCGATTATTGATTTCAAGACTGATGGTATGGGACATTTCAGTTCCGATCCCGGTCGCGCTTATTTGCGCAATCCGAGCTTCTGGATCAGCTTCTCATACCGGGCGGGGTCTTCCCGCTTCAGGTAGATCAGCAGACGCTTCCGCTGGCTGACAATTTTCATCAGTCCGGACCGGGAGCTGTGGTCCTTCTTGAACGAACCCATATGCTTGGTCAGGGCGCTGATCCGTTCGCTGAGCAAGGCGACCTGAACTTCAACCGAACCCGAATCGGTGGGGTGGACCCGGTTGTCAGTGACGATCTTGGTTTTTTTCTCTTTCGTCAACACGTTATATCTCCTTTATTTTCTTGAGGTATCCTAACATAGACGGGGGCAAAAAGAAACTTGAGCCGACGGGGGAAAGGAGGAGGGGCGGACGCCAAGGCAGGGAAAAGCGGACCGGAATAACCGGGATTACTTCCCGAGGGCTTTTTTGCGCAGCTGCAGCTGTTTGGCGTAGCGGGACCGGATGCCGCCCTGGGCGGAGCCGACGGCGGCGAGCTTGGCCTCGATTTGGGCAGCGGTCAGCTTGTTGATTTTGATTCTTTTGGCGGCTTTTTCGCCTTCAGTCTTCGTTTCTTCAGCCATCGTCGTTGTTCCTTTGAACCTGGAGTCTCAATGTTTTTATTCCAGGAGACTATAGCAGAATTTTCCGGAACTTTCCAATGGTTTATTCCTCTCCGCCCGGACGACCTTCCTGAGGAAGGATTGGGGCGCCGGTTTTTCAGGGCGGAAATCCCGGACTTTCGGGACCCGGCGGGATCGTTTTCGGTCTTCGTCGCTGTCGGCGGCGCGCGCCGCCGGTTGAATTAGCCGGGAAAATCGGTAGGATAAAAGACGTGAGAATGAGCTCGATTCGGGAATCCGGCCGCCCGGGGGGGCGGCAGCGGTCCAAAGGCCGGGACCTGGCCCTCGTCTTTTTCCAGCTTGCGCTGGCGGCGGGGGCGGCCGCGCCTTTCGGGGACGGTCGAGGCCCAACGATCCCGGCTTCTGATTCACCGCGACGGCTTTCCCTGAAGCTCTCCCTCAAGGATTGGGACTTGGCTTCCGCGGGGGCCATTCGCT
>CAYPKX010000266.1:0-3139 GCA_964411395.1 uncultured Eubacteriales bacterium | reverse complement strand
GAGCGCGCGGTAAAGGCGAAGCGACTGGAAGCGGCGCAGGGCGAAGCCCGCGGCCCGAAGCGGGAGACGGGCGGCCGCTTTGAGAGCCATCCAGACCCGGCCGCGGTTGAGGGCGCCGATCAGGTTGCGCTCGGGGCCCAGGCCGAAGCGAATTTTGCGGCCGCGCCGTTCAACGGCGGTCACCCGCCCCAGGAGGTTTTGGACGGGGACGAGGCCGTCCGATTCGGGGCAGTTGTCGCCGCGGAGAACCCAGCCCGAGGGGGTTTGGGCGACGACCCGGTGAATGGCCAGGCGGCCCGAGCCGGGATGGATAAAAGCGACGACTTCGCCCACGGCCGGGAGCCGGCCGGCCAGAGGGGCGATCGTCAGCACGTCTCCGTCCCGGATAAACGGCTTCATGCTGAAGCCGCGGACGGGGGTGCGGAGCGGCGCGCCGCGCTCGACCATGCCCCGGAGAAGTTCGAGCTGGCCCAGATTGGAAAGGTGCAGTTCGCCGCCCGGGGAGACATAGGAGGGCGGGGGCGCAGCCGCATCACCGTCGCTCGGGCCGCTCGCAATGGACGACCGGCTGTCGATCTGTTGACTTCGATTTTTCAGGAAGAGAAGAGGAGGAGGAACGATCACTCGGTTCGAGCTACTTCGTGGCGAGGATGCGGCGGCCGGTCAATTCCCGGGCAAAACCAAGGACGTCGGTTTCCAGGTCGGCCAAGGGGGCGTCGAACTCAGCGGTGAGGTCGGCCGCGACCTGGCCCAGGGTCCGCTGGCCGTCGAGACGCTGCCAGATGGCCCGGCCGGTTTCATTCAGAGTGTAGAGCTCGTCGTCGGCCTTGCCGATGCCGGCGACCAGGGGGACGATGACGATTTCGCCCTCGATTTCCCGGGCGACGACGTCTTCGGAGGGGGCGCAGACGGTGGCGAGGGATACTTCGTTTTCCATGGAACTCAATTTATCACAACCATATAAACATCATCAATATTTTATTCCAGCAACCGGAGGAGATTCTCCCGGGTAAAGGCCAAAAGACTGTCCGGGGTTTCGATGAACGCCCTTACGTCGGCCTCGATAGCCGGCCAATTCGCCTCACGAACGGTCCGGTTCAACATCATCCGCCAATTCAGTTCCGGACCGGTTATGGCCGGATTCACTCGCTTGTTTCTCGCCTGGGCCAGGGCGTTCTCGAACATCCGCGGATTGGGCTCGAGACCCGGCCATTTTGATAAAAACCAGAGGAGGTCGTAATAATCCCGCCCTTTGATGTATTCCCGCGTCAAAACGGCCGCCGCCTTTCCGGCCAGCAACGAGGGAAGGTCGTGATGATGAAGGAGGACCGGAGTGTGAATATTGACAAGGGTTTTCGCTCCCGTCGCTCCGCCGGGCGGATTGCTGTCGATTTCGAGGGCGATGGACAGCTTTTGTTGTCTGCGTTC
The DNA here is from genome assembly GCA_964411395.1 of uncultured Eubacteriales bacterium. GTDB lineage: Bacteria > Acidobacteriota > Aminicenantia > Aminicenantales > UBA4085 > JAAZPG01. The sequence goes on along the minus strand of CAYPKX010000266.1, from coordinate 1,711 downwards.
GGAGAGTCCGATCTCCGCTAAAAGCTCGGCGAACCGGAAAACGGCCCTTTGAACGGTCTTCTCGGGCCTGAGATGCAGGTAGACGTCGTATCCGGCCGCGGCCAAGCCGCGCTCGATCTTGCGCATGGCCCCGGCGAACTCCCCGGAATCCCAGTTCGGGCCGGCGGAAAAATCCAGGTCTTCCGAAAACCGGCCGATGCGCCAGAGAAACCTGAGGGCTGTCCCTCCCATGAAAAAAAGCCGCGGGCTGAGGTTTTCTCTCTGCATGAGCCAGAGGATGTCATTCTGGAGATACTCCCGTAAGGCGTGAAGTCCGAGAGAGGGGCGTTCGCGGGAGACCTGAAGCGCGATGTCTTTCATGTTCCCTCCGTCCTGTTTTCCCGGATATAAGCCGCCGCAGCCTCAACGGCCGCGGCAAAACCGGGCTTACGCACAAGGGCCGCCGATCTTCTGAATTTGGCCTCGTCCAAGATGTCCAGATTCTGAAGCCGCAGGCCTCTCAGCCATTCGGCCGATAACGTCCCGAGGCGCGCGGCGATATACATTTTATCGAGCAGCGCCTTTTCGGGCCCGGCAATGATAAAGACGCCGTCTCCATGTTTGATTTTCTCATATCCGAAAAAAAAGGACGGTTGAACGTGATGGTAGAAAAAGCGTTTTCCCTGGGCCGTGAATTCAATTCCGCGAGCGGTCGTGATCGACGTCGGATTGAATACCGCCTCGGGGATCAGGCCGTAGAATCCTAGCGCCCAATCGAGAGAGAGGTAGGAGGGCTGGACGATTGAGTTCGCAATCACGGCTTCCGAGACGTTCCGGGCGCGATACGGCGCCTCGATGAGATACCACTCCCGACGAACGCGGCAAAGCTTTCCCGCCCGGGACCAGCGTGAAAGTTGGACTTCGATATGAGCCGGAGGGTCGTCGAAAATCCTGAGCATGGAGGAATGAAACAGCGGCCGGCTCGAAAATTCCTTTAAGAGGCCCTCCCATTTCATGTAAATAACTTAACATATTTGTTAATTTAACGCAATTTATAATCCGGGGAAGAAAAAATCCTGTTTTTTCCGTAACTGTAAATAATGATTGAACTTATAATCAGGAACCAAGTAACCTGGTTACAATTTTCATACGGAAACTGTCTGCATTATGCAAATAGGTTACGATATTCGTAACCTGATTGCAAAATGACGAGGAGCTTTGTTCCGATTCGTTCCTCAAGAAAAAACAAAAGCGTCACACATATCCCCGCAACCGCCTGCTCCATACGCCATACAGGACCCCGCCGTGCTACCGGCGGCGTTCGCTCCGGAATTCTTGCAACCGTCAAGAATCCGCTCCTCCGGTTTTATGCGCACAAGAACCGACAGGATCGGGGCCGTCCACTTCTTTTTTTCCATTGAGGTTCACTCCTCCGCCCCATTATCTCACAATATTCGTTCATCGGCGGAGTTTTTTTCGAATGTCCCGGAGAAAATGAAAAATTCGAGGGTCATTCGGTCGGCATGACCCGACAGCGATACAGGACGGGATCAATGGCTCCGGCCATGGCTTCTATGTCGAGGGGCAGTTCGAGAAAATCAACAATGCGGCCGATTTGCCCCCGGGGATTCGAGAGCAGCTCATTGTAGGAAACAAACATCACCCGCAAATGGGCGTCCGGCTTCTTCATCAGCTTCGTCTCGAAAATCGCATATTCCATTTTCAAGGAAAG
>CAYPKX010000265.1:0-3157 GCA_964411395.1 uncultured Eubacteriales bacterium | reverse complement strand
TCTATTATTATGAATTCGACGCTTCCGGGGAAGGACCGGTCTACGCATCGCTGAGCATGCCCGGCCTTTGGGCCGGGCATCGCCTCACCAAAATCCGGGACGCGGCCGTGGATCTCTCCGGTTTTTATCTCAAAGCGGGCCTGGGGATCGCTTTTTAGTAAAACCTTTTTGCCGATATCGCCGCAAGAGCCGCGGGCCGCCCCGCCCGCTCGTCCTTGACGCCCCCGGGGCTCTCTTTTATACTCCATCCAATGTTTGGAGGCGGCGACCGGGGCGGCCCCCGGGAACCGTGAGACGCAAGGAGGATCCCGCATGACCGCCGTGACCAAGAGCCCGCGCAACAAGCTGTTCTTCATGATGGTCCTGGAGTTCTTCATCTGGGGCGCCTGGCTGCCTCTGATCTACAGCTACCTGCCCAGCCTCGGGTTCACGCCCGTCGAGCAGGCCTGGATCCTGAACGCCTTCCCCATCGCCGCCATCATCGGCATGTTCTTCAGCAACCAGTTTGCCGACCGCCATTTCGCGGCCGAGAAGTTCCTCGGCTTCAGCCATCTCATCGGCGGCGTGGCCATGCTCGGCCTGGGCTTTACCCGCGCCTTCTGGCCGTTTCTGATCCTGATGTGGATCCATTGCCTGTTCTATGTCCCGACCAACTCGATCGCCAACTCGATCGCCTTCGCCAACATGAAGGATCCCCAGAAGGAGTTCGGCCTCATCCGCATGGGCGGCACCTTGGGCTGGATTTTAGCCGCCTGGCCGTTCACCTTCATCCTGGTCGATTGGGCCCGGGTCAAGGCGGCCGCGCCCAAGGGCATGGTCGCCTGGATCGGCACGGTCCTGGGCTCGGGGCTCACCGGCCAGGCGCTGAAACAGGCCACCCGCTGGACCTTCATCGTGGCCGCCGTCGCCTCCCTGGCCCTGGCCGCCTTCAGCCTGCTCCTGCCCCACACGCCGCCGAAGAAGAAGGCCGCGGGCGCCGCGAACGGGACGGAACGCTTCGCCTGGCTGGAAGCCTTCAAGCTGCTCGGGCGGCCCTTCGTCCTGATTCTCTGGCTCATCGCCTTCATCGACGCCTTCGTCCACAACCTTTATTTCAACTGGACCGGAACCTTTCTCGGCGCGGCCCCGGCGGCGGGCGGCGTGGGCATCGCCGGCAACTGGATCATGCCGGTGATGAGCCTGGGCCAGGTCTCGGAGCTCCTGACCATGCTCATCCTGGGCGTGGTGTTGAAGAAGCTGGGATGGCGGATCACGATGCTCGTCGGCATCCTGGGCCATGCCGCCCGGTTCGCGGTCTATGCCTTCTTCCCCTCCCAACCTTGGATGATCATAACCGTCCAGATCCTGCACGGCATCTGCTACGCTTTCTTCTTCGCCACCGTCTATATCTTCGTGGACACGTATTTTCCCAAGGACGTCCGCTCCAGCGCCCAGGGTTTGTTCAACGTGATGATCCTCGGCCTGGGCGTTCTGGCGGCCAACTCCCTGGGGCCTTGGCTGCTGCAGTCGGTCTTCACCACGGCGGGGGTCACCGACTACAAGTCGATGTTCCTGCTGCCTTGCCTGATCGCCCTGGGCGCGGCGATCTTTCTGGCCGCGGCCTTCCGGCCGCCGGCCGCGCCGGCCAAGGATTAAGGCGGGAAACGGGCCCGGAGGGACGCGGCTCGTCCGGGCCGGCCGTCGCCGAGACGGCCGGGGACCGTAGAACAACGGTCTTGTGATTTCCTAAGCCGGCGGCATCGCGGCGGCGGCGAAAAAGAGTCGCGGCTCAGACGCAGCCGTCGGGCTTGGGCAGGCCGGCCAGCTTGCAGGCCCCCTTGGCCGGTCCCGAGGGAAACAGCTCGTAAATATGCTTGAGGGTGAGGCCCGTCGTCTGGCAGATCTTCCGGACCATCGGGGCGAGCTGTTTTTCCACGTAGTATCCGCGGATATATTCGATGACCGCCCAATGCTCCGGTCCCAATTCGTCAAGGCCTTCCTCCCGTTTAGCCAGGGCGAGGGCCACGCGTTTGTCCCACTCTTCGGGGTTCTCCAGGAATCCTTCCTCGTTCAGAACAACGGCTTTTCCATCGATCTCCAGGGTCGACATCCGATATCCTCCTCAAATAAAACTGATCGGAAACGTATATTATCATCTTTTCAGAGAAAAACGGAATTATTTTTTCAGAATCGGAGCGCCATGCCCGCCCTCCCGGCCTCGACGCGCCCCGGCAACTCGGTCCGAAGAAACTCGATCGCCTTTTCTCCCGTGCAGTGGCAGGGGACCACGAGACCGGGATTGATCTCCCTGAGCGCGGCCGCCGTCGAAATCAAGCGCTCCCGGTCCGCCCGAAGCAAGTGAAAGCCTCCGATCGCCGCGGTCCCCCCTCGGCCGGGAGGCTGATCCTTAGGGCTCTCAATGATCACAGAGATTATCGCCCGGGCTCAGCGTTCCGGCGAGAAAATCGCCGGCAAGACGCTCCGGCGTCTCCACGGGCGCGCCGACGATCACTTTAATCCCCCGCTCGGCGAAAAGGGACATGGCCCTCCCCCCCATGCCGCCGGCGATGATCACCTCCGCCCCTTGTTCGGCCAGCCAGCCCGGCAAAAGCCCCGGCTCGTGCGGAGGGGCGTCGATGTCCGTCCGGACGACGATTTTTTTCTCCTTCGGATCGACTTCGACGAGGGCGAATTTCTCGCAGTGTCCGAAATGAGCGGACAACCGCCCGTTCGCCATGGGAATCGCGATTTTCATCAGAGGGACTCCTTTATTATTGTCATTTTGTGGATTCAGATTTTCCTTCCATTTGATGCGGCCGGTTCTCCGGCTTCCGGCCGCCTCCCCCGCCGGTCAAAAATCGTCCGAACGATCTCCCGCATGATCCCGGCCGCCGGCGATCCGGCGAAATGCCGTACGTAAACGCTTCCCTCATCGCCGGCTTCGGCGATTTTCGGGTCGATCGGGATGGAACCGCAGAACGGGACACCCATGTCGTCGGCGATTCGTTTGCCCGCGCCGCCGCGGAGAATCGGGGTGATCTCGCCGCGCGGGCCGGTGATCCGCGCCCGGCCGTCCGCGTCCTTCGCCCGTCCGAGGCGCCGCGGATGCATGGCATGATCCGGGGCGATCGAAGAAACGACTTCGGATTTCGATTCATCCATGTTTGTCGCCCGGCTT
>CAYPKX010000264.1:886-3160 GCA_964411395.1 uncultured Eubacteriales bacterium | reverse complement strand
TGTTGACCGGGTCGAGCGGAGGCGCGGCCCTCTACGGAAAAGCCCGGTTTTTCCTGATCGGAAGCCGGCTGTACCAGGTTGCCTATATCGCCGAGCAGGGCCGGGAGGACACGGCGGCTGTCGATTATTTCCTCGATTCGTTCAAGCTGAAATAATTCGGAAGGGAACGGGGCGACCAGATGACGATCCTTAAAGATCGATACCGGGGCTGTCTCCTCGGCTTGGCTGTCGGCGATGCGGTCGGGACATCGGTCGAGTTTCGGGAACGGGGAGCGTTCGAGCCGTTGACCGACATGCAGGGCGGCGGAGTCTTTCATTTGCGGCCGGGACAATGGACCGACGACACATCCATGGCCCTCTGCCTGGCGACCAGCCTCGTCCAGCGGGCCGGATTCGATCCCCGCGACCAGATGGAGCAGTACTGCCGTTGGAGCGATACGGGATATTTGAGCAGCACCGGGAAGCTTTTCGACATCGGAGGAACGGTCCGGCATGCTCTCGAGAAATACCGGGAGACGGGCGATCCGTTTGCCGGCGAGGATCACCCTTCGGCCGCCGGCAACGGCTGCATCATGCGGCTGGCGCCGGTTCCGATGTTCTACGCCGCCGACATCGACGCGGCCGAGCGGTACGCCGCCGACAGCTGCCGGACGACGCACGGGACGGCGGAGTGCCTGGACGCGGCCAGACTTCTTTCCCGGATCATCGTCCGGGCTCTGGCCGGCCGGGACAAGGAAGACGTCCTCTTTGCCGACGGCGGCACATTTCCCGGCGGGACGAAGCTGCGGGCCATCGCCCGGGGCGAATACCGGACGAAGCCTGACGCGGAGATCGTCGGATCGGGGTATGTCGTCGACAGCCTCGAGGCCGCGCTTTGGTCTTTCCTGCATGCGGGATCATTCAAGGAGGCCGTGCTGCGGGCGGCCAACCTGGGGAAGGACGCGGACACGACGGCGGCCGTTTGCGGGCAGGTCGCCGGGGCTTACTGGGGAGAAAGCGGGATCCCGGCGGAGTGGCTGGAGAAGCTGGCCATGCGCGAGGAGATCGGCGAGCTGGCCGACCGGTTGTATTTGTTGGGGAACGCCGCCTCTTAGGGGGCGACGCTCGTTCGAACATCGAAACGCCTTGAAGAGACCGGACGCGACGGCTTGACCCCGTCTCTTTGCCCGACGATCGCGAACGGAGCGAGGGAGGACTCGGCCGCGCGCAGCGAAGGACCCCCATCGCTTTTGGGGTCCCGATTCCGGTTATTCGTGGATGGCCCGGACGGCCCGGGTCATGGCCGCCCAGAAGTTCCACCAGTATTCTTCGAAGGTGATCGTGTTGGTGAGAAGCGGTGTGACGATACAGGACCGCAGAACATAGACGCTGCCCAGCCGCTCCCATTCGCCGTCTTTCAGGCCGAATATTTTGACGAAGGACCGCGGCGTATCGCCGTATTCCTCCCGGGTCAGGGCGGTTTTGGAGGTGATGAAGTCGCTGACATAGACCGGCCCCGACTTGTAAGAGCAGCGCTCGTAAATCGCCTGGTTCAACCGGTTCATCGCCTCCAGGCTGTCGTTCCCGACCTCGTGGAAGGCGTAATCGACGACGTTGATGTCGGGCCGGGTGAGAGGGATGACCTCGAACTGCTTTCCCCCGGCTTCCAATCGTCCGGCCTTCAGCAACGACTGGTGAAAACGCCAGGCCCCCTCGATGCTGGCCCCGATGATCCGGCCGTATCCGGAAATATTGAGCGGCACGACCCGGTGGGCCATCCAGACGGCGGCCACGGCCGCTCCCGCCTTCGAGCCCTCCATGATGTAACTCCCGAGGAGGGTGGGATTGTCGTCGGTCTTTTCGAAGACATAAGCCGCGAAATAGGAAATCAGGTCGATGATCCGCCGGTCCCGGGCGACGACCGCCCCGGCGGCGTAGGGGACGTACCCCAGCTTGTGGGGATCGACGGTGATCGAATCCGCGTCGGGAAAAGCCTTGAAGGCTTCGTAAACGTTTACGTTGAGCCAGTCGGTGTCGGCGTGAAGGATCCCTTGCCGGGCGTGCTGCCGGTTGACTTCGTTGTAGCCCATGAAGGCGCCGTTTTCGTCCAGGAACAGCGAACGGGCGTATCCGCCGTAAGCCGCGTCCACATGGAGGTAGAAGCCGACGCCCCGGTCCTCATACCGGTCCCGCAGGCGGACGACTTCGTGAAAAGCATCGACCGCGCCTTCCTCGGTCGTTCCGCAGACGGCGACCACGGCCAGGATCGGGATATGTTCGGCGACCAGCAGGTCG
>CAYPKX010000264.1:0-876 GCA_964411395.1 uncultured Eubacteriales bacterium | reverse complement strand
TAGTCGTCCCGGACGGGGACGGAGACGATGTTCTCCTGGCCGAGGCCGAGGATGGCGGCTGCCTTGGTCCAGGAGTAATGCTTGGACTCGGGGACGAGGATCTTTCCGAGATGAACGCCCGACATGCCGGCTCCCCGGACCGAGCGGCGGCGGGCTTCGTCAAACAGCCCGGCCTCCCTGGCCCGGTCGGCCAGGTCGAGAATCGCCGAGGTCGGAAGGTTGAGCAGTTTCCAGTCGTCCATCCCGGCGACCAGCTCGGGCTTCACCGCCCGGACGGCCAGGGGAAAGGACTTGAGGTTTCGGGCCATCCAGACGGCTTCATAATTGGCCACCGTCCCGCCCGAGGTGATGTGTCCCCAGGCCTTCTGCGGGTCGTATCCCATCATCGCCGCCAGCTGCTTGCCGACCTCGATCTCCATGGCGGTGGTCGCCGGCGAGCCCTCGTAAGCGCAGTTATTGGGATTGTAGAGGAGGGTCAGCATGTATCCCAGGTTGGCCGGAAGAAGCGTGTCGGCGGTCATGTGCCCAAGATAGCGGGGGGAAAACCAGGGGACGGATTTGAGCTGGAGATTCCCGGCCAGGTCGATCAGCGCTTCCCGGGTTTTCTGGAGGGTGGCCTGGAAATCGGGACGGTCCTGTTCGGCTAAAGTTACGATCGGGGGATCATCCGGATGGAAATGGGCCCGCCAGTCGGCGTGGTCGTCCATCAGGTAATTGAGCATCTGCTTGAAGAAGGCGAAGTTTTCCGCCTTCGGCCCGAGAAACAGGGCGTTGACGTTGATGTTCTCGTTCTCGTCCATAGCCGGGCCTCCTTTGAATCCGTGTCGCCGAGATAATTCGGCCATGGCCGCGGGTCCTGTCCGCTCGGGCGACTCG
>CAYPKX010000263.1:0-3203 GCA_964411395.1 uncultured Eubacteriales bacterium | reverse complement strand
TCAGCGTCTTGAAGACCTGGTCGCGGCCATCGGCTTGCCCAAGGACCGGCTGTGCACCTATTGTTGGGACGGGGTTGAGGTCAAGAGTCCGAGCCTGCCGTTCGCCTGAGACGGCCGGACCGGAGCCGGACGAACGGCGGAAAATATCCTTTTTGGCGGGGGAGAGGGGGGATGGCTGGGAAGCAAGGATTCGAACCTTGATACCATGATCCAGAGTCATGGGTCCTGCCGTTGGACGACTTCCCAGCAGGAAGAGGGAATATACCGGAATTCCCTCTGATTTTCAAGCCCTCGGCGGATACTTTCGGGCGAACTCGGGGTTGTGATAAGATGCCCCCCGTACCATGGCAAAAAAGCATACGATCCGCTGGATTCTGGTTGGGATTTTGACCCTGGTTCTCCTCTACTTTTCCTTCCGGGGAATGAATATCGGGGAGGCCTTCCGGTACCTCCTCCAGAACGTCCGTTGGGGGATCTTCGTTCTGGTCATCCTTCTGAGCCCCCTCCATATGCTGACCCGGGCGCTTCGCTGGAAGTACCTGATGATGCACGAGAAGCCGAACATCTCGGTCTACAACATGTTTGCGGCCAATGCCGTCGGCTTCACCGTCAGCTACATCTTTCCCGCCCGCCTGGGGGAACTGGTCAAACCGCTTTATCTCGCCCGGCAGGAAAAGTGCCGGACCGGCTTCGTCATCGGGACCTGCGTCGTCGAACGGATCTTCGATATCTTCACCATGTGCTTCCTGTTGGCGGTCTTCCTCCTGTCCCGGCCGCTCTATGTTTCGATTCTCAATCTTCAGGACGCCTCGGTGAAAAAGCTGACCGGGCTGGGGATTGCCGGAGCGGTGATCGCCCTGGGCCTCCTGGTCGTCTGTCTGGGATTCATCTTCTTCCGGGACAAGGCCATGGCCCTGGCCGGGGCCGTGCTCAGGCTCAAGATCGTCCCGGAACGATTCCGGTCGAAGATTTTGGAGCTTCTTCACGAATTCATCGACGGATTGAAGTTTTTCCGCTCCCTTAAAACGCTTCTGGCCTACGTCGCCTTGTCGATCGTCGTCTGGCTCGGGATCATTTTCTACTACTGGGTTCTTTTCCTGGCTTTCGACATCAGGATCAATTTCTTCTTTCTCTTTCCCTATATTTTCCTGACCGGCGTCGGGGCCGCGATTCCAACCCCGGGCATGGTGGGCGGCTATCATACCTTCAGCCGCGAGGGAATGGTCATGCTGTTCGGCCTGAACGTCAACCAGGCTATCGGCCTGACCTTTGTCTTCCACGCCGTCCAGTACATCGTGACCTGTATTCTCGGATTCCTGATCCTGTCCCGGGACGGGATGAGCCTGTCCCAGATCAAGCGCCTCGGCGAATCGGAGAAGAAGCCATGAAATGCCCGTTCTGCGGCCACGTCGAAAGCAAGGTTATCGATTCGAGGGAGAGCAAAAAGGGGATTTCCATCCGGCGGAGGCGGGAATGCATTTCCTGCGCCCGGCGCTTCACGACTTATGAGAAGATCGAAGAAATCCCCTACATGATCGTCAAGAAGGACGGCACCCGGCAGATGTTCGACCGCCAGAAGCTGCTCCGCGGCCTGCTCAAAGCCTGCGAAAAGCGGCCGATCGCCGTCAACAAGCTTGAGGAGATCGTTGAGGAAATCGAATCCCGCCTCCAGGAACGCCCGGAAAAGGAAATGAAGTCGTCCGACATCGGCGCCCTGGTCATGGAGCGGCTCAAGGAGCTGGATAAGGTCGCCTACGTCCGCTTCGCCTCGGTTTACCGGGAGTTCCGCGACGTGATGGAATTCAAGCAGGAGCTGGAAACCCTGCTCAAGGAAAAATAGCGGCCGTCATAATCTTCTTATCTCCACCCGCACCCAATGGAAGAGAGCCCGTATGTTTTCTGAGTCTCTCCTTTATAAGTTTGTATCTATTTGATAATAATAGATATGAACTTGATCTGGACCTGTCCGGAGACCTTTCCGGTTGACAAATAGGGAATCAGGACGTATTTATGTTCGTCTCATGGTCAAACGAATTCGACCGGTCATTTGCGTTCGTCGGAACGCTCCGGGGGAAGGCTCTCCGGAATGGGCCGGCGGCTGGGTTCCGCGTCTTGACCTGACGGAAACGGACAAGACCCTGGTCGTGGCCATGGAGGCTTCCGGATTGAGGGCCGAAGACATCCGGATCTCTCTGCAGCCGAATCGGCTGACGATCGAGGGACGGAAAAACGAGGCTCCCGTCCCCGCCGGTTCCCGTTTTCTCCGCCTGGAGCGGGAATACGGGCCGTTTCGGAGAACCCTGCCTTTGCCGCGGTCGGTCGACCCGGTCCGGGCCCGGGCGTCGTTGGACCGCGGCGTCCTGACCGTTGTCTTGCCGAAGCCGCCCGAAAAGCGGATTCGGAAGCGACTTGTTCCCATTCAAAAATCCACGGAGTGAATGTAATGGCCGAAAAAGATCCCAACGCCGATCCCGTCGATAACGCCCCCGAGGAACGCGAAGCCAAGCCGACCATCCCGGTCAAGCTGCCGATCCTTCTCCTTCGCGACATCGTCGTTTTCCCTTATATGATCGTTCCTCTCTTCGTCGGACGGGAGAAATCCAAGTCCGCGATCGATGAATCCCTCGGCTCTCACCGGATGATTCTTCTGCTGACCCAGAAGGAGATGGAAACCGAGGACCCCAAACAGGACGAAGTCTACAAGATGGGCACGGTCGCCCTGATCATGCGCATGCTCAAGCTCCCCGACGGGAGGATCCGCATCCTGGCCCAGGGCTTGACCCGGGCGGCCGTCCGGACGTACGAAGAAGAGAAGGGCCATTTCGTCGCCGAAATCGAACCGATCTCCGAGCCTGAGAATCCTGAAAAGTCCCTCGAAAGCGAAGCCCTGGTTCGCAACGTCCGCTCCGGGCTGGAAAAGGCCGCTTCCCTCGGCAAGTCCATCCCGCCCGAGGTCCTGATCATCGCCTCCAACGTCGAGGAGCCCGGCCGCCTGGCCGATTTGACCGGGGCCAATCTCGAGCTCAAAGTCCCCGAGGCCCAGGCCATTCTCGAAACGATCGAACCGATGGTCCGCCTCAAACAGGTGTACGAATACCTGGCCAAGGAGATCGAGATCCTCGACGTTCAGTCGCGGATTTCGACCGAAGCCAAGGGCGAAATGGACAAGCATCAGCGCCAGTATTTCCTCCGCCAGCAGATGA
>CAYPKX010000262.1:0-3207 GCA_964411395.1 uncultured Eubacteriales bacterium | reverse complement strand
GTCCCGATTATCGCCGTTCCGACGAGCGTCGGGTATGGAGCCAGCTTCAAGGGCGTCGCCGCGCTCCTGGCCATGCTCAACTCCTGTCCGGGCGGCGTCGGTGTCGTCAATATCGACAACGGCTTCGGGGCGGCTTTCCTGGCCAGCCTGATCAACCACTAAATTCGAAACCGCGGCTTGACAATCGGTAGGTCCGAACCTATATTTACGTAAACTTTGCGCAAATTCCAGTATCCAGGAAGCTTTGTCCGCCGGCATGGATTATTTTCCGAATAAATAGGCCGCGATCAATGGAAATCGTCGACCAAATTCGAGACGCCGCCAACATCGTTGAAATCGCCGGGCAGTACACGGCGCTCCGGCAGCGGGGAAAAAAGTTTGTCGGGCTTTGCCCGTTTCATAACGAGAAATCCCCTTCCTTCACCGTCGACTCGGACAAGGGGCTGTACCATTGCTTCGGCTGCGGCGTCGGGGGCGACATCTTCACCCTGGTCATGGAGAAGGAAAACCTCGGATTCCAGGAAGCCGTCGTTTACCTGGCGGAAAAATACCGCATTCCCCTCCCGGAAAAAAGGCGGCTCTCCCCCCAGGCCCTCCAACTCGAGGACCAGCTCCGAAAAGTCATGGACGACGCCCTGGCCTTCTTTAAGAAGAATTTGCGGGCAACTCCCGAGGGGAAAAAGGCTCTGGACTACCTTAAAGCCAGGGGATTGTCCGAGGAGGTCATCGAGAAATTCCAGCTCGGCTACGCGCCGAATTCCTGGGAAGCCTTGACCGGTTATTTCAAGGCCAAGGGCGTGCCGCCTCAGATCCTGGAGAAGGCGGGACTGGCCTTGCCGGGGCGAAAAGCCGGCGAATACTACGACCGGTTTCGGGGACGGGCGATCTTTCCCATCTTTACCATGACCGGCAAGACCGTCGCTTTCGGCGGCCGGTCCCTTTTCAACCAGGAGCCGAAGTATCTCAATTCGCCGGACACGCCGCTCTATCGAAAAGGCCAGCTTCTTTACGGCCTGAATTTTACCAAAGACGAAATCCGCGCGGCCGGAGAGTTCATCCTGGTCGAGGGATACACCGATTTCCTGTCTCTCTACCAGGCCGGCCGGAAAAACGCGGTCGCCTCGCTCGGAACGGCTCTCACCCCCCACCAGGTCGGGCTGGCCATGCGCTTCGCCCCGAAAGTCCTGATCAATTATGACGGCGACGCGGCCGGCCAAACGGCGGCTTACCGGGCCGTCCCGCTGTTTTTCGACAAAGGCGTAGAAGCCCGGGTTCTGGTCCTTCCGGAAAACCTGGACCCCGACAGCTTCCTTAAAAAAAAGGGGCCGGCCGCTTACGAAGGCTTGATCTCCGGAGCCGCTCCGGCCCTGCGATTCGTCATCGATTACGCCGCCCGGGGAAAGCGGCTGGATGTCCCGGAAGTCAAAACCCGGGTTCTCCGGTCGGTCATGGACATGATCGAAGCTGTGCCGGATGCCATTGTTCGTTCGGAATTTCTCCGTCAGACGGCCGAACATCTCGGGATTGAGGAAACGGTCCTCCGAACCCTGTCCCGGGGGGAAAAACCGGCCGGCCCGGCGGGACCGAGGCCGGAAACGTTTTACCCGGCGGAAAAACGCCTTCTCCAGATCCTGATGGAGGAGAAACCCCTCCGGCCTTATATTTTTGCCGAATTGTGCGAAAAAGATGTCGCCGGCTTGAAAAGCGAGCCGATTTTTATGATAATGTTCGGCTTCTTCAAAAAAAACCGGGATTTCGTCCTGAGCGAGATCCAGAAGGGCGCCGGGCCCGACCTTTCCCGGGAGTTGTCCCTGGCCCTGCTCGTCCCGGGAGAGCCGCCAAGCCTGGAAGAAGCCATGGAGTGCTTATGCGCCCTTCGGATCACTTGCAAAGAGAGCGAAATCCGGAAGATTCAGACGGAGATCGCCCGTGAGGAAAAAACGGGGAAAGGGCCGGCCCTGGCCGAGCTGATGAACCGGAAACAGGAATTGACCAGGCAAGTCATCGCGTTGAAACAATGACCATATCGGAAATTCGTGGAAGACGGGGCAGAAACCGCAGGCCGACGGAGACATTCGGCCGCCAAGGAGCTGCGCGTGGCCGCTGACAACAAATTGCCGAAAGACGAGATCTCGGAGCTGATCTCCAAAGGACGCCGTCAGGGATTCCTTCTCTTCGAGGACATCGACAAGACCTTTCAGGATGATCTCGACCACGGAGGAAATTTCGACGATTTCCTGACCTCGATCGACGATTACGGGATCAAGATCCTCGACACCAAAGGCAGCGAGCTCGTCCCGCGCCGGAGGAAAAACGAGGTCGTCACGACCCAGGGACTGGAACGGACGACCGATCCGGTCAAGCTGTATCTGCGGGAGATGGGCAATATCTCTCTCCTGACGCGGGAGGGTGAGATCGCCATCGCCCGGGAGATCGAACGCGGGGAAAAGGCCATCGTCAAGGCCCTCTCTAAAACCCGTCTCGTGTTGAACGAGGTCCTGTCGCTCGAAGAGCGGATCAAGGCCGACGAGATGGTCATTGCCGAAGTGTTCGACGTCAGCGAGGACGACATCGCCGAAGGCCGCCTCGAAGAGAAAAAAAAGGTCATCCTGGCCAAAATCAAGAAAATCAAGGACCTCGGGCGCAAACTCGACCGGATTCCGAACACCAAGCGGGCGGTTTTTACCCGGTCCCGGATCATCGTGGCCATGAGCGAGCAGATCCGCGACCTGAACATGCGCTCTTCCCAGCAGGAGCGGATCATCAACATTCTCCGGACCCGGCTCCGGATCATCAACGATCTCGAGGAACAGCGGGAGGAGATCGAGGATCTCAAGCTGAAGTCCCGGAAGAAAAAGCCGGTCCCGGACCTTGAACCCCAGTCCCGGGAAATCGCCCGAAACCTCCGGGCCGCCCAGAAAGAAATCGGCCTGGACGCCCCCCATCTCCGGAAGATCATCCGGGCGATTACGACCGGAAAGAAGATCAGCGACCAGGCCAAGAAAGAGCTCGTCGCGGCCAACCTCCGCCTGGTCGTCTCCATCGCCAAGAAATACAGCAACCGCGGCCTTCAGTTTCTGGACTTGATCCAGGAAGGAAACATGGGCTTGATGAAGGCCGTGGACAAGTTCGAATACCGGCGCGGCTACAAATTCTCGACCTACGCGACCTGGTGGATCCGCCAGGCCATCACCCGGGCCATCGCCG
>CAYPKX010000261.1:0-3212 GCA_964411395.1 uncultured Eubacteriales bacterium | reverse complement strand
ACCCTCGGGGCGCTTTCGGCCACCGACGGCGGGGGATACCGGACTCCGTTCGAGCCGCTGCTCTGGGATTTCGCGTTTGGCCCGTATGGCGAAGCCGGGGGCTTGGACCTCATCGACGACCGGACGGCCGGCGTTATTATTGAACCGATTCAAGGCGAGGGAGGGATTCGTCTTCCGCCGCCGCTGTTTCTGGCCGAGACAGCCAAGGCTTGCGCAGACGCGGGAGCCGTCCTGATCCTGGATGAGATTCAGACCGGCCTGGGACGCACCGGTCGATTTCTGGCGTCCTCGGCCGAAGTTCCGAAACCTGATATTGTGACTTTGGGAAAAGGATTGGCCGGCGGAATTCCGGCGGGGGCGGTTCTGCTTTCGGACCGGATCGCCCGGGCCGTTCCCCGCAAGATCCACACCTCGACCTTCGGAGGCAATCCGCTGGCCGCGGCCGGAATTCTGGCCGTGCTCTCCGTTTTGACGGACGACCGGTTGAAAGATATCGAACGCCTGGGCCGCATGTTTATCGAGAGACTGAAGACGATGGATTCGGACGATATCCTCGAAGTCAGGGGAAAGGGGTTGATGATCGGCGCCGAGGTTCGGTCGGACCGGGATGTGATTCTCCGTCTCCTCCAGCGGGCGCGCGTCCTGGCGATTCCGGCCGGACCCGGCGTCGTCCGCTTCCTTCCCCCCTATATCGTCCAGGAAGACCAGATCGAGGCGGCCGTTCGAGCCCTCGAAGCGAGCCTGGCGGAGATGCGCCGGAACCGATCCTCGGCTTCCGGGGAATTCCGATGTGCCGTTTCCTGATGGTGAAAAGCGCGGCGCCCCTTCGACCCGCCGAGATATTGAGCCGTTTCGCCGCAATGGCCGAACAAAGCCGGTCGACCGACGGAGACCGGCAAAGCGACGGCTGGGGATTGGGACGTCTGGATGAGCAAGGGGTTTGGCGCGGATCCTGGTCCCTCCGCCCCGTCTGGGAGGATGATGCCGTTTTTTCGGAAATTCCGGCCTCCCGGCTTTTTCTTGTTCACGCCCGGAGCGCTTCCTTTCCCGGGCAAAAGGGGAAGCTCGCGTATAACCAACCCTTCCTCGGTGGAAGAGAAGCCTTTGTGTTCAACGGCTTGCTCCGCGGCGTTTCTCTCGACCGCCCTGTCGCCGGGGAAATCGGGGCTCAGAAAATCTGGAGCCTGTTCGGTTCGCTTCCTCCCGAGGGTGAGACCAGGGACCGTTTATCCGCCCTTGTCCGGATTTTGGAACGCTCGTCCCGCGAGATCGCGGCCCTCAACCTCGGGCTGGCCGACGGAGAGGGATTTTCGGTGTACGGCCGTTCGGCAAAGACGGGGGAATATTATCGGCTTTGGGCGGCCGAATCGTCCGGTTTACGGGTGGTCTGTTCCGAGCCGCTGGCCGGATACGATTTTCATCCGATCCCGGTCGACACCGTCCTTCGGTTTTGATTTCCGGGAGTCGGTCCGCTCCTGCGGTCTCAGGAAGGATGATCCTCACTCCAAGCCCCTTGTTCGGTCATGGGGTTCGATGAGTTGACGCAGAGAGGATTCCCGCCGGAAGGGGACCTTATGGCCTGGCGGCCACAAAGAGCCGGCCGTTCGTTGACGGCGCGGAGGCTTTCTGGTACTTTAACCCTTCCGCTTCGGCGGAAAAATGCGGAGAGGTGTCCGAGTGGCTTAAGGAGCGCGCTTGGAAAGCGCGTGTGCGCCGCAAGGTGTACCGCGGGTTCAAATCCCGCCCTCTCCGTACCTGCTCGGAGGAACGCCTACTTGCCGTCCTCCCCTAGTCCTAGGGGAGGGAGGAGGAGTAGAGAAATGAATAGAAGGAGTCTTAAGGGCGTTCCGGTCTTAAATTGACCGGCAAGGAGGACGCCCGCCGGTGCGGTAAAAGGAGTTATTCATGAATACCAAACAGTATGTCGCCGTCGAAGATAAATACGGCGCCCACAATTATCACCCCCTCGATGTCGTCATCAACAAGGCCAAGGGCATTTGGGTCTGGGATGTGGACGGGCGTAAATACCTCGATTTTCTCAGCGCCTATTCCGCCGTCAATCACGGCCATAACCATCCGCGGATCATCAAGGCTTTGGTCGCCCAGGCCCGTTCGCTCTCTCTGACCTCCCGGGCTTTCCGCAACGACCAATGGCCGCTGCTGGCCAAGGAACTCTGTCAAATCGCCGGCTATGACATGGTCCTGCCGATGAACTCGGGGGCTGAAGCCGTCGAAACGGCCGTCAAAACAGCCCGCAAATGGGGTTATGAGAAGAAGGGGATCCCGGAGGAACAGGCCGAGATCATCGTCTGCGCCAACAATTTCCACGGCCGCACAGTAACCGTCATCAGCTTTTCGACCGAGCCGCTCTACCGCAAGAATTTCGGCCCGTTCACTCCGGGATTCAAGGTCATTCCCTTCGGCGACGCCGCCGCCTTGGAGCGGGCCGTCACGCCGAACACCGCCGCCTTCCTCATGGAGCCGATCCAGGCCGAGGCCGGCATCCTGATCCCTGAAAACGGATTCCTTCGGACGGCGCGGGAAATCTGCACGAAGAACAACATTCTGCTGATCGCCGATGAAATCCAGACCGGCCTGGGCCGGACCGGAAAGCTTTTTGCCTGGGAGCACGAAGGCGCCAAGCCGGATATGATCGTCATCGGCAAGTCCTTGGGCGGCGGCTGTTATCCGATCTCGGCCTGTCTGGCCACGACCGAGGTGATGAATGTCTACACGCCCGGCACCCATGGTTCGACGTTCGGCGGGAACCCCCTGGCCTGCGCCGTGGCCCGCGAATCCCTGCGGGTGATCAAAGAAGAGAAGCTCGTGGCCAATGCGGCCAGGATGGGAAAATATTTTATGGCCAGGCTGCGGACGATCAAAAGCCCCAAAATCAAAGAGGTCCGGGGCAAGGGCCTCCTGATCGGAGTGGAGCTTTACCCTGAAGCCGGAGGCGCTCGCCGGTACTGCGAAGCCCTGGCCGCGGCGGGTCTTCTCTGCAAGGAAACTCACGATCATGTCATTCGTTTCGCCCCGCCTTTGATCATCGGAACGAAGGATCTGGACTGGGCGTTTGAAAAGATCAAGGACGTTTTTGCCCGGCTTGAAAGCTGACCCCTCCGGGAGGCCGTCCTCCCGGCTTGATTTCCGGCGGAAGCCGCCGGGAGGATGCAATTTCGGCGGAGGAGGTTCGTCCGATGAAAATCCGTTCC
>CAYPKX010000260.1:0-3215 GCA_964411395.1 uncultured Eubacteriales bacterium | reverse complement strand
CCGACCTCTTCCCCATCCTCGAAATCGGAACCAGCGCCAAGATGTTGTCCATCGTACCGCTACTGGCCGGCGGCGGATTGTTTGAGACGGGCGCCGGCGGCTCGGCACCCAAGCACGTCCAGCAATTTGAAAAGGAAGGGTATCTGCGGTGGGATTCGCTCGGGGAATTCTCGGCGTTCGCCGCCTCGCTGGAGCACCTGGCCGGCGTTTTCCAGAATGACAAAGCCAGGCTCCTGGCCGAAACCCTGGACCTGGCCATCGCCAAATTCCTGGACAACAACAAGTCCCCCGCCCGGAAGGTCGGCCAGATCGACAACCGGGGCAGCCACTTCTATCTCGCCCTGTACTGGGCCGAAGCCCTGGCCGCGCAGAACAAGGACAAGGATCTCGCCGCCCGGTTCGCCCCGGTGGCCAAAGCGCTCGGAGAGAATGCGGCCAAAATCGACGCCGAGCTGTTGAGCGCCCAGGCCAAGCCCGTCGACATGGGCGGTTATTACCGTCCGGATCCGAGCAAAGTCGGCCCGGCCATGCGGCCCAGCCCGACCTTGAACGCGATCATCGACGCGCTGTAAGGAAACGGAACGACACAGACCGGCCCCGGTCCGGACGCTTTACGCGTTCGGGCCGGGGCCGTTATTTTTTTCGGATGATTCGAAAAAACCCAATTTATCTTTCCTGGTTTTCTTACGGTTATTTTGGGGAGGAGTGACCGGGAATATGGCTGCTTCCCCTCACGCGTCCGGATTTCCCATGCCTTGCGCAGGTCCTCCGTCGACTTGACACGGCTTTTCTTGACTGGCCCGGATCGGCGGCGAAAAACTCATCGCGCAACCATGGCCGCGCCGTCCCGGCTCGTGAAGACGCGGGTCAGGGACGTTTTTTCTCCCGAACCCGCCGGTCCAACTCCGAAAGCTTCAATCTCACGCTGACGATGTAGGGCTCCTCGTTCGCCATCCAGTGCCCGTATGTGGTCGTCACGATGGTGCCGTCCGGAAGGACTTCAACCCCGGGGTAGGCGCAATCGGCATCCTTGTGATTCTTCATGAGCCGAACCCGGTATTGTCCTTCCCGTCCGTGTCTGAGGTCGTCGTAGGCGCCGACCCAGGCCACCCAGTCTCCCTTGGTCGGACTTTCCAGGGTCATGTCCCGAAAGCTGATGAACAACCGGCCGTCCGGTGTGTATTTTCCGCAATGTCGGTCGCCGGTCAGCGAGCCCGGCAGCTCGACCGGGGACGTCCAGGTCTCTCCTTCGTCCCGGGAAAAGATCACCTGCGAGTTTTTCCGTCGGGCGTTTTCCCGCAACAAAACGGCCAGCTCGGATCCGTCCGGGGACCGAAGACAACCCGGTTCGCAAAGATGGACGTCGGAGCCGCTCCAGACGGATTCGGGCGCAGACCAGGTCAGTCCGCCGTCGCTGGAGAACGTTTTATAGAGAGTGAAAACCACCGGTGATTTCCGGACCGCGTCCGGGGCGAAGAAGCGGCCGTCGTCGTGGAACATCGCCAGATAATGTCCCGGTTTTTTCAGGGCTTCGACAAAGCCCATGACCACGATTCCGCCCCAATCGCCGGCCGGCCGCAGGGCCGACCAGGTCGATCCGTCGTCCTCGGAAACGGCCAACCGGGCCGGGTACAAGCCCGACCAGACGATCAGCCGCTTTTTCCCGGCGGCGTCGATGACCCGGTGGATCGTCGGCGTTTCCAGGCTCGTCGACCAGTTCTCCGGGACGGGCAAACGCCCGCTCCAGGTCAGGCCGCCGTCGACGCTCCGTTTGGAGACGATCGGACCTCGGCCGTGGCCCTTCGGGTAGACGGCCAGGATTGTCCGGCCGTCTTCCAGTAAAACCGTGGTCGGATGGCCGAGATATTGCCCGGCTTCACGGTCGACCACGACCTGGCGGGCCGTCTCGGACGCCAGGTCGATCAGCGGAAGGGCATAACCCCGCGGAACGCCGGGCGGCGGGGAAGAGATTTTTTGGGCGCGAAAAGGGGATTCGCCGATTTCGTCCATCGCCACCGTCCCCGTCATCTTCGCCTCCTCGACCTTGCCCTTGAAAGCCATCCGGATTTCCCCCATCGGGCCGCTCACGACGACCGTCCATTCCACGCGGTCGCCCTGAAGCCGGGCGGTCGAAGAGAGTTCCCGGCCTTGCGGCGTCGTCATGACGACTTTCAAGCCGTCGTTTTCCCGAAGAAACGAGGTGATGTAGGTCCGCTCGCCCATCGGGGTTTCGAAGACGACTTCCCAGACCCCGGCCACATCCGGAGGAAGGACCGGACCGAAACCGAACCCTGCCCAGGCGAATAAAACGACTCCGATCAGGCTGCCCCGGCGGCGTCCCGTCTTCATGGGCTCTCCCTTTCCAGCGTCCGGCGCTGAATGAACTCCGGGAGCGGATCGAAACGAAGGCCGCGGCGTCCCGATCGCCGCGCCTCGACTTCGGCAACCCCGCGGGCGGGATATCCGTCGATTAAAACCGAAGCGACAGGCAGGTCAATCCGCCGTCCATTTTCCGCATTTCGCTCGTATCGATTTCGACGAGGGGGAGGCCGAGGCGGCCGAACCGTTCCCGGGCCCGGGGAAAACCCGCGGGCGTCAGCAGGGTTCCGTTGATCCAGAGCGTGTTGGCGGCGTAGGCGTCTTCCGGGTCGAGGACGATCCGGTTGTAATCCCGGAAAGCATCGCCGGCTTCAAAGCCGGGGGCAAGGGCGAGGGCCCGGCCGCCGAGCGTGTTGACGAAGGACTTGAGGTGAAGGCCGCGGCCGACGGAAACCGCGGTCCAGGGATGTCCGGCAGCGGCGACGACCGCCCCCAGCTGCCGGGCTCCTTCGATATTGGTCCGATCGGACACGCCGATAAAGAAGCGTCCCCCGGCCCAAAGCACGTCTCCGCCGTCCAATGTTCCCGGCGGCTCGATCCGGGCGACGGGCTTGAAAGCGGCCAGGACCGGTTCGATCGACGCCGTCTCGCCCCGCCGCGGCGGAGCGCCGGGGCGGGTGATGACCGCGGTTTCGGGCGTGACGACGGCCGTATCTTCGATGAAGTACGCGTCGGGGTATCCCGGAGCGGCCGGCAGGACATCGACTTCAAGACCGAGGCGGCGGAGAGCGTCGACATACGCCGCGTGCTGTTTGAGAAGCAGCGGAAAGTCGGGACTTCCCAGTCCGGCCGTCGTCAATCCCGAGGCCGCGTCCGGGCCGGGTGTCCGGACGACC
>CAYPKX010000259.1:1875-3257 GCA_964411395.1 uncultured Eubacteriales bacterium | reverse complement strand
CCCCGGATCAGGGCCATGTCGCCGTTGATTTTCGGTTGAAGGTACAAATGCGCCAGGGCCGTCTTCTTCCCGAAATAGGTTCCCGGTTCCTGGGGATCAGCAAAGCTCATCAGGCTCGCTTCGGGCATCGGGTTGACGGCGATGATGCGGCACCCCTTCCGGACCGCCGCTTGAAGGGCGCTCAGCATGCGGGGGTGATTGGAACCGGGATTGTGGCCGAAAAGAAAGAGGCATTCGGCCTTCGGGAAATCGTCGAGGGTGACGTCGCTTTTCCCGGCGCCCAGGGCGGCGGTCATGGCTTTTCCCGACGGTTCGTGGCAGAGGTTGGCGCTGTTGGGGAGATTATTCGTCCCGAGGGTTCGGGCGAGAAGCTGGAAGAGGAATCCGGCCTCGTTGGACGTCCGTCCTGAAGAATAAAACACCGCTTCGTCGGGCCGGCCGAGCGATTGGAATTCTCCGGCGATGACCCGGAAAGCCTCGTCCCAGGAGACCGGACGGTAATGGTCGTCGTTGTCGTTCCGGATCATCGGTTCCGTCAAGCGGCCTTGCTCTTCGAGCCAGGACCCCGGCGTAAGAAGCAGGTCGGGGATGGCCCATTTCTCGAAGAAATCGCGGTTGATCAACCGGGTGGTCGCTCCCGCGCTGACGTTTTTCGCCCCGTTCTCGCAGAATTCGAAGGGCGAGCGATGATTGTCCGGATTGGGCCAGGAGCACCCCGGACATTCGAATCCGCCGACCTGGTTGAAATGGGCGATGAGCTTTCGGCTTCCGTTGAGACCGGTCTCCCGGCGGAGGTAGCTCAGGGCATTGAGCACGGCATCCATGCCTCCGGCGTATGTCCGGGGCTGGTCGTGGGCCAGGCCGAGGATGTCGGCGGCAGCCTTGTCCAGGTCCGCGGATTCGAGCGCTCGGACGGACCGGATGATTTCCCGGCCCAGCGATTCGATCCCGGACAGCCAGGCGATCTTCTTCTCGAATTGAACCGACTCTTCGGGCTTCAGGACATGCCTGGTCAGCCCGCCGGCGACCAGCAGGCTGAACAAGGCCGGGAGCCGGACGTCGGGGATCTCCTCGACGTTCAGGGTTTCCCGGATTTGCTGATGCGTCTTGACGACCAGCGGAAGATCCGGGGTGAATAATTCCAGCCTGCGCCGGTCGGTGACGATGTTCCGCTTTCGAAGAATCAACCGGCCGTCGGCCTGCATCGATTCCCGAACCAGATGTTGCAGGGTGGCACCGTGCGCGGCGACCAGGCTGAGGGCCTTCTCCAGGGGGATCGGGCCGGGGCAGATCTGAAGACATCGCAGGGCTTCATCCAGAGCCGGGTGTCCCGTTTCCTCGGTTTTCAGGACGGTCAGCTGTTTCCAGTCGTCGTTGACCAG
>CAYPKX010000259.1:0-1775 GCA_964411395.1 uncultured Eubacteriales bacterium | reverse complement strand
TGACTCGGAAAGGAGTTTTCACATGAAGAACACGATCGTTCTTGCCCTTGTCTTTGTTCTCCTCTGTTCCGCCGTCCTCCTGGCCAACAAGACATCGGTTGTCCTCTCCGGGCCTGAAGCCGCCGCCCCGGGGACGGAGGTCGCGATCATCGTCAAGGTGTCCCACTCCGCCAACGGCTCCGGTCACTTCACCGACTGGGTCTCGGTCAAGGCGGACGGAAAGGAAATCGCCCGCTGGGATTTCACCTCCGACAAGCGGCCGGAAAACGCGAATTTCACCCGGGAGATGAAATTCAAGGTTGAGAAACCGGTCGAAATCACCGCCCAGGGCCATTGTAATCTCCACGGCAGCCAAGCCCCGGCCGTCTTGAAAATCGGGTTGAAATAATCCCTCCGAGGAGGCGCGGACATGATGATCGGCGGAATCTCCCTTATTCTGATTCTGGGCGTCGGCAACCTCCTTCTGGTCCTTTTCCAGGCCGCGACCGGTCTGAGGATCATCAAGGTCAAATTCGGAGTTCATAAAAAAGCCGGTCTGGTCCTGCTGGTTTTCGCCCTGGCCCACGGGTTTCTCGCCCTTTGGGTGAATTATTTCTGAGATCCGGCAATCCTTGACAGATTTTACCGGCCCGGCATAAGATTCTCCTTCGGTCGCCTTCTTGCGAAGAATTCCGACCCCGGAGGAAATTCATCATGAAACTCACGCTGACCGCCGTTTCGGCCCTGACCCTGTTCCTGCTCCTGTTCCCGGCCTGTTCCAAGACGGAAACCCCGGCGGAGCCGGCGGCCGGCGTCAATCCGTTTTTCACCGAATTCGAAACGCCTTTCCAGGTTCCGCCGTTCGATCAGATCAAACCGGAGCATTATCTCCCGGCGTTTGAAAAGGGGATGGCCGAGCAGAAAGCGGCCATCGACGCGATCGTCTCCGACCCGGCGGCCCCGACCTACGAAAACACCATTGTCGCCATGGATCGGTCGGACAAGCTCCTGGCTTCGGTCAACCGGGTTTTCGGCGGGCTGACTTCGGCCAACACCAACGATCAGCTGAAAGCCATTCAGAAAGAGATCTCCCCGCGGCTGGCCGCCCACCGGGACGAGATCAACCTCAATAAAAAGCTTTTTGAGCGGATCAAATCCGTTTATGACAATCGGGGCTCGCTCAACCTCGACCCGGAACAGACCTACGTCCTGGAGAATCTCTATCGGGGTTATATCCGAAACGGCGCCGGCCTCAACGAAGCGGACCAGGCGCGGCTGCGGGACATCAACCAGCAGTTGTCCAAGCTGGGCGTCCAGTACAATCAGAACGTCCTGAGCGAAACCAATGCCTTTAAGATGGTCGTTGAAAACGAGGCCGATCTGGCCGGGCTGCCGGAATCTTCGATCTCCGCGGCCGCCGCGGCGGCCAAGGCCGACGGGAGGGACGGCAAGTGGCTGTTCACCACCCAGAAACCCAGCCTGATTCCGTTCCTGATGTTCGCCCGGAACCGGGCCCTTCGGGAAAAGCTCTACACGGGCTATATCAAGCGCGGCGACAACGACAACGAATTCGATAATAAAAAAGTCCTGTCCGATATCGTCAAGCTTCGGGTCGAACGGGCCAGGCTTCTCGGTTATCCCACCTATGCCGATTACATTCTCGAAACGCGGATGGCCAAGACTCCCCAAAACGTCTATGACCTCCTCAACCGGTTGTGGGCCGCGGCTCTGAAAGTGGCCAAGCGGGACGCCCGGGAACTCCAGGCGATCATCGACAAGGAAAAGTGCGATTTCAA
>CAYPKX010000258.1:0-3269 GCA_964411395.1 uncultured Eubacteriales bacterium | reverse complement strand
ATCAGCCCTTCGGTGAATTCGCCTTTGCGGAAACGCCCGGACAGGGCCGCGGCCGTTTCGGTCCAGAAATCCGGGCCGGCGTGAAGATGGATCCCTTCATCCCCCAGGACGACGAACCTCCGCCGCGAGGGAACGATGAAAAAAAGAATGCCGTTGCGGTCCTTGGTCTCGTCCATCTTGAGGCGATGAAAAGCCTTCTCGGCGACGGGCCGGACGGCCCCCCAGAAAAACCGCGAGACCGAAACCCGGATCTCCCCGGACGTCCTCTTTTCCGCCTCAGCGATCGCCTGCCGGATGCGCGTCTCGTCGATCCGGACGACCCAGTTGGGACGAAATCGGATACCCATTTTCATTCTCCCCCTACCATCCTCCCGATGCGCCTCCGCCGCCCGACCGGCCTCCTCCGCCCCGGAACCCGCCGCCGCCCCCTCTTCCGCCGCCGCCCGAAAGCAGGGTGTACAGCAACCAGAGGGCCAGGCGCGGATTGGTAATAAAGAGGATCAGGAAGATGACCGCGCCGATGATAATAAAGATCGGCGGAACCTCGCCTTGTGTCGATTTCCGGTCCCCGGAAGTTCGTTCGGCGCCGGGGGACGGCTTTCCTTCGATCGTTTCCAGAAGGGAAACCACCGCCTCTCGGACCGCGGAATCGGCCTCTCCCCGTTGAATCCCGGGAGCGAGAACATCCCGGATCACCCGGCCGGCCGCGGAGTCCGTAACGAGTCCTTCCAATCCGTATCCGACTTCGATCCGGATTTTCCGGTCCTCGGAAAAAATGAAGAGCACCAATCCGTCTTCCAGGCCATTGCGGCCGACTTTCCAGGCGGCGAAAGCCCGGGCGGAGAAATCTTCGAGCGGGAGGCCGCCGGTCGTCCGGGTGATAAACAGCAGGACCTGATGTCCCGTTCGCTGTTCGAACGCCTCCAGGCGGGCGTCGATATCGGCTCGAGCGGCCGAGGAAATGAAGCCCGCCTGATCGGTCGCCCAGCGACCGGGCGCGGGAGGGATCCCCGTCGATTGGGCGGCCAGAGAAAAGAGACCGCAGGCCAGAAGAACGCCCAGGACGGAAAGCGCTCCGCGCCGGATCCGCGGGCCGATGGTCCGCTTCATAAGGCTCAACCGGAAAACGGGCTTAGTCGAATTTCACAGCCGGGGCCTTGTCGGCTCCGGGCTGGGATTTGAAGTAGGATTTCTCGGCGAACCGGTTGCCGAAAAATCCGGCGATGAGGACCGTGGGAAAGCTCATCCGCTTGGTATTGAAAGCCTGGGCGGATTCGTTGAAAACCCGGCGTTCCTGCGTGATGCGGTTCTCGGTTCCCTCGAGCTGGTCCTGAAGCATTTTAAAGTTTTCCGTCGCCTTGAGCTCGGGATAAGCTTCAACGGCGACCAGGAGCCGCGACAGGGCCGAACCCAGCTCGCCCTGGGCCTGCTCGAACTTGGCGAAGGCCTCGGGGTTGTTGATCACATCGGCTCCGACCTGGACCTGGCCGACCTTGGCCCGGGCCTCGGTGACGGCCGTGTACGTTTCCTTCTCGAAGTTGGCCGCGCCCTTGACCGTCTCGACCAGGTTCGGGACGAGGTCGGCCCGCCGCTGATAGACGTTTTCAACCTGGCCCCATTTCGCCCGGACATCCTGGTCCAGCTTGTTGAGGCTGTTGTAGGCGCCGATGCCCCAGAGGGCCAGAATGACGACGAGGACGACGATGATTCCCAGACCGCCGAGGAAACCGAACCGCCGCTTCGGGGCTGCCGCCGGAATTTGAGGTGTTTCGTTGGCCATGAGTGTTCTCTCCCTTCCCAAAAATATACGAACAATCGAACGAAGAGTTTATTCTATCGGGTCGGCGTTCCGGATTCAACAGGTTAGATCACCGTTCCCGACGGCAGAACCGAATTTTTCGGAACAACGATGATCCCGTCGACAAGACAGACGTCTTCCCCGATCCGGTCCCGTATCCCCGCGGAATTGATCAGCTTGACGCCGTCGCCGATGCGGGCGTTTTTATCGATGATCGCGTTGCGGATCTCGCAGTTGCGGCCGACGCCGACGGCCGGCAGACCCTGGGCGGCCGACCGGCTGAGATCGTCGGCCGACTCATAAAAATCCGCTCCCATCATCACCGTTCGTAAGAGCTGGGTTCCTTCGCCGATCCGGGAGCGGATCCCGATCAGCGATTGACGGATGTAGGCCCGGTTGATGATGCTTCCTTCGCAGAGAATGGATTCGTGGACGTCGGCGTCCAGGATCTTCGATCCCGGCAGGAATCGGGGCAGGCTGAAAACCGGCCGGGCTTCATCGTAGAAATTGAACCGGGGCAAGGGATGGGTCAGGCCGATATTGGCCTCGAAGAAGTTCGGGATCGTTCCGATGTCCTCCCAATACCCGTCGAAAAAATGCGCGAAGACGCGCTTCTCATGGATGGCTTGGGGAATGACCTGGCGGCCGAAATCCTCGGCCGTCGTGTTTTCCAGAAGGTCTTTGAGGACGCTCCAATTGAACAGGTAGATCCCCATCGAGGCGGCGTGGGTCCGGCCTCGGGCCTCGATCCCGTTGGCCGCAAAGACCTCGGGATCGACGGCCATCTCGTCGATGACCGCCTCTTCCTTCGGCTTTTCCCGAAATTCCACGATCCGGTTGCTGGCATCGACCTTCAGGACGCCCAGGCTCGGGACATCCTTCCGGGACGCGGGGACGATCGAGATGGTGATGTCCGCTCCGGCCTTCTCGTGAGCTTCGACGAATTTCCGGTAATCCATCCGGTAGAGATGATCGCCCGAAAGGATCAGCATCAGGTCGCCCGAGCCTTCGACCGTGGAGAGGTTCTGCCGGACGGCGTCGGCCGTCCCCTGGAACCAGCCCCGGTTGTCGATCGTCTGCTTGGCTGCCAGGATGGTGATGTAGTCTTTATGGAATTGGTCGAACCGGTAGGACGTAAAGATATGGCGGTGGAGGGATTCGCTGGCGAACTGCGTCAGAATGAAGATCCGCCGGTACCCGGAATGGATACAATTGGAAATGGGAATGTCGATCAGACGAAAGCGTCCTCCGATCGGCACGGCCGGCTTGCTCCGGATCTTGGTCAGGGGATAAAGCCGGCTCCCCTGTCCCCCGGCCATGATGATCGTCGAGACTCGGGCGGGCATGTCCTCCTCCGTTCCTCTCCATTATATGCCATTTTCCCCGGGAAAGGCACGCCTTGACTTTACATTTTTTTCCGATTGGGCTATCTTATGGTGCAGAATCGGAAGAACTGAACTGCGGGGAGGCG
>CAYPKX010000257.1:0-3276 GCA_964411395.1 uncultured Eubacteriales bacterium | reverse complement strand
GGTCGGGCCGTCGGCGATTTGGAGCCCCCCCCAGAGACCCTTGTCGATAAACTCCTGGTATTTTTCGACCTCGGCCCTCTCCGGACGTCCGAGGAGCTTCATCGCCCCGGTCAGCCACGAAGAACCGCCCTCATCGCCCAGCCCGGCGACCCAGACCCGGCTGTCCTGCGTGACGATCCGGTTCTCTTCGCGGTCATAAGTCATGACCGAGGGGCTGCGTTTGAACGGATCACTCGAGTCGACGAACCACTGTTTGGTCGTCAAGAAACGTCCCAGGTCATCGACGGCCTCGGCCTGGGATTTCATCAAATAATACTGAATCGCCTGGACCGTGCCGTCTTCATAGGTGACGTAGATCCGAGCCCGGCCCCACCCGGCAACCGACAGGGTCAGGGCCTTCCAGCCGACGGGAGAATCGGCCTCAAACGCGACGTCGATCGCCCCGGCCGGTTCGACCTCGATCTTCGCCGCCGGTTTGGGATATTTCAGGAACAGACGCCCGGCCGTATCCGTCGACAAAACATATCCCGGGATTCCCACCGCGACGGGCCTTCCCGCTTCGGCCAGGGTGTCTTCGATCTTGCGGATTTCAGGGGCCGGAATGAAACGAAGTCCGTACGTTCGGCTCTCCCCCGGGGCGAGGACGCAGTCCGTCGGCGGATTCCAGGGCTGAACTCCCTTCCAGTCCGTTTCGGCGTAAGCCCGGCTGTGGACAAGCCATTCATGGAAGCCTTCGAACGTCTGGCCGCGCGGCGTGAGGTCAGTGAAAACCGGCGCTTCCTCTCCCGTCCGGAACGGCGGATTGAGAATCGGCGCATACGCTTCAAACGGCGTCTTACCGTCGGGAACGACAAGCAGGGCCGGACCGGCGCCGCTCAACCGGGTAACCTGGAGGTATCCGGCGTCGAGGCCGATATAGGGATCGGAGAATGAGCAGACCGCATGGGCCTCCTCGAGTTCCCGGTCGGTGATGGCGTTGTTGAAGACCATCGGTATGCCCAGCCCCCCGATCCGGACGGATCGGGCGGTGGGATTGCTGATTTCAAAACGCAGGACAAGCCGGTCATTCTCGACAGTCCAGGTCCGGACGACCTTCAGAGGGAAGCCGTCGCCGAGCGAGGGTCCCAGGTCGGCCGAAGCCAGCACGGGAGCTTGAACCGGAAGCGCCGTAACCGGCTTCCGAGCAACCGCCGTCGAGAAGTTCAGCCACTCGCCGGCTTCTCCGATTTTCAGCCGAAGATTGATATCCCCAAGATGATGGAATCCGTCGAAACAGCGCTCGGCCAAAAGACCTCCCGGAGTGAAATCGAATCCGGCGGCGCCCAACGGCTTGAGCGCAGCCGCGGTCTGGGACGAGCGGACAAGCTTCAGGATGAAGCCGGGCGTCTCGCGGGTAAGGAGCCCCTGGTCGAGCATTCCGTTGGCCCGAAATGTCCGGCCGCGTCCCTGGCCCTGCGCCAAAATCAGAGTCGCTCCGGCGGCCAGGATGAGGACCGCCGCCCCTGAAATTACGTGCCTGCCGGAATTTTTCATCAGGGTGTTTTTCATCCGGGGCTCCCTCCTTGGGAAAATGCGGCCGATCGCGGCCTATTCTATCATGTTGGGGTCGGACCTCACGATTTGATTTGTTTTCAATATTTTAAATAACCTGGGGGAGAAATAGATATTTCAGATGACCGAATTATTACTTCGACCGAAATCCAAAAAGATGAATGTTTCCTCAAAATTTCCGGTAAGGTTTTTAAGTGAAACGACAAATCGGCCCTCGAAAAGATTTCAGACATCGGGCTTCGCCGTCCGGACGGACATCTGGACGGACGAGACCGGGCAAGATACAATTCCCCCATCCTTCCGAAGAGAGGCCGCCATGCCGCGACGCATCGTTTTCGCCCTCGGCTCCGTCGCCGTCCTCATCCTGCTTGCCCCGCTCCCCGGCTTCATTCCTCCGGCCGAATCCTGCGAAACAGGACTTTCCGCGCCCCTCCGGCCCGGAAACGTCATCGCCCAAGGCGCCGAAATCGACACAGAAACCAACCCGCTCGTTTTGCAGAAGCTCGAGTGGTTCCAGGACATGAAGTTCGGCCTGATGATGCATTGGGGGCCGTACAGCCAATGGGGCGTGGTCGAATCCTGGTCGATCTGTTCGGAGGACGAGCCCTGGTGCTTGCGCAGCATCCCGGATTACATCGAGTACAAGCGCCGTTACCAGGAATTGCCCAAAACCTTCAATCCCGTGAAATTCGATCCGGCGGCCTGGGCGCGCGCGGCCAAGCAGGCCGGGATGCGCTATGTCGTCTTCACGACCAAGCATCATGACGGCTTTTCGATGTTCGATACCAAACAGACCGATTACCGGATCACCGGCCCGGGTGTCCCCTTCGCCTCTCATCCCAAAGCCAACGTGGTCAAGGAAATCTTCGACGCCTTCCGGGCCGAGGGCTTCGGCACGGGCGCCTATTTCAGCAAGCCCGACTGGCACTCGCCGGACTATTGGGCCCCGGAATGGGCCACCCCCGACCGAAACGTCAATTACGACACGAGCCGATACCCGGACCGCTGGGCCCGGTTTAAAGATTTCACCTATCGGCAAATCGAGGAGCTGATGTCCGGCTACGGCCGGGTGGATATCCTGTGGCTCGACGGCGGCTGGGTCAGACCTTATCCCGTTCTCCCTCCTTCGCTGCGTGAACTGATCAAGCAGCCCCGCAACCAGGACATCGACATGCCGAAGATCGCCGCCATGGCCCGCGGTCACCAGCCCGGGCTGATCATCGTCGACCGGACGGTCGCCGGCCGGTATGAAAACTACCGGACTCCTGAACAGGAAGTCCCGGAAAAACCCCTCCCCTATGTTTGGGAGACGTGCATGACCATGGGCCATTCCTGGTCCTATGTCCCCGACGACAAATACAAATCGACCAACCGCCTCGTCCATCTTCTCATCGACATCGTCTCCAAGGGCGGCAACCTCCTTCTCAATATCGGCCCCAGCGCCGAAGGCGAGCTCCCGGCCGAATCATTATCTCGGCTTGCGGAAATCGGCGCCTGGATGAAGGTCAATTCCGAGGCCATCTATGAGACCCGGCCGATCGCGCCTTACAAAGAATCGAACATCTGCTTTACGGCGGGCAAGAACGGGACCGTCTATGCGCTCATCCTGGCTGAGGAAAACGAACGGACGATGCCGTCGAAGATCATGCTCCCGTCCTTTGTTCCCGGAGCCGGCGGCCGAATCGAGCTTCTCGGAAAGCCGGGCTCGCTTCGCTGGGAGGCCGG
>CAYPKX010000256.1:0-3294 GCA_964411395.1 uncultured Eubacteriales bacterium | reverse complement strand
CAGATCGAGGTCGGCTCGGCGGCAAGCCGGGCGCCCAAGCCGTTTTCGATCGCCCTTTGACCCGAATATTTCCCGAAAATTTGGCCTCTTTCCCCATCCGTTTTGTTTACAATAAGATAAAGTCATACAAGATCACCCCTTTTTACCGCTTTCTGGCCTTTAGATTCCGGTCCAGGAGCTTTTGCAGATACTGTTTTCTTGATTTCATGTCCATTGGCCTTCTGTAAACGTCCTCATCTCGGGATTTCGGTTACGTTTTAGTTGATTCAACAGGCTCCCTTTCGGTTACATTTCCTGTGAGGCAGGGCGCGTGCTTGATTATTCTGGGAAAATCAGTATAGTTTCCGCATTCCGCTTAGCGAGCGGCAGGAAAGACGATTTTGCAAGGAGGCCTCATGAAAAAAGCATTGATGTTCCTCGGTTTCGGTCTGCTGGTTGTCGGAATGTCCCAGGCAGCGATCGTAACCAACACCAATCAGAGCACGGCGTACGTCCGGCTCCTGGCTCGGAACACCTCCACGGAAGTGGACGCCGTCTATTACAATCCGGCCGGTCTGGTCAAGCTGGCCGACGGGTGGCACATTTATCTGTCCAACCAGATGATCAACCAGACCAAGACGATCGTCAACGATTTCGTCGTCCTCAACAACAACACCTACGAGGGCAAGGTTAACGTCCCGGTCTTCCCCGACGCTTATGCCGTCTGGAAGAAAGGGAAATTCGCCTTCTCCCTCGGATTCGGCCCCAACGCCGGCGGCGGATCCGCCGATTTTGCGACCGGTCTTCCCGCGTTCGAGAGCCAGATTGCGATCCTTCCTCTGATGATCACCTCGATGGGCCTGCCGACCTCGGCTTATTCGGCCGATATCGCCTTCAAGGGCAGCTCCATTTATCTCGGCTTCCAGGCCAACGCTTCCTACGCGGTGAGCGACATGTTCTCCCTGGCCGCCGGTTTCCGCTACATCACGGCGACGAACACCTACGAAGGCCATTTGGGCTCGGTGATGATCAATCCGTATCATCCCGTCATCAATCCGTCGGCCTCGATGATTCCGGCCACGGTCTTCTTCAATGCCATCGGCCAGCCGCTGTACGCCGCGATGGTCGCCGACAAGGAAGTCGACGCCAAACAGACCGGGTCCGGTTTCACGCCGATCCTGAGCCTCCACGCGAATCCCGTTCCCGGCCTCAATGTCAGCCTTCGGTATGAATTCAACACCAAGCTCGAGCTGACCAACGAGACGATCGTGGATGGAACCGGCCTGTTCCCCGACGGAGAAAAGATCCACGAAGACATTCCGGCCATCCTGGCCTTCGGCGCCGATTACGCGATTTCCCCGGCCTTCCGGGCCATGCTTTCGGTCAGCCTGTACTTCGACAAGAACGCCAATTGGGACGGCCGTCAGGACCTGCTCGACAAGAACTCCTACGAGCTCGCCCTCGGGCTCGAATACGACATTACCGAGATGTTCACCGTCTCGGCCGGTTACATGATGTCCCGCTATGGCCTGACCGATGCCTTCCAGTCCGATTTAACCCATTCCCTGAACGCCGATACGATCGGCTTCGGCGGGCGGGTCCGGCTGAACCCGAATCTGTACATCGACCTGGGCGCGTTGATCGCCTCCTACAAAGACTACAGCAAGAATATCGCCCAGTTTGCGGGCGCGATCCCGTTGGGATTCTATCGCGAGCTCTACCAGCGCAAGACGATCGACTTTTCGATCGGAGTCGGCTACAGCTTCGGTGGAGCGCAATAAGCCCGATCGACGACCGGCCTTGAATTTACGGGCGGGAGAGGAAGCTCTCCCGCCTTTTTTTTCGGGCCGACGATTTAAGCGTTCCTCAGGGCGGGCCGATCGGGCCGCAGCGGCTTCGCTGCCGGGGGTTCTCCGCGGGACTCGCGCCGCCCCGGCCTCAGCGGTTCTGCTTCCGCGACATTCGCGTCTCGCAAATGATCCCGGAAAAATGCGAAAATTTCGCTGTCCGGCCCGGGGGGAGGGAGTGCAGGCTGTTTCAGGGAATTAAGCTAAAGGGGGTAATAAGGAGGGGATCCTGTCCAGCCTGCGAAACAGGAATGGATAGAATATATCCTATCGTTTTGCTAAAGTCAAGTTATTTTCCAACCTCTTTTCATCCCCCTTTCAACCCTTCCCGGGCGGGCCGTTGACACCAAGGCGCCTCTTTTGATACTTTTCCGGACAATATGTTTCTCATTGTCGGAGTTTTTCTCGGTTTTATCGCCGCCATCCCGCTGGGCCCGGTCAATGCCGTGGTCATTTCCCAGTCGATGAAACGGGACTTTTTTCACGGTTTTGTCGCCGGAATCGCCGCCGCCGTCCTGGATTTCCTCTATTGCCTCATCGCCCTTCTGGGCATCGCCCTGATCACCGTCAATATCAACCGCTACCAGGTCCCCTTGAAAATCGTCGCCGGCGTGATCATGCTCCTGATCGGTTGGCGCCTCTACCTGACCTCGAAAAAGCCGGTCGTCCCTAAAACCGAAAAAAATCCGACCTCCTTCACCCCCAAGCCGATCTTTCAGGTTCTCTTGCTCTATGTTTCCAATCCCTCGTTGTATTTTTTCTGGATCTGGGCGGCCGGCTGGGCGTCCAGCCACGGCTGGATCCTGAATTATGCCTGGGCCCCTTACCTGTTCGCCCTGTCATGCGGACTGGGCGGATTCATCTGGTATACGGTCGTCGCCTATTATGTCTCCCGCTATCATCACCTTTTCAAGCCGAAAACCTTCCAGCGCATCTTTCTCATCCTGGCGATCATCCTGACGGGCTTTGCCGCCTATACCTTCGCCGGAATCTTCATCGATTTTTGACCTCCCAACCGGGATAGACCTCCGGGAGCCGATTCTCTATAATGCCGGGAGGAGGGATTCATGCCCCGTCCCCGCATTCACCTGCTCTGCAATGCCCATATCGACCCCGTTTGGCTCTGGGAATGGCCCGAGGGAGCCGGGGAAGCACTGGCCACGTTCCGTCTCGCCGCCGATTTCTGCGAGAAAGACCGGGCCTTCATCTTCAGCCATAACGAAGCGCTCCTCTATCGCTGGATCGAAGATTATGAGCCGGGCTTGTTCCGGCGTATCCGGGCCCTGGTCCGCCGAAAACGCTGGAATATCCTCGGAGGGTGGTGGGTCCAGCCCGATGGCAACATGCCCTCGGGCGAATCCTTCGTCCGCCAGATCCTCCTGGGCAAACGGTATTTCGCGGAAAAGTTCGGAATCGAGCCGGAGACGGCATCCAATCTCGACCCGTTCGGCCACACCCGCGGACTCGT
>CAYPKX010000255.1:3041-3310 GCA_964411395.1 uncultured Eubacteriales bacterium | reverse complement strand
CGACATCCCATTTCCCAGCCTTGAAGATCGGGCCAAACCGGAGGGAATTGGCGGCCCCCGGCGAGGAGGACTTGTCCGGGGTCAGGCTGGTTCGGAATTCGCCGAGCACTTTGATCCCGGAAGCGACAGGAGCCTCGGCGTCGATCATGACCAGAGTGATTTTTTCGGAAAACGATCCGGGGCCGCTCGGAAGATTGGCGAGGTCCGGACGGGAATGAATGATCCCGGCGCCCAGGATCATCCCGGGCCCGGGCTTCCAGCGGCCTTTC
>CAYPKX010000255.1:0-3031 GCA_964411395.1 uncultured Eubacteriales bacterium | reverse complement strand
GGTTGGTTTCTGATGTCGTATGAAGAGCCGAGAAGTCCGGACAGGCGGGCGGCTTTTCCTCCGAACGCGGCGAGATCGAAGGTTCCGGCGGACAAGGCGGCGGATATGCCCCGGAAATAAACATACGGGTGATATTGGTTGACAAAGCGGGATTCGAGGTTGGTGTTGACGAGGGCGTCGTCGCCGAGCCGGGCTGCCAACGATATCCCCTTGAAGGTGAACCCGGTCCAGGCGGCGGAAAGCCGCGAAAACCGGACGGCCCCCCCGGCGTAAAGGGCGTCCGTCAGGAGCGAGACCGAGCCGTAATTGGTGATGTCCTGAACAGCCTCCAGATGAAAGACCGTCTCGGCCGTCGCCGGACGCCCGGCCCAGGGATCGCGGTAGAGGAGACTCCGGTTCCAGATGGAGAAATTCGCGTAGCCCTGATCGGCGGCAGCCGGACCGGCGGTGAGGAGAGAAAGAAAAAGGCCCGCGACCGGCAGGCGCCAGGCGATCGGGCGTTTCACGGTTCCCGGCTCAATCGATCACCACCGGCCTTTTGTCCGTTGCCTTTTTGCCGGAGAGGAGCCGGAGGACGCATTCGGACTGGTAACGGCCCGGAGCGAGCTCGCGCTCGATCGGGATCCGGAAGACCCGTTCGGAAAGCGGGGGGACGGGATCGGCGATGAAATCCGCGGAGTAGGCTTTCTTTCCTCTGGCGTCCCGGAGGAGGATCTCCCCTTCGGTCGGGAGAAAAAAGCGTCCGGCGTTTTTCCGCCGGAGGACGAGAAAAGCCCGGCCGTCCTTTCGTTCGAGGCCCAGATCCGCGACCGAACCTTCGTCTCTGGGCTTTCCGACGGTCACGATGATGAGGGCGGTCAGCTTGCCCTGGAGGCTGAGCCCGCCGGAGGGATCTTCCGAGCCCGCTTCGGCCACGGAACGGAATGAGACGGCGGCTGTGTATTGGCCCGGTTCGGCCCCCGCCGGAACCGAAACGGTCATGGGAATTTGGACGGCCTCTCCGGCCGCCACCGGGAAGAGGGAGGGTTCGATTCGAACCCAGCTTTTTCCGGAAAGCTCCGCCGCCGCCGCGGCTGGAAAAACATCGGCGTTCCTCAGCCCGGGCGCCCATTCTTCGACGGAGGCTTCGATCCGTAATGGCGATGCCGAACCATTGGCGACGGCCAAACGGAGAACGCCGGTCTTCCCCGGAGCCAAGGCCATTTCCGCCTGGACGGGAGAAAGCGAAAGCGAAATCTGGCTCCAAAGCAGGGGCGATAAAACGGACAGGAAACCGAGGGCAAGGGCGGCGCGTTTCGTCGACCGCATGGCTAGACCGCGCTCAGGGTGATGGCCACGGTTTGGGTATATGAGCCGGCCCAGTAAGTCCAGAGGTTGACGAGACGGAAAGTCAAGTCGCTGCTCCCCTGATAATTCTTCGCTCTGGCGGCTTCCTGAGCGACGTTGTCGGCCAGAGCGCCGTCTCGAAAAGGCGGCTTGGATGTGGCTGTCCAACTGACGTTGGAGATGGGGATGGAGGCCAGGCTCCAGAAATCGCCGAGATTCCCGTTGGCCCGAAGGGTTAACTGCCATTCATGCGATCCCATGCCGGAGGCCCGGATCGTTATTCGGACAGGCTGGTCGGCCGTCACCGATGGAGAAATGTCAGGATCGGCCGCGGCAAAGGAAATCGACTGGGGATTGACCGTCAACGTCAAACTCATGTTGCTCTGGGCAGCCAGGGGGCGGGGTGAAAAGGCGATGATCAGGACGGCGACGGCCCAACCGGCGGGGAGGAGACGTGCCTTCATGGCCTTCCTCAGTCCGTCCCGACGCTGAACGTCACCGTCAGGCGATAGACGCCAGGGGCATAATTCGGATTATCCTTGAACGCAAAACGGATCGTTCCCAGGTAGCTGCCCGAGGAGTCCCAGGTCCCGAGAAGGAGGTCGGAACCTGCGGTCAGCGTCCCCGAGGTCACGAAGCCCG
Source organism: uncultured Eubacteriales bacterium (assembly GCA_964411395.1). Classification (GTDB taxonomy): domain Bacteria; phylum Acidobacteriota; class Aminicenantia; order Aminicenantales; family UBA4085; genus JAAZPG01. The sequence goes on along the minus strand of CAYPKX010000255.1, from coordinate 1,063 downwards.
AGCCCGAAGCCGACCAGGTGATGGCCTCGACGGGAATCGTCGCCCCCGTGGAAGAATCGATCAGCTGGCCGATCGCCTGGAGCCGAAGGTGAAAGGACTGCGGCCAGAGAAGGAAACGGGACGTGGTGGCTTTGACCGTGACCTGGATCGGGGCTTCGTTCTGAAGGATGGACGGTTCGCCCATGGGATTGGCGACCCGGGTGAACGTCACGGTGTTGGAGTTCAGCTCGAGTTTGAAGCGGGAGCCGATCGTGGCGTTGACAGCGAGGTTGGCCGTCGTTTGGGCGGTGAGGAGGCCGGCGGCCAGGCCCAGGAGGCCGAAAACCGTAACAAGGGATTTTTTCATTTGACCACCTCGAGCGTTCGTTCCATTTCGATAAGCTCCGGCCGGCCGATGTCCAGAGTGCAGATCACCCGGTAGGAACCGGGATCGAGCGGCTTCGGCAGGGCGCAGGCGACGTTTTTTTTGGTTTCGGGGAGGAGAACGTCGTCGGGCAGGGGAAAATCGAGAATGGCTTTTCCCGCGGCGTCGAAGACTTGGATTTTGCCCTTGGTCCGAAAATGCGTCCGGCCGGTGTTTTCCAGGGCCAGGATGACGGCTTGGGTCTTGTCTTTTACGCCTAACGATAAATCAAGAAGGTCGCCTTCGATCAGCGGTGATCCGGCGATAATATAGACGACGGCGGCGATTTTTCCGGTAAACTGCATTCGGCTTCCGGCCTGGGCGGCGCCCGTATCGGGGACGGTCTCAAATGAGACCGAGGCATGGTATCCGGCCGGGGGAGTGCCGTCCGGAACGGAAACGGTGTACCGGACCGACCGCGTCTCTTTGGCGTTCAGCCGGAAGTCCTGGGGATTGACGACGATCCAGTCCTTGCCGGAATACGGCGTGGGATCAGCCCCGATGAAGGAAGGCGTTCCGTCCGGAAGGATCAGCCAGTTCTCGACAAAAACCTTGAGGCGGATCGGCCGGTCGGAATTATTGCGAATCTCGAAGGATTCGGTCAGGCTTTCTCCCGGGGCGATCCGGTGCTCGGCCCGGATGGGGGAGATCCCGAAATAG
>CAYPKX010000254.1:0-3322 GCA_964411395.1 uncultured Eubacteriales bacterium | reverse complement strand
ATCATGGCTGGACACCTCTCTCCCCGGCCGCGCGGATCGCATAATCGATCACCGGGGCGGCGATATTCACCCCCTTCGGGCCTTCCGAGTTCCGTAACTCCATGGTGTGGTTGACTTCATTGACCGCGAGGCCGTCCGGTGTTTCGAAAAGGTCGACGGCCAGCGCCCCGCCGCCTATCGCTTCCGCCGTCCGGAGGCAGAGCCTGTCCAATTCGGGAGTCACCGGGCAGGAGACCGCCCGCCCGCCGCGGGCGGTGTTGGTGATCCAATGGTCCGATTCACGATAAATGGCGCAGATCGTCCGGCCGTCGATGACGAAAGCCCGAATATCCCGCCCGGGCTTCGAAACAAATTCCTGGAGGTAGTACGCCTTGTGGGGCGGAGTCCCCAGGACCTCCTTGTGTTCCAGGATCGCCTCGAGGGCGTCATCATCATTGACCTTGGCCAGGAGCCGTCCCCAGGATCCCTGAGCCGGTTTCAGAACGACCGGGAAGCCGCCCCACCCGGAGATGACGGCCCGGGCTTGGGCGGCCGAAAAGACCAGGGCGAAGCGGGGCGCGGGGACTCCGGCCCGGGCCAGGGCCAGCGAGGTTGAGAATTTATCCCGGCATAGGGCGGCGACCGCAGGGGGGTTGATGACCGGGATTCCGGACGACTCCCAGAACGACGCGGCGTAGCCGCCCTTGACGGTCGAGACCGACCGTTCGAGAGCGACATCCGCCTCCGGGCGCGGCTGCCGGGGGTCGAGGACCGCCGAGCGGATGTCGACCCACCGGACCTCGAGTCCCCGGCTCCGGGCCGCTTCAGCCAAAAGCTTTTCTTCGGCCCGGATCGTCGAATGGAGGAGCGCCAGCCGGATCATTGTCCCCAATCCTCCTCGATCCGCGGGGCTTCACCGAAAATTACGCGGCCGTCGATCCGGCGGTCGACGACCAGGGTGGACCGGCATTCATCGCAGGTCAGGATTTCCGTTTCCTCAATCGACGAGGGGCGGGAGAGCAGGGCCGCGCAGACGGGACATTCCCCGAAAACGGCGGCTTCGGCAACGGGAAGCGACATCGTATCCTCCGCAGGAAAAAATGGTGAACGCTGGGTTCGGCGCCATTGTCCAAGAACGGAGGAACGGCTGTCAAAATTTTGATCAGATTTTACATATTTGTATTTTTATGTATAATTTTATACATGGTGACCATTCCCGAAGCCGTCGCCGGACTCGTCCGCAACTCTCCCTTTCTCGAAGAAGCCATGGCCCGCGGCTGGCTGAACCTCTCGGCCGTGGCCCGCGGCTTGCGGCCGGCGGTCGAAGGCGTCGTCCAGAAAAAAGTCAAGGACGGCGCCGTGACGATCGCCCTGAACCGCCTGGCCGGGACCCAGGCCGCCCGAGCCAGGCCGCTGAAGCGGTTCTTTCGAACAGCTCCCGATCTCATGGTCCGGTCAAATCTCTTCGAAGTGACCTACGCCAACGCTCCCCGGACGGCCGAACGCCCGCGTCTCTTTCTCGAAAAATCGGGCGGCCGGACCTCTCCGTTTCTGACGATCACCCAGGGCATCAACGAGACGACGATCATCGCCGGGCGAGAGCTCCGCGAGCGCATCCTGGACGCGTTCAAGAGCTCGGTCCGCATCGCCCTTCTGGACGACCTGTCCTCGGTGAGCGTCCTTTTGCCTTCGGGATCGGCCTCCATCCCCGGTGTCTACAGCTATATTCTCAAAGCTCTGGCCTGGGACGGGATTCCGGTCATCGAAGTCGTATCCACGAGCAACGAATTCACGATTATCCTGGAGGACCGGAATATCGACACGGCCTTCAGTCTGATCAAACGGCTGTTCCAGGCGCGGTGAGAAGAACGGGGCGGCGCCGCCCCGAGACGGACCTGGCGGAAAGCGAAAACGTCCGGCGGCTTCAGTGCCGCCGAAAGATGTTGATGATATCCTTGAGAAGCGCGGCCGCCGTCGCCCGGGGGTCGGATTTTCCGTCGGTGACCGCGACCTGACCCATGGTATCCGTCCGGAAAACGATTCCCTTGCTCGTTCCGGTCAACCGGTACAGGGGATGCGAGGGCGGAACGGGAACCAAACCGACTTCGCCCCGGTAAACCCCCGCCACCTCGGAAAGCCAACCGAGGAGCTTGAGGGAGTTGCCCGAGGCCCGGGCGTCCTGGATCATCCGGGCGTTGACCTTGCGGATCCCTTCCACCGGAATATCCTTGATAGTAAACTTCGTCCCGACCGAGGCGTTGGCCAGAAGGAGGAGCTTGCAGGCCGTATCCCAGCCGTCGATATCCATCGAGGGATCGGGCTCGGCAATCCCTTTGGCCTGGGCTTCCTCCAGCGCTTCGGCAAAGGTCAGGCCCTGCTCCAAACGCGTCAAAATATAATTGGTCGTCCCCGTCAGAATGCCTTCGAAGCCGAGAATCCGCGCTCCGGCCAGAGAAACGGTGGCCACGTCCAGGGTCGGAAGGGCGGCGGCGGTCGCTCCGCTGAACTTGAGGGCCAGCTCTTTGGACAGGGCCTTATCCCGGAGATTCTTGAAGTCCACCACCAAAGCTCCCTTGCTGGCCGCAGCCACATGCCAGCCGCGATCGAAAGCTTCGTGGAGAAATTGGAGCTGGGGCTCCCCGGTCCGCCAATTCGAAGGCGTGCATTCGATCAGGGCTCCCCTCTTTCCAAGGCGGTCGAAGTGATCAAAAACCCGGGACAAGCTTCTCCCGGGTAGCCAATCCGGCAGGGATTCGAGGACTTGGGGCGAAGGTCCGGTCAGCGAGAAAAACGACCCGATCCGGTCCGCAATCCAGGATCCGGATTTCCTGACAATCGCGGCCAGGTCGAATTCCAGCCCGTAGCGCGTCCGGCAGTCCTCATGTTTTTCGGCCAGGAGCCGGACGAAAGATTTTCCGACATTTCCATATCCGGTCAGAACGAGGGGGATGGGCATGACCATTTCCTCTTAATCCATCTTGACCTATCCGGCCTTCCCCAGGACCAGGGAAGGACAGCAGGGAGACACTCCTCCGGGCAGAAGTCTTAAGACCGGAACGCCTTTAAGACTCCCTTTATTCATTCTCTACTCCTCCTCCCTCCCCGAGGACTCGGGGAGGACGGCAAGTAGGCGTTCCTCCGAGCAAAAGTCTTAAGACCGGAACGCCTTTAAGACTTCCTTTATTCATTCTCTACTCCTCCTACCTCCCCTAGGACTAGGGGAGGACGGCAAGTAGGCGTTCCTCCGAGCAGGAACGGAGAGGGCGGGATTCGAACCCGCGGTACCCTCACGGGCACACCGCTTTTCGAGAGCGGCACCTTCAACCACTCGGTCACCTCTCCG
>CAYPKX010000253.1:0-3326 GCA_964411395.1 uncultured Eubacteriales bacterium | reverse complement strand
CGGGACGGGCGGATTCGAACCGCCGACCCCATGCACCCCAAGCATGTGCGCTACCGGGCTGCGCCACGTCCCGACGGAAGGCGCATTATACCAGAACTCGATTCAATTATTAAGTCTTTTTCGCCGGCTCATCGAGCGACCGGGAAAGATCCTGAAGGTCGTCTCTGACTTTCCAGAGCAGCTTGACCAGCTTGTCGGGATGGACGGTGGGCACGGGCCGGAGGTTCATTTCCTCCTCGAGACGCCGCCGGGCTCCGGCCAGGGTGCAGTTTTCCTTCCCGACCAGGTCCTTGATCCGCCGGATGATCTCCAAGTCCTTCGGACGGAAGATCTTCTGGCCTCCGGCCGTGAATCCGGGTTCAAGGAAGGGAAATTCCTTCTCCCACCGGGCCACGGTCGCCGCGTCGACTTTGGCCAAGCGGCAGACTTCCTCCAGCTTATAAAAAAGCTTTTGCGTATTCTTGTCGCTCATGTGGTCGCGGTCGCCGTCGAGGGATTTCCCCCGGGTTGAAAATGCCGGTGCTACGATAGCATGGAGGGCCCCCTCCGTCAATGAAAGGGAGGGCCGATCGTTATCTTTTCACTTCGACAAGCGGAGACGGGGGGCCATAGAGGCCGGACCGGGTGCGGAAAACGATCCGGTACTGAATCCTCCCTTTGGTCGGAGGGTGGCCGTCGAAGATCTCGACACCGCGGCTCGTTTCCGACAAACGCAGCCAGTCGGCTTCGCCCTCCAGTTTGCGGTCCAGGACAAGTTCCAGACCCTGGGGAACGAGGGGAACGGACAAGCGAACCCTGGGAAACGGCTTCGGAATCCATTCCGCTTTCGGAGCCGGAGGCGCCGGAAGCGGAGGGGGACCGACGCGGACCAGGACGGCTTCCGAAAGTTCGCTGCGGTTTCCGTTGGCGGCGAGGGACGCAACCCGGTACCAATATTCGGCCCCGGCTTCGACGAACGGATCGATGTATTCGCGGGCCGAGGCCGGCAGGGGCCGGCCGAGGACGACTCCGGGATCTCGCGGGTCGCCGCTGCGCAGGACGATGAACTGGGCGGCGCGTTCGACGGGCAGTCCCGGCCGGAAGCGGAGCACGGCTTTGCCTCCGCTTCCGTCGACGGATTCGATGGCCGGAACCGGAGGAATATTCCGGTCGGGAATCACGACCTCCACGACAGCCGAGGGCGGGCTCTCCTGATTGTCCAGGGCGATGCTCCGCACACGGTAGTTCCAGCGGGCCGGTCCTTCGGACCCTCCGTAATCGTCATAAAAGGGCTCGGGGGTGATCGCTTCGTTCAAGCGGACCCAGTTCCCGTTTTTGTCCTTGCGTTCGATGAGATAGCCGGCAAGCAGAGGGCCCGACTCCGCTTTCGTCCAGCTCAAACGGATGCGGGTTCGCTGGACCTCGGCTTTAAATCCGGCCGGAGAGGCGGGCGGGCCGGTGTTTTTTGCGACGACCGAGACGACGGGGGAGCGCGGCCCTTGCAGCCCCTGCTCTCCCAGGACATGGGACTGGTAAAAATAGCTCAGGCCTCCGCGGATCTCCTTATCCTCGAAACGGCCGGAAGCAAGGGTGATTCCCTTCGCCGTCAAAGGAAGAAAGGGGCCGGCGGGCGTAAGGGCCCGGAGGATGACGAGCTTTCCTGTTCCGGTCTTTTCCGGGACTTTCCAGGTCAGGAGATTGACTCCCTTCTCGCCCCGGGCGGTCCATTCGTCGGGCGGGCGAAGGGCCGCATGGTCGGGATGAAAAACGGACGTTTCAACCGGAAGGCTCAGCCGACCGAAAGCATCTTTTCCGAAAACCCGGTACGCGAGCGATTGTCCGGGGGGAGCCGGAGAGTCGAGAAAAACCGGCGCGCCTTTCGGCGGATCCGATGAAATCAGGATGGGATCGGTCTGGACGGGAGAAAAGTCGCCTCCCGGCGCTTTTCTCTCGACGAGGTAAGACACGGCGCCCGGAACGTCCGACGGAGCGGCTCTGGTCCAGAAAAGAGCCACTCCGCTCGGCCGTGATTCGGCTTTCAGACCGGCAGGAGCGGCGGGGGGAGCCGTGGGAACGGCCGGATCGACGTCCGGGCTCTGAAAGGAGGGCCTGGTCGGGCGTCCTTCGGCCGTCAGTCCTTGAACTCGAAAGCCCCGGCGGCCGGCGGGAAGACCCTCTAAAACCGCGGCAAATCCGGCCGCTCGAGCGAGGGCCGGCCGGGTGAAGACGCCGACATTCAGAGCGAAGAAGAAGGCCTGCCGTTCTTGCGAGTTAGAGAAGGTCGGAAGCCCCTTCTTAAGCTTGGCCGCCAGCTCCGCTTCCTCCCGGCTCAAAGCGGCCAAAGCCGCGGCTTCGCCGGCGATGACCCGTTTCCATTCCCGGCCGGCGTTATCGGTGATCCGCCATCCGCCCGAAGGCCAGGCGTCTTCGGGAATCGGCCAGAGCAAACGCACCGTTCCCCGGCCGTCGGAGACGGCCAGGCAGGCCGATCCGGAGGAAGGGTCTTGAGTTCGGCCGGAGGGGTCGAATCCGGCGAAAGCCAGGAGTCCGGACATCAGGACAAAGGGAAGAAAACGGAGCCGGATGGGCATAGCGGCATTCCTCATATCAGATCCACCGTGAACGAGACGGTTTTGATTCCAAAATCGATTCCGAAAGAAGCACGAAGGACGGTCGGGTCGGGGGCATGGCCGTAGAGCTGCGACCAGATCTTGATCTCCAGGCAGATGTCCTTGATGACGGCCCAGAGACATCCTCCCGCGGCGATGTCCTGGTCAAAGTTGCCCCCGACCGTGAGGGGGTCGAAGGTCAGTTCGAACCCGATGTCGATCGAGCTCTTGACGTAGGCCCGGGCGATTTTGACGTCGGCTTCGCCTCCGAATTCGCTCCGCCCTCCCACCCGGATCCCTTGAGAGTCGATTTCCAGGTAGGAATCGGCTTTGGCCTTCCAGATCTTGGCGGTGATCCGCTGGCCGTTTTTCTGGCCGGCGCGAACCCAGTATTCGCCGCCCCCGAATTGAAAGGCCACGGCCGGATTGGCCTCCGAACCCAGGCTGAAGTTGATCAGCCCGCCGATCAGATCGAGTTCGCCGAAGGACTTCCCCGAAATGATTTTATTCTCATACCGGATGAATCCGCCGAAGTCGCCCTGCTGCAGGAAACGGAGATGATCAAAGCCCAGCTGGGCCGATCCCTGGGTGCTGAGAATAATATACCCGTCGCCCATGATCGTGTTCCGATCCGAGGTGCCGACCGTCATTACGGCGGCGAAAACGGCATGGCCTTTAAGGTCGGGCTGAGCCTCGGACATATCGCCCAGACGGAAAGCCTGGTCGGGGAAGTTGTAG
>CAYPKX010000252.1:0-3367 GCA_964411395.1 uncultured Eubacteriales bacterium | reverse complement strand
AGACGATCGAAAATCCGAAAAAGCCGAAAGCGGCCGAGGCCGGCCGGGTGATCGTCCCGAAGGTCATCATGACAGTCACCGACGAGAGCGGGGATTTTTTCTTTAAATATCCTCGCGGCCTGAAAATCGGGCCGGAGGGATCAATCATCCTAACCGACGGTGAACAAGTTCTTCGATTCGACAAAGACGGAAAGCTCATTCGCAACTACTTCAAAAAAGGCCAGGGCCCGGGGGAGATGACCCAGGTCGATTCGTACGAACTCTTCCACGACGGTCGCCTGGCCATCCATTCATACCATCCCTCGAAAATGATCTGGTTCGACGCCACCGGCGCATTTGAAAAAGAGATCTCCTTGATCTCGGAATACCGGCGGGCGACTCTCCAGGGACGATTCGACAAGAAATGGATTTTCGAAACCTTCGACTTTCCCCGACCGGGAGAGAACGCCAGATACGTCGAAGTCCCCCACCAGCTCGTTGTCTGGGACGATGCCGCAAATGAATGGACCCGGCTCATGAGCTTCGACGTCACGGTTTACGCCGCAAGCAGCGGCGGAGCGGCCGGATTCGTCGGTATCGCCTCGTTCCTCGCGGCCGACCTCGGAGGAGGCCGTCTGGCCGTCTCCCATACCCAGGAATACGGCATCAAGATCTACGACGTTTCCACAAACACGGTGGTTCGCGAATTCCGCCGCGATTATGAGCGGATCGCCCCTCCGCCGCTCAAACCGGGACAAAAACGGGGCTCGATCGGACTGAACAACAAGGTCTATGAGGAACCGGAGAGAAAATTCCAGAACGACATCTCCTCCCTCCAGGCCGTCGCCGGGCAAATCTGGGTCTCAACCTCCACCCGGGACGAAAAGAAGGGCTTGCTGGTCGACGTGTTCGACACGGACGGAGCCTACCGCGATGCTTTCTACCTCAACCTGCCCCAGGCCGCAATGGCCCGGGCCGAGCTCCTCCGGTTCAGCCCGACCGGAGACGCCGTGTTCACGATCGAAACAACCCCGGACGAGACGATCGTCATCAAGAAATACGCCTTGAAGTGAGGTTCGCGGCCTGAATCTCCGGCCCCTTGAAGACGGCGCCGAGTCGGTTTATCATGGACGGGACGGAAAGAGAAATTTTGAGGTGCTGCCCATGAATCGCATCTTGCCCCTTCCGGCCGTCCTGGCCGCCGCCTTCCTCGCCCTCTCCCCTCTCGTCCTCTCCCCCGCCTCCCAGGACGCCAATAAAGAGGAGCTCAAACTCCAGCTGCCCAAGCCGATGTTCATCGGGACGCCCAGAAACATTAAAACGGCCAACCTCGAGACGGTCACCGGAAAACCCCGGGGCCCGTTCTTTGTTCCCAAGGGAACGGTGCTTCTCTCGGCCAAAAAATCGGTCGCATCCAGCGACATGATACCCGTCATCGGAGACCTGGCCTTCGTCACCGACGGTGAGAAGGCCGGCGAGGACGGATACTTCGTTGAACTCGGGCCCGGCAAGCAATGGGTTCAGGTCGATCTGGGGAAAACGGCCGTCCTCAACGCCATCCTCGTCTGGCATTACCACAGCCAGGCCCGGGTTTACCGCGATGTCGTCATCCAGGTCTCGTCGGACAAGGATTTTCTGAAGGACGCGGTCACGGTCTTCAACAATGACCATGACAACACCCTCGGCCTCGGAGCCGGCAAGGACAAGGAATACATCGAAACCAACGAAGGCCGGTTGATCGATCCCAAAGGAGCGGCCGGCCGCTATCTCCGCCTGTATTCCAACGGCAACACCTCGAATGACATGAACCATTACGTCGAAGTGGAGGTTTACGGGACCGTCAAATGAAAAAAATCGCCCTCGGCGGATTGATCCTTCTGGCCATCGCCGCGGCGTTCCTGATCCGCTTGGACAAGCTGGATCTTCGTCCCATGCACCACGACGAGGCCAACCAGGCGATCAAATTCGGTCTCCTCCTCGAAAAAGGGGAATATCTTTACGACAAGACGGACCATCACGGCCCGCTTCTGTATTACTTGACCCTCCCGGCGGCCAAAGCGATGGGCCGGGCCCGGGTTCAGGATCTGGATGAAGCGCTGCTCCGGACGGTTCCCGCCCTGTTCGGCGCCGCCCTGATCGCCCTGTTTCTCCTTTTCGGCGGAAGTATCGATCTCGAGGCCCGGGCCGTCACCGTCCTGTTGATGGCCGTTTCGCCGGCCATGGCGTATTACAGCCGGTTCTACATCCAGGAGATGATCTTCGCCTTTTTCGCCGTCGGTTTCATCGTCTCGGTCTGGCGATACATCCTCCGCCCCGACGGCGGATGGTACGCCCTGGCCGGGATCTTCGCCGGCTTGATGGCCGCGACCAAGGAAACGGCGGTCATCATTCTCGCGGCCACGATCCTGGGAGTCATTGCCGTCCTTGTCCGGGAAAAAATCAGCGTCCTCAACACCGACATGCCGGTCAAGCGCAAGGTCTTCGTCCGCCATGTGGTCATCGCCCTCATCGCCGCCGCCGCCGTGGCCGCCCTGTTCTACTCCTCGTTCGGCCATAATCCCGAAGGGATCAAAGACGCCGTTTCCTCGCTCAACGTCTACGTCGAAAAGGGCGGCGATGCTTCCGGGATTCATGCCCAGCCGTTTTTTTATTACCTCGGCATTCTGACCGGACGGATTTCAGGAGGGCTGGTCTGGAGCGAGATCCTGGTTCTGCTGCTCGGCCTGGCCGGGATGTTTTTCGTATTCGTCCCGCGGCCGGACCCGGAGTACGAACCGGTCGATCCGTTGCCGGTGGACCGGTCGCTCGGGCTCTTTCTCGTCGTTATCACCCTCGGAATGACCCTGGCATATTCCTTCCTGCCTTATAAAACACCCTGGAACCTGATCCCGTTCTATATCGGCTGGCTCATCCTGGCCGGTATCGGGGCTATGTCAATTTTTCGGGCCGTTCAGACGGTTCTCCTCAGAACCGTCGTCATTGCGGTTCTGGCCGTCGGGATCGGCCTCCTCGCCCTGGAGACCAAACAGGCCATCCGCCGTTATCCGTCGGATCCCCGCAATCCTTACGCCTATGCCCAGACCAGCCCGGATTTTCTCAAGCTTGCGGCCCGAATGGAACAGCTGGCCGCCGTCCACCCCGAAAGCCGGAATCTTCTGGTCAAGGTCCTGGCCGGTCCTTATGAACAGTGGCCCCTGCCCTGGTACCTCCGGGGCTATAAAAAAGTCGGGTACTGGACGGAGATGGGGAAAGCCGGGGAGCTGGCCAAGGCCGATGTCGTCATCGCCTCGCCTGGTTTTGCCGAAGAAGCGAGCCGGATTCTGGGCGACCGGGACATCATCGAAAATTACGGTTTGAGACCGGGCGTGATCATGACCGTCTTCATCCG
>CAYPKX010000251.1:0-3400 GCA_964411395.1 uncultured Eubacteriales bacterium | reverse complement strand
ACCGTCACGTTTTCAAATTGACACATCCGGCCGAATCCGGTATAAAAGAGTCCGATTTTCACCCCGCAGAAAAAAAACCGAACGCCGCGAAGGAGACGCCGATGATTGATTTTACCCTGACCGAGGAACAGCTGGCCCTTCAGGAGATGGCCCGGGATTTTGCCAGGAACGAATTGCGCCCCGTTGCGGCGAAGTACGACCAGAGTCATGAATTCGCCTACGACGTCATGGAAAAAGCATTTCAAGCCGGGTTTTTAACGGCCAATATTCCCGAAGCCTACGGGGGAGTGGGGCTCTCCGGCCTCGACCTTTGTCTCATCTCCGAGGAGCTTTCGGCCGGCTGCGCCGGCCTGTTCACCAGCATGATGGCCTGTTCGCTCGCGACCACACCGCTGGTCCTTTTCGGCACGGAAGAGCAAAAACGCAAATTCCTCGTCCCGCTGTCGAAAAAAATGAGCCTGGCGGCCTTCGGTCTGACCGAACGCGAGTCCGGTTCGGATGCGGGTTCGATTCAGACCCGGGCGGTCCGCGACGGCGACGACTATATTCTGAACGGATCGAAATGCTTCATTACCAACGGCGGCGTTTCCAGCCTTTTTACGATCTTCGCCAACACATCCCCGGCCAAAGGCGCCCGGGGAATCACCGCGTTCATCGTTCCCCGGGAAACTCCGGGACTGACGATCGGCAAGGTCGAGGATAAAATGGGGCAGCGGGCCAGCAATACCACCGAGATCTTCTTCGAGGACGTCCGCGTCCCGGCCGCCAACATCCTCGGCCGCCCGGGATACGGCTTCCTTGTCGCCATGAAAACCTTTGATCAAACCCGGGCTTCGGTCGGAGCCGCCTCCGTGGGTGTCGCCCGGGCGGCGATGGAGGCGGCGGTCGCTTATTCCAAAACCCGCCGTCAGTTCGGCAAACCCATCGCCCTCTATCAGGCGACTCAGTTCAAAATCGCCCAGATGGCCATCGAAATTCAAGCCGCCCGGCACCTCGTGTACCACGCCGCCTGGCTGGCCGACCAGGGAAAGCCCAACGGGGCCGAATCCGCCATGGCTAAAGCCTTCGCCTCGGATATCGCTTTCGCCGCGGCCAATGAGTCCATCCAGATCCACGGCGGATACGGCTATATGCGGGATTATCCCGTCGAAAAATTCCTTCGGGACGCCAAGCTTTTCCAGATCTATGAGGGGACCAACGAAATCCAGCGGCTGGTCATCGCGCACAACGTGATCGGCCCGGTGAAGGAATAAACCGCTTCGCCGCCTTTGCCGGCAAAAAAAAAGGACGCTCTTGCGAGCGTCCTTTTTTTTCGTTCCGCCGGCCCGGCCGGCGGAGGGCTTAGGGCTTATTCGTCGATGAACTCGGGGACAAGGCCCAGGGTGTCGACGCCGGCGGCCTTGCAGATGTCGATCAGATCGACCACCTTGGAAAAGGCGACCTTGACGTCGGCCCGGAGGAAGATCGTCTTGTCGGTCTTGGTGGAGTAGAGGCGGCGGAGCTCGTCGGCGGCCGTCCGGAAGTCCGGATAGTTCTGGTTGTTGATGTCGATCGTCAGGTCCTTTTTCAGGGTGGCGACGATCAGGCCGACGGGCTGGCCGCCGGCTTCACCGCTGGCCACTTCGGGCAAGCGGACGTCGATCCCTTTTTGAACCATGGGGGTGATGACCATGAAGATGATGAGCAACACGAGAAGAACGTCGCACAGGGGGACGACATTCGGTTCAGCTTTCGCCATATCGTTTCCTCCTCGGAAATGGCAATTTCAAGGTGCTTATTTTATTCCAATCGCCTCGGCGAAGTCAAACGGGATTTCAAAATCGCCGGAACCGGCGGTTAACGCAGCGTCTCGAACGCCTTTTTATTGGCGGTCGTCTGAAAGACCAGCAGGATCGTCGATTTGCCCGAAGAGCTGGCATAAGCCGTCTCGACATCGATGACCGCGTTGCCGAGCAAGGCCCCGACCTCGGCTCCGGCGCCGATCCGGTCGCCGATTTCGACGGTCAAAACCTGTTGCGACTTGACTTTGTAACCCAGCGTCCGGAGGGCCGTTTCGGCCTTTTTATTGTCCGAGGTCAACAGCCGGAACCGACCTTCTTCCGGACTGGAGGTCACGGCCATCGCCCTGAGGTTGACCCCGGCATTGGCCAGGGTTCCGAGAACGCGGCCGAGGATCCCCGGTTCGTTGGGGGTGATCACTTCGAGTTCGGATTCGAGCTTGACGTTCTCCACGGCATTCTCCTCGGTGAAGGCATCATAAAGGAAAGGCCGGGACAAGGCAAGAAGTCGACGCCGTCCTCTTCTTTTGAGCTGAACAAATTTTTATAGGTATGATAAAATGTCAGCTCATGAAAACGAATTTTGCGGAGCTGAAAATCGCCATAATCGACAACTCCGTCGAGCCGGAGATCTACCGTCCCGTTGAGCACTGGGCGGCCTTCCTGCCGCCGGCCTGGAAAGCGTTCCGCGCACCGGACGGTGATCTGCCGCGTCTGGGCGAGGGTTTTACCCATGTCCTTCTGACCGGATCCGAGGCCTCGATTCTCGAAATCGAAGGATGGGTCGAACGCGAGATCGATTTCGTCAGGGAGGCCGAGCATCGAGGGCTCGCCTTGCTCGGCAGCTGCTACGGTCATCAGCTTCTGGCCCGGGCCTTGGCCGGCCCCTCCGCAGTCGGGACTTGCCGCGAACCGGAGCTGGGCTGGATTCCCGTCGTCTCCCGGGCCGCATCGCGGATGTTCGGGCCTCCCGGAGCGGAGTCCTTCGCCTTCTCCCTTCACTTCGATGAAGTCCGCAATCTCCCGGCCGATTATGTCGTCCTGGCCGGAACGAACGCCTGTCCGGTACAGGCTTTCGGCCTGAAGAATCGCCCGGTTTGGGGGTACCAGATCCATCCGGAAATCGACCCGGCCCAGGGACGGGGCCTCCTCCAGGCGCAGGCCGATCGCCACGGACGCGGAGGGAACCTGTTATATCTCGAGGCCTTGAAACAGACGGCGAGGGATTCTCGCCTGATTCGCCCGATTGTGGCTGAGTTTCTCGAGGCCTTTTCCCCGGCGCGGAATGTCCTTGACAAGCCGCTTTCCAGGTGTTAATAGTTATTTAGGTGTATGGGTACACTTTACATCATGATCATCAATTTCTTGAGGAGGAGGGCATTATCGTGAAATCCAAAAAAGTGCTGGTGTTTATGGTGCTCCTTCTGGCCATCGGCTTGGTCGGATCTTACGCCCAGACGAAAAAATGGACCCGGACGGGGGCTAATACGTTCGCCCGCGTTCAGGGCAAGATCCCGACGGTCGAAGTCATGAAGACGCTGGCCGACAAGTATGCCGGCGACATCAAGATCGGCATGGATCAGGTCGGCCGCGGCGACCTCTACCCGGCCGTCATCGACGCT
>CAYPKX010000250.1:0-3403 GCA_964411395.1 uncultured Eubacteriales bacterium | reverse complement strand
GTGAGATCATGAAACGCCGAACGGCCGTTCCCCTGATGATTCTTGTGGGAATCAGCCTGAGTCTCTCTCCTCCGGCGGCCGGCGGCGCGGGCCAGGACCGCGACTTACCGATGACCTTGAATTCCTGCATCCTGGCCGCCCTGAAATACAACCTGGGCGTCGCCGTCGAGGTCATCAATCCGCGGCTCAGCGAAATGAGTTACCAATTCGCCCGGGAAAAATACGTCCCCTCGCTCGGTTTCGGATTCAGTTCGGCCGACACCAGTTCCGCCTCCTACTCTTATATCGAGGCCGCGGCCGTCGTCTCCTCTCTCGATAAAAATTACTCCGCTTCGATCTCCCAGGCCCTCCCAACAGGCGGGCAGATGTCCGCCTCCATCACTTCCTACATGAGCGAAAGCAACCGCAGCTTTCAGTCGATCAATCCCCGCTTTGGAAGCACTCTGACTTTCTCCTTCTCCCAGCCCCTGCTCCGGGATTTCGGCCTGGAACTCAACCGGCGAAGCATCGTGATCGCCCGAAACAACCTCCGGATATCTGAAACCCAATTCGAGTCGGTTCTGATGGACACGGTCTTCAACGTCGAGGCGGGCTATTGGAACCTCGTCTATGCCGTCGAATCGCTCAACGTTTACCGCCAGTCGCTCGACCTGGCCCGGGACCTCCTGGCCAAAAACCGCCGGGAAGTCGAAGTCGGGACGATCGCTCCGATTGAAATTCTTAACGCCGAAGCCGAGGTGGCGACCCGGGAAGCCGATATTCTGGCGGCGGAAAACCAGGTCTCGCTTCTGCAGGACCGCCTGCTGACTCTCATCAATTTTCCGACGGGAGAGGGGGCGGTGAAAGTCGGCCGGGTGATTCCCCTGGAAAAGCCGGCCGCCGAAGCCCGTCCGGTCGTCCTCGAGGACTGTCTCGCTCTCGCCCTTGCCCACCGCCCCGACCTGGAAATCTACCGGTTGAACCTGGCCAATCGCGCCCTGCAGTATGCCTACACTCGAAACCAGCTGCTGCCCGATTTGCGCTTGTCGATCCAGTATTGGAGTCCGGGCGTGTCGGGAACCCAGATCCTTTACCAGGACGGCAACGCCCTCAGCGGTGTCGTCATCGGCGTGATCCCCGGCGGGTCGTCCGATTCGCTGCGGGACGCTTTCCGCTTTCTCTATAAAAATTACTCGGTCGGCTTGAGTCTCAACATCCCCCTGGCCAACTATCTGACCAAGGCCCATTTTGCCGCCGCCCGCCTGGGTTACGATCAGGCTCTCCTTCAGGTCGAAAACGTTCGACAGCAGATCTTCCTGGAAATCCGGAGCGCGGTAAAAACCCTGGAAACCGATGCCCGTCGGGTGGCAGCGTACCGGGCCGCCCGGGAGCTTTCCGAAAAAAAGCTCCTGGCCGAAGAAAAAAAACTCAAGGTCGGCCTGACCACAAATTACCTTTTTCTCTGGCAACAGCGGGATTTGGCGGGAGCCAAGAGCGCCGAACTGAAGGCCATGATCGATTACCGGCTGTCGCTGGCCCGCCTCGAGCGAACGCTGGGAACGGGGCTCCAAAGCAAAGGCATTCAAACGGGGGATTTCCGGTTGACAGACGGCTCCCTCCAACGATAGAATTCCTTCGAGGCGGGACGGCCGGCGGCGAGTCCGGACCGCCGACTTTGACGGCCCGAGGAAGGGACATGAAAATCGAAGGAAAAAATGAAAGCGGTCGGCTCGTCGTGGCCGTCGAAGGCCGAATGGACGCCGTCTCCTCGCAGGAATTCGATAAAAAATGCGAAGAGTGGATCGGCGCGGGGGAAGCCAACTTCATCCTGAACTTTTCCGGGCTGGAATACATCAGCAGCGCCGGACTGCGAAGCCTGCTGATTCTCGGAAAGAAGCTTTCGACGAAAAAGGGCAAAGTGGTCATTGCCTGCGTCAAGGACGTGGTGAAGGAAGTCTTCACGATCTCCGGCTTCGGTTCGGTTTTCGCCGTCGAGGATTCGATCGAATCGGCTCACGGACGCTTCTAAAGCTTCCGAGGGGGAAGCCCCGATGGTTCCGCTTCGCTTGCCGGCGCAGCTCGAGTCGTTGGAGCCGTTCCTTGATTTCATCGAGACCCGGGGACGGGACAGCGGTTGTTCTTCCCTCCAGACCAAAGAAATCCAGTTGGCCGTCGAAGAGGCGGTCGTCAACATCATCCATCACGCCTACCCCCGGACGACGGGCGAAATCGAGTTGCGTTGGCGCGACGGCGCTTCCGCCGGCCGGATCGAAATCGACATCGAGGACACCGGCGTTCCTTTCCAACCGGGAACGACGACTTCTCCCAACCTCCGGGCCGGACTCGAGGAGAGGAAAGTCGGCGGATTGGGCATCTTTTTTATCGAGCGGATGGCCGAGGAAGCGGTCTGGCGCCGGGAAAACGGGAAAAATATTCTGACGCTCGTCTTCCTTCCCCGGCCCGGCGGGGCCGCCGAACGGTCGAAAGCTTCGGCCAACAAGGACTCCGGCTTCCCCTTGGAGACGATGACGCGGGAAGCCCACCTTCAGGGCGAGGTTCTCTTCCGGACGGGGGACCCGGCCGGGAAAATGTACTATATCGATTCGGGCTCTCTTCGCCTTCCGGAGATCAACAAGGTCGTCAAAGCCGGCGAGGTCATCGGGGAAATGGGACTGCTCTCGCCGTTTCAAACCCGGACCGCTTCGGCCGTTTGCGAAGAGGACTGCATTGTTTATTCGATCGACAAAGAGGAAGTCACCCGCCTGTTCAGCCGGAACTCCGAGTTGGCGTTCAAAATCGTTCACCTCTGCGTCCAGCGATTCATCGAAAATCTCCGGGTCGAAACCGAGGCCAAGGAACGCATTCAGAGCGAACTCCGGATCGCCCGGGATATCCAGGCGGCCATGCTGCCCAGAATTTTCCCCCCGTTTCCCGACCGGACGGAATTTGAAATTTTCGCCTTGATGGAACCGGCCAAGGAGGTCGGCGGCGATTTTTATGATTTCTTCCTGATCGACGATAACCACCTCGGCGTGGCGATCGGCGATGTCTCAGGCAAGGGCGTCCCGGCCGCTCTTTTCATGGCCATCTGCAAGACGCTTCTCAAGACCGAAGCGATGCAGGGGCTGGCGCCGGGGGAGGTCCTCTCGCGCCTCAACCGGGCCCTTCTGGCTGAAAACGAGATGATGATGTTCGTCACCGTCTTCTTCCTGGTCCTGGACCTGCGAACCGGGGAGATCGCTTACTCCAACGGCGGCCATCCGCCTCCGTTTATGTCGGATGAATCGGGCCGTTTCGTCAACCTGCCGGGCCCGACCGGAATGTTTCTCGGAATCATCGAAGGAAGCCGCTCCGTGACCAGCGTCGCCCGTCTGAGACCCGGGAAATCCATTTGTATGTTATCCGACGTAGTCTCCTAATCGAA
>CAYPKX010000249.1:0-3405 GCA_964411395.1 uncultured Eubacteriales bacterium | reverse complement strand
AGCTGCGGACTTTTCCCCTATTGAAGCGGCGGCGGATTTTGCTCCCGATCCGCCAGAGAAGAAGCAGAACAAGAACGGCCAGGACGAGCACGACGATTGTCGGTCCGTGGATTCCCGAGAGAAGCTTGATCGGATGCCGCGACGGCTCGTCGATCAACCGCCCGGCCGATGACGCATAGGAAACCGGGATATCGGAGATCCCGTCGCCGTCCGCATCGGAAAATGATTTCAGGTAAGCGGCCAGAGCCGCCCATTCCTTGATCTCCTGGAGGCCCGGCGCCGAAGGATCGGCGTCGATGATCAAGTTTTCGAAATCCGTTCGGGGCAATCCCTCGGCGTCCTTGGGCTCGAGCTTCAGGATGCCGTACGAGGCCTTGGAGACGTACCCGATCATCCGAACCATATAGAGATTGGCCACGACCCGATAGAGACGGTCGGGCTCGAGCGGCTTCCATGTTCCGTCGGCCTCGGCAATCTCGATACCGGTGACCCGGTCGAACGGCACGCGCCGCGGATTGTACCGGACCTTCGCCCCGGCGACCTGAAGATGGGCGTCCACGTTGCCGGGGGCCACGGTGGTTTCGACCTCGAACAACCGTCGAATCTCCCGGCCGGTCAGCCGGACGGAAACGAGGGGATATCCGGGCCGCCCGTCAGGACCGACGCCCAGAGAAAGGATGGAAAAGACATCGTTGCCGGTGATCGGGCCGGGAAGAAGAGCATCGCGAAGATGGCCCCAGGGATGAATCACGATGACCGGCGCCTTTTCTCCCGGCTCCACGGCCTCGACCACCGCCCGGTAAGCGTCGACGACAAGATCGCCGAGCCCGATTTCCCAGCTCATCCCCTCAGACGGCTTGCGTTCATCGACCAGGCCGAAATCCGCCCGGGCCAGAACTTCCTCCGGATCGAGACCGAACATATCCGCCGTGGCGGAATCGACGAAGCCCCGCAGCGCGGCGATTTCCGAAGTCACCTCCGGGTCCTCGGGAATATCCGTCGTCACCGGCCGCAAGGCATAGGATTCGGCCGCAAAACGCCCGTCCGCTCCCCGGCGAAGCCGGAGGTATCCGAGCTCCTCGCCCCGGTCCCCTACGCCGACGATGAGCGTCGAGCCGATGACGATCGGCAGGCGGATGGGGACGTGGGGGTGGCCGCTGACGATGACGTCGATTCCGGGCACTTCGCGGGCCAGCTTTTCATCCTCGGACTTTTTCGAATCGGGCCCGACTCCGGAATGCGACAAGGCGATGACGAGGTCGACCTTCTCCACGTCCCGAAGCTTGGCCGTCACTTCCCTGGCCCGGATGACCGGCCTCGAAAAAGTGACGGGAGCCGCGTCAGGAGCGTCATCGGCCGCCGCCTCCCCCAGCAAACCGAACAGGCCGATTTTCAATCCGTTCTTTTCAACGACCAGGTACTCCCGAACCGGGTAGTCGGAAAAAACCGCCTCGAGGAGGTTGTCGCGATCGTCCCTGGGGTCAAACAGCGTGTTGGAAGCGACAAGAGGAACCGCCCCTCCCTTGACTTTCGCCGTGGTCAATGCCCGGGCCAGGGCGGCCGGGCCGTAATCCAGCTCGTGATTGCCGATTGTCGACACGTCGATTCCGATCGCCTTCATCAGCCGAAACTCCGCGGCTTCGGATTGAAAAAGGATTTGAAAAAGCGATCCGGCCGTCATGTCTCCGGCGTCGACCGCCAGCACCCGGTCGCCTTCCTTTTCCCGCTCAGCCTTGATCATCGCGGCGATCCGGGCGAATCCTCCCAGCGTTTCCACCCTGCCGCTCTCCGTCACGACCCGGTGAGGCAGGACGGCGGAATGAAGGTCGCCGGTAAACAGCAGGACCAAACCGTCGCCGCCTTGGGCGGCGGCCGGAGGCGCGGCGGATATTCCTCCCGGCCCGAAGGCCAGGACCAGGACGATCATAACCAGCCGTATCGATGCGGACATGATGCTCCTTCTCCTCGCGATCCGGTTCCGGTTCCCGGCGGACCGCGTTTCAGGTTCGCCAGGATTTCGGGAAAAACAGCTGTTCGTATAACGACATGGCGTAGCGGTCGGTCATCCCGGCGATGATGTCCCCGACCCTCACCTGGATCGAATCGCCGGCCGGATAATCCTTCACCTGGCCCTCGGGATGTTCGACGAAATAGGCGAACAGGTCGCGGATGATTTTTTCGGTCTTGCGGAGCTCTTCCTTGGCCTCCGGGTGGTGGTAAACCCGGTCGTAAAGAAAATCGCGGAGCTCGACCACCGCCTTCATCGTCGCTTCGCTCATGGCGATCCGGTCCAGTCCGCCCTTCAGGCTGGATTCGACCACGTCCACGACCATTTTATCGATCCGGGTGGCGTGGTATTTTCCCAGAACGGCCACGAGACCGCGCGGGACATCGGTCTCCTTGAGCAGGCCCGCCCGCATGGCGTCGTCCAGGTCGTGATTGACGTAGGCGATGACGTCCGAGACGCGAACGACCTGGCCCTCCAGGGTCGAAGGAAGGTCTTCTTTCTTCCGGTCGAGGATTTTTCCCCGGCCCTTGGAGTGGCGGGCGATGCCGTCCCGGACTTCGACGCTGAGGTTGAGCCCTTTGCCGTCGTATTCGAGCTTTTCCACGACCCGGAGACTCTGGTCGAAATGGGTGAACCCGCCGGGCAGGAGCTTCGAAAGCGTCGCTTCGCCGGCGTGTCCGAACGGCGTGTGGCCCAAGTCGTGGCCGAGGGCGATCGCTTCGGTCAGGTCTTCGTTAAGCCGGAGGGCCCGGGAGATCGTCCGGGCGATGGCCGAGACTTCCAGGGTGTGGGTCAGCCGCGTCCGGTAATGATCGCCGAACGGAGCCAGGAAGACCTGGGTTTTATGCTTGAGCCGGCGGAACGACTTGGAATGGAGAATCCGGTCGCGGTCGCGCTGGAAAGCGGTTCGGAAGTCATGAAGCGACTCCGGCCGGGCCCGGCCCTTGGAGTCCCGCGAGAGGCAGGCCCGGGGCGAGAGATTCCGAACTTCGATTTCCTCCAACTCTTCCCGAATGTTCATGCGGAGATTATAGCAAATTTGCTACAATACCCGCATGGGCATCATCACGGAAAACGTAAAGTCCGTCCTGGCCGAACTTCCGCCCGGCGTGGAGTTGGTCGCCGCGGCCAAAACCAAGTCCCCGGCCGAGGTCCTCGAGGCCATCGAAGCCGGGGTGGGCATCGTCGGAGAGAACTACGTCAAAGAGGCCATGGAGGCCTTCGCCGTCGTCGGGCCGAAAGCCCGCTGGCATTATATCGGTCATCTCCAGTCCAACAAGGTCAAGAAGGCCGTCGAAATTTTTGACATGATCGAGACCGTCGATTCGGCCGACCTGGCCCGGGACATCGGCAAACGCGCCGCCGCCGCGGGCAAGACCATGCCCATCCTGATCGAG
>CAYPKX010000248.1:0-3412 GCA_964411395.1 uncultured Eubacteriales bacterium | reverse complement strand
GAAAAAATAAGCGGACGTGCGGTTCCGGGTTCGGTTGACCTTCCTTTTGTTTTTCCATAGAATGGCCGTACGCGTTCGCGGAAAAATTTGCGGAGGAAGGAAAATGCAAACCCTCGCCGAGCTTTTTTTAAACACGGTTCGCCTCTATCCCAAGCCGGACATGCTGAAAGTGAAGCGGAACGATGTCTATACCGACATTTCGACCGCGCAATTCAACGACGCCGTCCGGGAGCTGAGCCTGGGATTGAAGAGCCTCGGCCACGGCCGGGGGGCCAAGCTGATCATCCTGTCCGAAAACCGTCCGGAATGGACGATCACCGATTTTGCCAACCTCTGCCTTGGCGGGATCACCGTCCCGATCTATACCACCCTGGTCTCCGAGCAGGTCATATACTTCATCAATGATTCCGATGCGGAAACCCTCGTCGTCTCCAACCTCTTTCAGTACCAGAAGATCGCGGCCATCCGGGCCGGCCTCCCCAAGGTCAAGAACATCATCGTGTTCCAGCCGCAGGCCCCCGCCCCCGGCGTCCTGACCTTGGACGAGGTCCGGCAGCGCGGCCGGGCCCTGGGGCAGGCCGAGCCGGACATGTTTGAGAAAACCGCCCGGTCCGTGCGGCCGGAAGACGAGGCCTCGATCATCTACACCAGCGGGACGACCGGGGTACCCAAAGGAGTCATCCTGACTCACGGAAATTTCGCCACCAACATCAGCGCCGTCGCCGGCATCCTCGAATTCTCGGCGGCCGACACGGTCCTGTCCTTTCTCCCGCTGTCCCATGTCCTGGAGCGGATGGTCACCTTCACCTACGTCCACAAGGGCTGTTCGATCGCCTACGCCGAGAATGCCGAAACCGTCGCCCACAACCTCCTGGAAATTCGACCCCAGATCATGGTCAGCGTCCCCCGGGTCTTTGAGAAGATCTACTCCCGGGTCATGGACAACGTCCTGTCCAGCTCGAGTCTGAAGCGCAAGATTTTCTTCTGGGGAATCGGTGTCGGAAAGGCCGTCGGGCAGAAAACCCTGGCCGGCAAAAAACCCGGGCCCTGGCTGCGCTTCCGTCATAAGATTGCGGCCAAGCTGGTCTTTTCCAGGGTCATCGAAAAAACGGGCGGCCGGGTTCGGTTCTTTGTCTCCGGCGGCGCGCCGTTGTCCAAGGACATCGCCGAATTCTTTTACGCCCTCGGCCTGACCGTTCTGGAAGGCTACGGCTTGACCGAAACGTCGCCGGTCCTGGCTCTCAATACGTTCGAAGCCCTGCGGTTCGGGACGGTGGGGAAGATTATTCCGGGCGTCGAAGTCAAGATCGCCCCCGACGGCGAAATCCTGGCCAAAGGCCCCAACGTCATGAAAGGGTATTATAAGAAGCCCGTCGAGACCGAAGACGTCTTCGAGAACGGCTGGTTCAAGACCGGCGACATCGGATTCATCGACGCCGACGGATTCCTGACCATCACCGACCGGAAGAAAGACCTGATCGTCACCGCCGGCGGAAAGAACATCGCCCCCCAACCGATCGAGAATGTCCTGAAGACGATTCCCTACATCACCAACGCCGTCGTTCTCGGCGACCGCCGCCGGTACGTGGCCGCCCTGATCGTCCCCAACTTCGAAAAGCTCGAGGAGTACGCCAAGTTCG
The DNA here is from genome assembly GCA_964411395.1 of uncultured Eubacteriales bacterium. Taxonomy (GTDB): domain Bacteria; phylum Acidobacteriota; class Aminicenantia; order Aminicenantales; family UBA4085; genus JAAZPG01. The sequence goes on along the minus strand of CAYPKX010000248.1, from coordinate 1,772 downwards.
TCCATATCCCGTTCAAAGACCGTTCCGAGCTCGTCCGTAACGAGCAGATCGAGAGTTTCCTCCGGTCGGAGATCGAGCGGGCGACGCCGAACCTGGCCTCGTATGAACGGATCAAGAAGATCGCCATTCTCGACCGTGAGTTCGATATGGAACGGGACGAAATCACCCCGACCCTCAAGGTCAAGCGGAACATCATCGAGAACCGCTACCAGGAGCTGATCGAGGGTTTGTACAAGGACGATTTAGGCTGAGGCCGTGCGACGCGGCGGTTAGTCGGCGGAGGAGTCGTCTTTCCGGTTCGGATCGTCGACCGGTCCGACCGGGTCGGCTTCATTCGCCGGCTTCCGGTGATACAGGATCCGGCCGCAGGCTTCACAGGTGATGATTTCCTTCATTTCCCAGAGTTCGTCGAGCATCTGGGGGCGGACCCGCAGCTGGCAGATCGAACAGAAGTCATCGGTCACCGGGGACAGGGCGACGCCGGCCGTTTTTTTGGCGATCCGCTGGTAAAGATTCAGCTGCTCTGCGGGGATCAGGGGAAGGAGGGCGCCCCGGTCCTTCTCCAGTCCGGCTTTCTTCTTTTCAACGTCCTTCTGTTCGCAGAGGATCCGGGCCTGCTCGGTCTTGAGCTTCCCCTCCTCTTCGGCCTGCTTCTTCACGGAGGACTTGATTTCCTTCTCGATATCGTCGGCGGCGATCATTTCGTTGAGGATGTCCTCTTCGATTTTAGCGATCCGGTGATCGGTCTCTTCGATCTCCTTGAGAAGGGAGGAATACTCTTTGTTGGTTTTAACATCGTTCAACTGGCGCTTATATTTGGACGTCTGCTCGCGGATGCTCTTCACTTCGCTTTCCAGGTCGCGGCGCTTTTTCTGGTTGACGGCGAGCTTGTCCTTGCTCCCGGCGACGACGGCTTCGGTCGTCTTGATTTCGGCCTCGAGGGCCTTGATTTTCAACGGGATGGCGTCCAGAAGGGCGTTGACAGCCGCGATTTCGGCGTCGATTTCCTGGAGCTGAATGAGCTTATCGAACGAAATATCCACCTGCGGTCCTCTCGATCAAGTGGGCCTACCAGGATTCGAACCTGGGACAGACCGGTTATGAGCCGGGAGCTCTTCCGCTGAGCTATAGGCCCTTTGGCCTTTTATATCAAAATCGGGGTTGAGACGCAACCGTTCCGCGGCCGTCCTTCGAAAACCCGTCGTCCGGCGGGCTTCGAACCTCAAGAAAAGCCGTTGGTGAAGGAGCGGAGTTTTTTCGACCGGCTCGGATGTTTGAGCTTCCGGAGGGCCTTGGCCTCGATCTGCCGGATGCGCTCGCGGGTCACCTTGAACTGCTGGCCGACCTCTTCCAGGGTGTGCTCGTTCCCGTCCCCCAGCCCGAACCGCATCTTCAGGACCTTGGCCTCGCGCTCGGTCAGGCTTTTGAGGGCCTCTTCGATCTGTTCCCGGAGATTGATATGAATGACGGCGTCGGGCGGGGAGGGCATGACCTTGTCCTCGATGAAGTCCCCGAGGTGGCTGTCCTCCTCTTCGCCGATGGGCGTTTCCAGGGAGATCGGCTCCTGAGCGATCTTGATGATCTTTCGAACCTTCCCCACGGGCATGTCCATCTTCTTGGCGATTTCCTCGCTGGTCGGCTCCCGGCCGATCTCCTGGACGAGCTGACGGCTGATCCGGATCAGCTTGTTGATCGTCTCGATCATGTGGACCGGGATCCGGATCGTCCGGGCCTGGTCGGCGATGGCCCGGGTGATGGCCTGGCGGATCCAC
>CAYPKX010000247.1:0-3428 GCA_964411395.1 uncultured Eubacteriales bacterium | reverse complement strand
CGATTCGTATCGATCCGTCGTTTTCAGGCGTAGCCAACTCGACCGGCGCATCCATTGCCATCCCCCGCCGCACATAAACGGGGCTTCGGGTGTCGTTCCACATCCCCTCGAGACTTGCTTTCATTCGTCCCGCCGCTTCATACGCCCGGGCCGATCCGCCCGCCCCTCCCGGCAAACTCGCTGCGCCATTAACTCCCATCATGCCCGACACCTGCGCATAGCTGCTCATGCTTCGGACACCCGCCGTACCCCGGGCGCCCGCCATGCCAACCGTTCCTCCCCCCGCACCTTCAGCGTTCCCCGCGCTTCCCGGCGCACTCTGCGCCCCGGAGAGGTTCAAGACCGAGAAATACCGGCTTCCGATCCCGTCGGCCTGCCCGGCCGAATCGACCACCGACCAGACGATCGTGTGGACACCGTCGCTCCAGCCGGTCGTATCGAGGGAGTAGACGCCGATCGCTCCGTTGGAGTTGGCATAGCCGGGGAACTGGGAGGCAATGTCCTCCCGGTAGTAGCCGTAGGCCGGGTGCCCCAGCGGCGCGCCGTCCACCCAGACGTTGATCGTCGAGCCGTTGACCGGAATCGACTTCGGCATCGGCGTCAGAGCCCAGCCGAAGTTGAAGTACGTGCCCCCGGAAGCCGTCCCGCCTTGAGCCGGGGTGTCGATCGCCCCGAACGGCCGCACGGCGTTGGCGTTGTCGCAGAAGATGGATTTGGTCCCGAGAAGAACTTCGTGGCCGGTCAGGTCCGTCGCGTAGGCCAGGAGGGTGAAATTCCCGTTCCCGCCGTCGGGCAGAAAATTGGTCAGGAGCATATAACCCCAGCCCGCCCGGCTGTTTTGGGGGTACCCCGGATAGGCGGCCGCGATATCCGGCCGGGCCCCCTCGACGAACATCGCCTCGCCGATATAGACCCGGTCGGAGATGTCCGTTCCCCGGTAGATTCTGACCGACTGCATCCCGATATCATCCAGAACCCAGCCGGTCACGGGAACCGAGGAAGCCACGGTCGCCCCGTCAACCGGAGTCTCGAACAATCCGAACGGCTCTCCGTCTCCGCCCGATCCGTACACATTGTAGTTGACGTGGATGACCTGGGGAGAATTGACGGCGTCGGGATCGGAGATCATCACCGTCCCCTGATACGTCCCCAGACTCAAATTCGTCCGGGCGATCCCGATACTGACGAGTCCGTTTCCGGTCCCGCTCGACGGCGTGACCGAGATCCAATCAGCCGATCGAACGGCCGTCCAATTGAGCGTTCCGGTCCCGGTATTGGTCAGCGTCGTTGTCTCGGCCGGCCCGGCGATCCCGTTCTGGATCGCCCCAAAGGCGAAGGCCGTTTTCGAGAGCGCGATCACCGGCATGCCGGCGTGGTCGACAATCACCGGGCCGGTCGCATAGAACTTGTTCGTGTTGGCGTTGGTGTCGGTCACGACGGCGTACAGATAATACGTCCCGCCGGGCACAGAGGCGGTATCCCAGATCGTGCTTCCGGTCCCGGCCGGGGCCGAAATCCCCGACTCGATGAGAATACCATCGTAACCGCTTCGGTCGGTATCATAATAGAACGAGACGGTCGCTCCTGTCGCCGAATCCGCGTCCTCCATCGTCCATTCGATGACAAACGACGAGTCGACCCGCCAGTCGGCCGTGAGCCGGACATCGTCGAAGAAGAAGCCCCGTCCGTCGGGAAATTCATACGGATCGATCCGAAAGGTGTCGACGATGCCCGTCCAGCCGCTGTGGGAGGGGCTGGCCGCGCCGTCTTCCAGGGGCAGGGTCCGCAAATCGGCCACGATCTTGTGCATCACCCAGCGATCGCCGGGCCGCGGGGTGTGCCGAATGATGATGTCCTGGCTGACATTCTCGCCGACGGCATGTTCATCCGTCCTCATATACATGACCCGGGCGACGGACCCGTCGTTGGTGCTATGAACGCCGGCAATGCCCATTTTGGCGACCAGATTGTGGTAGCGGGCCGTATCGATCTGATAGGTTTTCCCGCGGTAGAAGAAATTCAGGAAAAAGACGGTCGGGTCGCCGATCAAGTCGGGGGGGATGGCGGCCGTGCCGTAATAGACCTGGTTTCCGGTAAAGATGTTCCCGGCCAGGTCCTCGTAATCGATCGTCTGTATGGATTGGGAGGTGAGGTTGACGGTATGGTCCACGTCCGAGAGGGCGTTCATATCCCAGGGATTTCCGGCGACGACGGTCATGAAATCCTGGTCGCTGCCTTCGGCCGAGGGAGAGTCGATCCGGAAGATCGGCTGTTCCTCAACCTCGTAATAGCCGGTTGAATACGTCCAATTCAAAGTCCCCCTCGGAGCGATCGCCACATAATAGCGCCCGGCGGCCAGGCCGCCGGCGACAAACGCATAGGTCCCGCCGGTCACGTCTCTGGCCAGGACTCCAAGATTTCCGTTGGCCGGATCCGGGTCGTTATCAAGCGCGATATCCATGCCGCCGGTGCCCGTCCAGGAAATCGTCCGCTGATAGGCGGAACCGTTCTGAACGAGGCGGATCCAGTCGATCTGAATCGTCTTGTCCCTCTGGGACATGGGGTCGAGGCGGAGCGAATCTTTCAGGCCGGTCCAGGCGGTCCCCGAGAGAACGCCCAGGGTGGGAAGATCGATCAGGTAGATGCCCCAGCCGGGACCGACGAGAAAGCCGTTCGATTGGCTCGTCCCGTGGAAGATCGTGTTCTCCGACCACATGATCTGGCCGAATCTCAGGGCGACATCCAGCGGCCCGGGGATGCTCATCCGGACGGCGAAAACCGTGTACTTGTCGGCGTCGATCTTGTAGTTGCTGCCGAACTTGCCGATTCCCGACGAGCCCGTATAATCCGAGTCGAGGATGTAAATGTTCGGGTCCGAGTATTCCGGATATCCGGGATATTCGACGGGCACGGTCGCGGCCGAAAATATTCCCCCGGAGAAAGAAATGCCGGTGAGGTTGGACAACGGTTGTTCGATGGTGTTGAAAATGCGCCAGCCCAGGTCTGTCCGCTGGTTCATCAGCCAGGACTTCGGTCGCATAGTCGGGGGCGGCCCGGACGACGTCCCGGGAGGCCGGGGACGTGACCGTAATTTGGCCCCAGACCGCAGCCGAACAGGCGAAAAAGCAAGCCAGGGCGGCCGCCGGAAGAGGCCTATGGAAATTCCGGTGAGGCATGGTCTCCTATCCTAATAAAAGCTCCGTTGGGCAAACGCGGACGTCAAGCCCAACGCGGTTATCATAGCGGCTGAATCGGGGGCGGTTTATCCCCGGGAGGGGGGGAGATCGGGAGGATTTTTTGGAGCGAAGGACTAGTCGCCGGCGGTGAGGGGTCTTTTGGCAGTCGCTGGAGGCGAATACACCCCGGTAGGGCGGCAACGAGCATAGCCCTGCCCGTTCGTGGGGAGGGGGAGGAAAAAGGGCCCAATC
>CAYPKX010000246.1:2037-3433 GCA_964411395.1 uncultured Eubacteriales bacterium | reverse complement strand
ATTTGAACCCCGGACACTGCGGATATGAGCCGCATGCTCTGACCAACTGAGCTACGCCGCCGGGGGGCACATTCTAGACGAAATCGGGCTTCTAAGTCAATGAAAAGGCCCGGTGGAGCAATGGACCGGAAACCGGGAAAATCAGATGATTTTCAACACCTGGAGGAGGCTCCGCAACCCCAAACCGAGGGTGATCAGGAAGACCAGCCCCCCGGCCAGATTGCTGACCAGACGGTTCCGGTAATTCCCCATGATCCCGGGCCGGTTCATCACCCAGAGAAGATAGGCGACGACGAGCGGCAGCAGAATACCGTTGGCAACCTGGGCAAAGAGGATGACCTCGACGGGGCTCGAACCCAGCTGGGAAAAAACCAGACCGATCGCGATGATCCCGATCCAAACGCCCCTGAAACGGGGATCCGTGCGGCTCGCCTTCCATCCCAGGATACCATCGGCGGCATAGGCCGCGGCCAAAGGGGCCGTAATCGCCGAAGTGAGCCCGGCGGCAAACAGCCCCAGGGCCATGAAGATCCGGGCCCAGCTCCCGACGAGCGGCTCGAGCTGAACGGCCATATCGGTTGCGCCCTTGATTTCGGCCGAGGCGCCGAAGAAGCTGGCCGCCGAGGTGACGACAATAGCCATCGAGACGATGCCTCCCAACGGAATGGCGATCCCGATATCCATCCGACCGGCTCTGATATCTTCCGGATTTTTCCATTTCTCCCGGACCGCCGAAGCATGGAGAAAGAGGTTATAGGGAACGACCGTCGTCCCGATCAAACCGACGAGCGTCAGCAATGAACCCTTGGGAATTCCGGGAAAGACCAGGCCGCGGAACAGCCGTCCCAGATCCGGCTTGATCATGATCGCCGTGATCAGAAAGGCCGCGCTCATCAGGACCACAAGGCCGACGAGCGCCCGTTCGATGAATTTGTAATTGCCCCACCAAAGGAGGCCGAAAGCGATAAGGCCGATGGCGAGGGCCCAGACGTTCAGTCCCGGAAAACCGGGGGAAAAGCCCGGCCGGCCGGCGATCGTCTCCAGCCCCAGGCCTCCGCCGAGGATGTTGCCGGTTTGAAAAGCCGCATTGCCGATGACGATGGCCGAAAGAACAAGGAGGACGGCCGTGATCCGCGCGGCCCGGCTCCGGGCCGATTCGCGGATGGCCTCGCCCAGGCTCTTCCGGCCGACGATGCCCAGCCGGGCCGACATTTCCTGGAGAATGACCGTGGCGACGGTGGAGAAGAGAAGCCCCCAGAGAAGCGCATAACCGAATTTCGCCCCGGCCAAGGTACAGGTCGTATCCGTAGCCGGGACGCTTACAGAGGCCGTCACGAGCCCGTCGGCGACCTTTGGGCGCGGGCGGTCAGGACGGCTGAGGCCCCGCATCCGGACT
>CAYPKX010000246.1:839-2027 GCA_964411395.1 uncultured Eubacteriales bacterium | reverse complement strand
GCAGGTCGTGACCGTTCCGGGGCCGATGAAGGCAGCCGTCACCACGGCCGCCGGACCGATGTTGCGCAGCCGGGCGAGTCGGCTCATGGCCCGCATCCTAAATCAGGATGCGGGGAGTGTCAAATCACGCGGCACATCGCGAGCCGGACCGGGCGGTCAGCCAAGCCGGGCGGCCGCGGCCGCCCAATCGATATTCTTGAAAAACGCCTCGACGTAATCGGCTTTCTTCAGCCCGTAATCGGTCATGAAGGCGTGTTCGAAAACATCCATGACGAGCAGGGGGACGCAGCCGGCCGGATGGCCGGTGTCGTGCTCGTTGATCCAGGAGTTGAACAGCCGGCCCGAAGCGGAGTCGAGATACAGGATAACCCAGCCGATGCCCCGCATCGCCCCGGCGGCTCTGAAGTCCTTCTCCCAAGCCTGGACGCTTCCAAACTCCGTCGCGAGCCGGACGCCGAGCTTTCCGGCCGGGTCGAGAGCCGCGCTTCCGCCCAGATTCCCGAAATACAGCTCGTGGAGCCGCATCCCGTTCCATTCCCACCCGAACCGCCGCTTGATTTCGGCATACTCCGGGGTTCCGGTCTTCCCGTCCTTGAGCATCTGGGCCTGAAGGTCGAGCGATTTGTTGGTGTTGGTCACATAGCCCTGATACAGGGTGAAATGGTTTTTTAACAGCGTTTCGCTGAATCCCGCCATCCCGATAAGCCGTCCGAAATCCTTCGCCGTGTAGGCCATGATTCTCTCCTCCTCTTTTTTGATCATTGTTTTTTTCCCGGGATGGAAACGGGAGGCCATCCAGGCCGCTCCCCCCCAGCCGAAGAGCCCGAAAAACTCCCGCCGATTGATCATGCGTCTCTCCCTTAGCTATCAATTTAAGCGGAACAGGCGGGCAAATCAAGCGAGGCGTCAGGCGGCCGGGTGATAATGGACGTATACCCGGCGGACCATCTCGACGCGCTCGATCAGCAATGTTTCCACCCGGGTGGCTATGGCGTCGCCGGCCTTCACGGTCAGGTTTTCGTCGACGCAGATCGTCACGTTGATCACGAAATACGGGCCGAACCGGTGGGCCCGTATTTCCTCGACGACGAGGATTTCCGGAATTTCCCCAAGAATGGCCCTGACCTTCCGGTCCAGGATCTGGCTCGGAACGGTATCCATCAGATCCATGGCGGATTCCCGGAGGAT
>CAYPKX010000246.1:0-829 GCA_964411395.1 uncultured Eubacteriales bacterium | reverse complement strand
CAGGGGTATCCCTGACGGGCTAAAAAGATGCCGAGGCCGGCGGCCAACGCGGAAAAAATATCGTTGCGATGGTCAAAGGCCAGGGCCCGAATCGCCGAATTGCCCGTCTTCTTTCCGACGGACAGCGTATAGACGGTCAGGCCGATTTTCACGGCGACGGTGAACAAAGCGACCCATAAGGCGCCCAGCCGCAAGGGGCTGGTATCGGCCACGCCTTGCCACAAGTCAAAAACGCCGTTGACCGCCGACCAGAAAATCGCGATGGCCGTGGTGATGACAAAGGCCCCCACGCTCAAGGCCGCGATGCTCTCCATTTGACGATGGCCGAAGGGATGTTCCGGATCGGCGGGCTGGCCCGCCATTTTCATGAAGATTTTCACGACGATATAGTAGGCGACGTCGGAGGTGGAGTTGATGCCGTCGGAAAGCAGGGCCGTGCTGTGGCCGATGATTCCCATGGCGGTCTTCCCGGCCGCCAGCCCGATGTTCCAGAGAAGGCCGAGATTGATGACCCTCCGGACGGTTCGCTCCCGCTCGCTGGAATCCATTCCGATACGCCTTCGCTTCGCTCGAAAATCCGCGGCCTCATGCTATCATTGCCCCGCAAGGCAAGTCCAGCGCCTTCCATTGACTCGCACTCTTTCCGGTGGTAGAACAAATCCCATCCGTCCGCCCATGGAGGTTCGGAAGATGAAGCGAAATCCCGTCCGCGCCGCGCTGCTCTCCCTCGTCGCCGTATCCGTCTTTCTCCCTCTCCTGGCTCAGGCCCAAACCTCGCCCGAGACTTTCCTCGGATTTAAAGTCGGGGCCGACCGGAAGCTGGCCGATT
>CAYPKX010000245.1:0-3436 GCA_964411395.1 uncultured Eubacteriales bacterium | reverse complement strand
TGACCGGCGACCGGGCCAGCATCGACAAGGAAGGCTACTTCTGGTTCGTCGGCCGGGACGATGATATCATCAACACCGGCGGCCACCTCGTCAGCCCGTTCGAAGTCGAATCGGCCCTGATCGAGCACCCGGCCGTGGCCGAGTCGGCCGTCGTCAGCAAACCTGACCCGATCAACATGGAAGTTGTCAAAGCTTTCGTCACCCTGAAATCCGGTTTCACCCCGAGCGCCGACCTCGACCTGGAGATCATGAATTTCATCCGGAAGAAGCTCTCCCCCCTGGCCATGCCCCAGGAGATTGAATTCACCGACGCCCTGCCCAAAACCCGAAGCGGCAAGATCATGCGGCGGATCCTGAAGGCCAAGGAATGGGGCGAAGAGATCGGCGACACCTCCACCCTGGAAAACGACTGAGATCGATTCACATTATAAGGAGACCGACACCATGGCCGACGAATTGAAAGACATCGTTTTGAAGTACGTGATCGCCGAGTATTCCGAGGATGGAGCCGATCCGATCGAGTACGATACCCCGCTGATTTCGGGCGGGATCGTCGATTCCTTCTCGATGGTCTCCCTCAAGCGCTTCCTCGAAAACAAGTACAAAATCAGCATCCCCGACGACCAGGCCACGCCCGAGGCTTTCGACTCGGTCGATAAAATCGCCGTTCTCGTCAGGAAATTCACCCAGGCCTGAGTGATCCCCGGTTCGCCGTCCGGAGCCGCCGGCTTGAGTCCGGTTACGCCCGGTCGGCGCGCCGATCGATCCCGAAGCCATCATAGGAGAGCCAACAACCATGTCTTTTTCTGAAAAAACGCGCTCATCGTACCAGGGAGTCCTCCAGGGACTGAAAGACGCCGGTCTGTTCAAGCAGGAACGGTTCATCCATTCGCCCCAGGCGGCCGACATCGAAGTCGAATTCCCGACGGGAGCCTCGGTCCGCAAAGTCATCAACATGTGCGCCAATAACTACCTCGGCCTGTCCAGCCATCCCGAGGTGGTCAAGGCCGCCCATGCCGGAATGGACAGCCGGGGTTATGGGATGTCCTCGGTCCGGTTCATCTGCGGGACCCAGGACATTCACCGGACCCTCGAACAAAAGGTCACCGAATTCCTCGGGACGGAGGACACGATCCTCTTTCCTTCCTGTATGGACGCCAACGCCGGCGTCTTCGAAGCCATCCTGACCAAGGATGACGTCATGATTTCCGACCGGCTCGTCCACGCCTCCTTGATCGACGGAATCCGCCTGTGCAGCGCCATGCAGGACACCTATAAGCACGCCGACATGGCCCACCTCGAACAGAAGCTCGAGATGCACCAGGACCGGCGCCACCGCCTGGTCATCACCGACGGCGTCTTCAGCATGGACGGCGACACCGCCCCCCTGGACAAAATGGCCGCCCTCGCTGAAAAGTACGACGCAATGATTCTTGTGGACGACTCCCACGCCTCGGGCTTCATCGGCAGGACCGGACGCGGGACCCACGAAAAATACGGCGTCGTCGGAAAGATGGACGTCATCACGACGACCTTCGGCAAGGCCCTGGGCGGCGCGACCGGGGGCTGCGTGTCCGGACGCCGGGAGCTGGTCGAGATGTGCCGGCAGAAAGCCCGTCCGTACCTGTTCTCCAATTCCATTGCCCCGGTCGTCGTCGAGGGCATTCTCAAAGTCTTCGAGATTCTCATGGCTTCGACCGAGCGCCGGGACAAGCTGGAGAAGAATGCCGCTTACTGGCGGAAAGGCCTCCAGGAGGCCGGCTTCGTCCTCAAGGAAGGCGACACGCCGATCGTCCCGGTGATGCTCTTCAACGCCAAGCTGGCCGGAGACTTCTCGCGGGCTCTGTACGACGAGGGGATCTATGCCGTCGGCTTCTTTTTCCCGGTCGTCCCCCAGAGCCAGGCCCGCATCCGGACCCAGATCTCGGCCGGCCACGAGATCCACCATCTCGACAAAGCCCTCGACGCCTTCATCAAGGTCGGAAAGAAATTCGACATCCTCGGCAAAACCCGCCAGGAGATCATCGAACGCTTCGGAATGTAAAAGGGAGACGAACGCCATGGAGAACAAACTCGCCAACCCCGCCCCCCTCGGCCTGATGGGTTTCGGCATGACCACGGTCCTGTTGAACATCCATAACGCCGGCTTCTTTCCGGTCAGCGCCATGATTCTGGCCATGGGCATCTTTTACGGAGGCCTCGCCCAGATCATCGCCGGCATCATGGAATTTAAAAAAGGCAACACATTCGGAACGACGGCCTTCACCTCTTACGGCTTTTTCTGGCTCACCCTGGTTGCCGTGTGGGTCATCCCCGGGACAAACGCGCCCAACGGCGGCGCCACACCGGTCCCCTTCCTTGGCTGGTACCTGTTCATGTGGGGCCTGTTCACGTTCTTCATGTGGATCGGGACGTTCAAGAAAAACCGGGCTCTCCAGTTCGTTTTTCTGAGCTTGTGGATCCTGTTCCTGCTGCTGGCACTTCGCGACTGGTTCGGCTCTGAAATGATCGGAAAGATCGCCGGGTTTGAAGGGATCGTTTGCGGTTTCTCGGCCATTTACCTGGCTATGGCCGAGATCATCAATGAGGCCCTCGGGCGGACGGTTCTTCCGATCGGCCCGATCAAAACCAAAGCCTGAGATCTTCCGCGAACGAACGGCCTCAGGGGAAAACGCGGGCCTGGGCCCCTCTCGGTCCGCAAGCCGGTTCCGGTTCGAAGGCCGGGGCCGTCTTTGGGGCGGCTGTCGGCGCCGTTTTCCGCCCCGGCTCCGTTCTCGGCGAATGAGTCGGAAAAGGGATCGGGCGGATTTGTCGGGCGGAGCCGGCTGACCGTCAGGATCCCGAGGGTTCTCTAGGCTCGATCCGCCAATTGTTCGAGCAAATTCACCGCGGTCAGCGGCGCGCTCCCTTCGAAGTGATTATTGATATTGAGGTACGTCCGGGCTTTACGTTCGGCGTTTTCAAGGACGATATCGACCGCGGCCGAAACAGCGGCCGGCTGCGGGGCGACGATCTCATCCCAGACTTCACCCGTCTCTTTCTCGATCTCCCCCCTGTCGCCGCCATGCAGACGGACGACCTGGAAGGCTGCCGGGCGGGGCTTATGCCTGGCATAGACCTCGCCGATCGGGGGCATATGGTACCCGTCAAGATAGACGAATCCGAGGTTGTGAAACCGGAGAAAATCGAAAAAGTCGGGAACAAGATAATTGGGATTTCGAATCTCCACGGCATACGCCGGCCCCTTGGGCGCAGCCTGAATGAAATCCCCGAAACGGTCATAAAAAGCCTCCCGCGACGGCATCTTCTGCTTGTTCAGGTACTCGAATTGAAACATGACGGGCCCGAGTTTTTTGCCCAGCGGGGCGAGCGCCTCCAAAAAGCGGACCAGAAGCCCCCCGTCTAAAAAATGGGGATTTTCCCGGCCGGCCATGTC
>CAYPKX010000244.1:0-3496 GCA_964411395.1 uncultured Eubacteriales bacterium | reverse complement strand
CGAAGCCCTTCTTTTGAAGCCGGACTTTGATCCGGATTTCGTCCGGGAGCTCGAGCGTATAATCGACCGGCATTTTGCCGAGCTCCATGATGCCGAGATCATCGTCTTTGGGCGCCGGCTTCTGTTCGGCCTCGGCTTTGCCGGGAGTGATATCTTTCCTCTGGGGAGCCCGATACGCCGTCTTTCGGACAAGGCCGTACGTCATGACGCCCCCGGCCCGGCCCCATATCCTCATCTTCGCGACCGGCCACTCTTTAAGAACCAAACCCCGCGATTTTAAAGAGACCGTCGCCGTCTCAAAATTAAAAATAAAATAGGTCGCCGAACTTTTCGCCAGGGCGTATTCCTGTTCCAGAAACGCCGTCCGCCGCGCCGAAACCGCACCGCTCTGTCCGAACGCAGCCCCGACCGAAAGGACGATCCCCGCCCCGATAGCCGCAAAAGTTCGTGTTTTCATTTCAGTAAATATAGACTTTCGCCCCCATGGGCACCATCTGATAAATCACCTTCAAATCCTTGTCCCCGACCCGGACACATCCATGGGTCACGTTCCGGCCGAGCAGGCGCGTGTACAGGGTGCCATGAATAAAATATCCGTCGCCGATGCCCAGGGCATAGTCGCCCAGGGTATCGTTGTCGACCCGGTCATTGAAATCCTTGGGAAGCTCCTCTCCCTCTTCATAAAACGCCCAATCCGGCTTGATCCAGGTCGGATTGACGAGCTTGGAAGAGACCGAAAACTCGCCCCGGGGCGTATCGAAAATCCACTTTCGCTCTCCGCTCGGATCCTGGAGGATATCGCCCGAACCGCAGGAGACGATCGCTTCCTGAAGGACCTTGCCTTCCCGCACGACCTTCAGGCGGTTCTCGGCGGTGTCGATCAAGAGATAGGTTCCGCGCGGCGAGAGATTTTTCAGACGCGTCGTCAACTGCCGGGCCTTGGCCTCGAGTTCCCTGGCTTGAACCTCGGGGGCTTTGGCTTTTTCGGCCGGATCGCCGCCGGCGGCCGCCTGATCGGTCTGGACGACGGCGCTCCTGGCCCAGGATCCGGCGACCATCCGTCCGCCGATCATGATCAGTATCAAAACCGCAACGATTCCCCCGGAGATCCAGAGAAGAAGACGGATTTTTTTGTTAATCATTGTCTTTAAATTTCATGATTTCGGCCAGAATCGTATTTTCGACGCCGACGGCGCCGACGATCACGACTGTCGTGCCGACCCGGGCGTGCTCGTAAACAGCATCCATGTCCTTATTATCCAGGCCGACGCATCCCCGGGTCAAACTGTCCTTGCCGCCGCCGTGGATTTCGATGTCCCCGCCGACGCCGGCCCGGGCCGGGACCAAACCCCTTTTCCGAGCCTCGGCGAAGGCCTGACGGTCTCCGGCGTTGGGGTAATCGATTAAAAGGGCTTTGTAAAACTTCGAAGCCGGAATTTTCGAAACGATCTTGTAGCGGCCCTCGGGCGTCGCGTCATCGCCCGAGTAGAGCTTATCGGACAGGCCGTATTTCCCAAGCCCGATGTCGAACCGGGCTTTGACTTCGCCCCTGGCATAGACGATCATCTTTCGCTCGACCTTGTTGACCAGAAGGACGACCGACGATTTTTCCCGGGATTCCTTGACCGCTTCGTCCGACCAGCGCCGCCATTTGGCCAACTGGCCCGGATCGAGATACCGGTCCAGGATTTTCACCGCAGACGCTTCGGCCCGGTCCAGGAAAACGCCCCCTTCGCCCGCGATTGTTGCCGCCAAATCATAGTTTTCCTTGGCCACCAGCATTCGGGCTTCGGCCAGCTTTATCTCGGCCTGGGAAACGTTTTTCCGGACGTCCTCGTTTTCGTTGAAATACTGGGTGATCTGGATCAGGCTTCCGATCCGGGCGGCCAGCGCGTCGGCCGACAGGGCGAAGGTCCGCTCCCGGTCCGCTTTCTCGTTCTTGATCCGCTCGAGAAGCGATTCCCCTTCGGCCACCAGCGCCGCCAGCGTGGTCTGAGCTCCGCCGTAATCGCGGAACCAGCCGAACTTTGCTTCTTCGTCCCGGATGAGCTCGTCGGCGGTCTTCAGCCCCGCTTTGAATTTTTCATATTCTCCGGGGGCAAAAAAAGAACCGCCGGTCCTCCAGAGGTCTTGCTCCAGAGCCTTGGCTCTGGCCGCCTCCGGAGGGACCGGCGGGGTGTTACAGGCGTTACCGAAGAAAAGCCCCAGAAGGCAGGCGGCGCAGGTAAACTTTATCGGCTTCAAGCGGGCCCGCCATCCGGAATAGCTCGGCTTCGATTACTTCTTCACCTTGGCGATAGCCGCGTTGACCTGTTCGGCAATGGCGGCAACCTTGTCCTTCACGGTCTTCGCTTTGTCCGCGGCGCCGATGTAATCCTGGGCGTCGAGGGCGGTCTGGATTTCCGTGTAGAGGGCTTCCGCGCCGGTCAGGTCGGCCTGAAGGGCTTCGAGGTCCTTCGCCGTGCCTTTGCCCTTGGGGGCTTTCTTCAGGAGCTCGGCCGTCTCGGTGAGAGCGGTCTGGGCTTCACCCTGGAGCTGAATGGCGGCGTTCTTGGCGGCTTCGATCTTGGCCGGAAGGGCAGCCTGCAGTTCCGTGACTTTCGTCTGAACGGCAGCCAGCATTTCCTTCGCCGGACCGAACTTCTTGAAGAACTTCTTGTCCTGGGCGGCGATTTCATCGAGGGCCTTGGTCAGGTCGTCATTGATCGCCTTGAGCTCTTCGGCGGCGTACTTGTCGGCGCCGGCCGTGGTCACGCTCTCGACAGCGGCCTTCACGTCGTTGATCAGCTGGGTGGGCTGCTTGCAGCCGGTCAGAACGACGGCGATCGCCAAAACGAGAACGACGGTTTTTGTGAGATTTTTCATTTCGTCCTCCTTTCTCACTCGATCGCGTCACTCTTCGTTGGACACGCACATCGAAACTGACGCTCGAAGGGTATCCTAATATAGACGTCGATCTGCCGAGAGTTTTACCAAAAAGAAAATCGTTTGTCAAATCGGATCGAGTCCGCAAAAGCGCCAATACATCGTCTCCGTTGGGCCCGCGCTTCGGCCGGTTTTCGACAAGAATGAGCGGTTCGAATTTCCCGAAAAGCCGGCTCTTTCGCGAGGGCGCGCAAAACGAAAATCCGGCTTTTCTTCCGGGTCAACCGCCGGGGAGACGAAAATCATTCAACCCCGGTTTGCCCTTCCGTTTTCAATCGAAAAAAAAGGGGGGAAGGCTTCGGAGCCTTCCCCCCGGGTTGGTGCGGGCCGGCCGAACCGGCGCAGTCTTATTTGTCGGGATCGATGATGAATTTTTCCTTCATCATCAGCTGGACTTCGGCGCGGGCCTTGCCGATCGTTTCTTTGGCCATGGCCAGGAGCTCAGCCGGGGTGAATTTGAACCGGGCCACGCCCTGTTCGATGGCTTTCGTCGCGACGGCCGCGGCTTCACGCGGGAAGACTTCCCACTCATCCATGTTGGGGATGATGTAGTCTTCGGTGATTCCCTTGT
>CAYPKX010000243.1:0-3526 GCA_964411395.1 uncultured Eubacteriales bacterium | reverse complement strand
TGCCTTCCTCGGTGTAGAACTTGATGGCGAAGCCGCGGATGTCGCGCTCGGCGTCGGCCGCGCCGCGCTCGCCGGCCACGGTCGAAAACCGGACGAACAGCTCCGTCTTTTTCCCGACCTGGGAGAAAACTTTCGCCCGGGTGTACTTCGTGATGTCGTGAGTGACGGTGAAGGTTCCGAAAGCCCCGGAGCCCTTGGCATGCATCCGTCGTTCGGGGATCACCTCCCGGTCGAAATGGGCCAGCTTCTCCAGGTACCAGACGTCCTGGAGCAGGACCGGCCCGCGCGGCCCGGCGGTCATCGTGTCCTGGTTGGAGACGACCGGGGCTCCGTTTCTCGTGGTCAGCTTCTTTTTCTCGTCCATGCTCTCCTCCTTGGGGGATTTATTTCGCTTTTTTCTTTTTTCGGCAGTCCGGACAGATCCCGAAAAAGTCCAGGCGGAAACCGCTGATCTCGAAACCGCTGGCTGCGGCGATCTCCTCGGTTAATATCCGGAAGGCGGCGGGCTCGGGATCAAGGATTTTACCGCAGTCCAGGCAGACGAGGTGGGGATGGGGATAAGGTCTTCGGCCGTCGTACCGGCTCCCGCTTCCGGGCAGTCCGACTTCCACGATCTCGCCGAGCGACTTCAGCAAACGAATGTTGCGGTAAACGGTCGCCCGGCCGATCTCCGGGTGCTTTTTTCTCAGGCGGGCCCAGATCTCCTCGACGCCGGGATGAGAGGCGCTCTCGGCCAGGACGCGGATGACATCACGCCGCTGGGGGGTGGACTTGAGGCCGGCGGCTTTGAGCCTTCGGCCCATCGTCTCGAGGCGTTGCTTGAGGAGCTTGTCCATGGGGACTAATTCTCAAATGAGAATTAGTCTCAAATATAAAGCCCGAACTCCTCCCTGTCAAGGCCGGGCGGGGCCGATCCCGCCCGGGGCAGATCCGACGCGGCGTTCTCCCCCGGCTTTTATTCCGTCCCGGGATACAGAAGCGAATTGAGGAGGAACTTGTATGTTCCGTGGGCCTGGGCTCGGGCCTGACAGGCGATCCCGATCAGGACGACGCGGCCTTTCTTATATTGAGTGTCGACGACGGCGGCTTTCCGGGCGATGATGTCCGCGCCGAGCAGCCAGCCGCTCATCAGGATGTCGCTTTCGGGATAGCGGGCCACGACTTTCCGGTCCCAGTCGGTTGTCAGGGGCACCCAGGTTTCCAGGGCCGGGCTCCCGGTGAAAACGGCCGGCGTTATTTCGGGCAATCCGTAACCGACCGGTGAGGTGTTGTCGACATTCAGCTTGAGAATCGACATCGGGCAGAAGAACTTCGTCGGCTCGACTTTTTCCAGAATGTTCCGAGCCGGCGGTTCGAATTCCTTGATCGCCAGCTTGCAGGCGTCGTTCAGGGTGACCAGGATTCCGCCCTTCTCGACGAAGGCCTTCAGGTTGTCGACGCCCTCTTTTTCCAGGCCGCCTTCGTATTCAGGCGGAAGAGGGGAAAACCACCGGGCCCAGGGAGAGGCCGGGTCGACTTTCCCGTTTTTAATCAGGTCGTAGTCCTCTCCGGCAAAGACGATAACGTCATATTTGGCTTTAAGTTCGACGGTGACGGCCGAGGCCGCGGCGGTTGGGACTTTCGCCTTCGCTCCAGCGGCGGCCTTGGGGGCCTTGAAGTCGGAATTGCGGACCGTGACGTAGGGAACGCCGAGGTCGTCGAAGACGTAGCGCGTCCAGCCCTCGTCCATATTTCCCCACCAGGATTGGTAAAGCCCGATTCTGGGATTTTTGAGTGCGGCCTTCGGAATTGAAGCTGCGTCGGTCAGAGGAAGGGCCTTGAGGTGGAGCTTCTCCAAAAGCCCCGGAAGCGTTTTTTTGACGGCGGGGCCGTTGGTCACGATGAAGCTTCCGGGCGCCGCTTCGAACCCGGCCCCGGTGATTTTCTCCTTGGACCGGAAAATCTCCGCCTTGTCTTTGAGAAGCGCGAACACCGCGGCAAACGAGGCGTTGGCCCGGGCGTCAAGAACCAGATAGGCCGGCTCCCCGGCCGGAAGCGTTACGTCGGGGAAGGGGATGGAGTCGATTTTTACGAGCTCGGCGGTAAAGGGCTTGTCGACCTGTTCGCAGGCCACGCCCATCTGCAGGGGAAGGGTCCAGCCGGCATTGTCGTACGGCGGAATGGGCGGGCCGCCGGCGTATTCCCGGATATCGGGGTACTTCTGCCGCTCGAGGAGGGCCCAGGCGTACGGCTTATAGGGTTGGGCCAGGAGGACGACGAACGACCCGGCCGGATAGAGGCGGTCGTTGGCGACGAAGTCCTTGACGGCCCGATGAATCTCGACGCCGCCGAATTTAAGGACGTCGAGCATCTTCAGCATCGTGGGATAATCGTGCTGGACGGCCGGGATGACGAAGGCGTAGGGCTGGCCTGGATCGGTCGTCTCAACCGAGTTTTTATACATCCTGTAGGAATTGAGGAGGAATTCCTCTTTGTGGAGGGCGGCCGTCCGGAGGAGACTGAAGGTCAAGGTCAGCTCGTAGTCGACGAGGTCGCGAAGCCGCCACCAACCGCCCGGCCAGGGGTCGGGAAATTCCATGATCTTCTTGACGTGGGAGTTCGGGATTTCGGTCGGTTCGATATAGATCGGGGACGCCAGCCGGACGGAGGCCATCTCGGAGAGCAGCCCGTAGACGTTGTGAAGCCAGGGGGTATCGTCGACGGCGCCGATGTACCAACCGGTGAAGCTGCGGCCGTGTTCGACGCCCTTGAAGCCCCGTTGCTGCAGATCGTAAGCCATGTTGGCCCCGAGAAGGTTGACGCCCCGCCAGACGAGCGGCTGGACGTTGGGGACGGGCGGATTCATGAATGGGGGGATGAAGAGCCGCGCTTCCTCGGAGCCCATCTGGTGCTCGTCGAGATGAATCTGCGGGATCCAGTCATGGTAAAGAACCCGGGTCACGGCCCGCGTTTCGGCCAGATTCCCCATGAACCAGTCGCGATTGTCGTCGTGGCCGGCGTAATGGTGGTAGATCCAAGGCATGGACCCGCCCTCGTATTTGGTGCCGAGGTATTTCCGGTACCAGTCGACTTCCATCTGGTTGCCGTCGGGGTTGATCGACGGCACGAGGAGGAAGACGACGTCGCGGAGAACGGCCGAAGCGTCAAACGGCGTGTCCCCGGTGACGAGCTTGTGGGCCAGTTCCATCGACATCTGGGAGGCGGCGATCTCGCTGGCGTGGAGGCTGCAGGTGACGAGGACGATGATCTTGCCTTCCTTGGCCAGCCGCTCGGCTTCGGCGGGGGAGAGGGTTCGCGGATCCCTGAGCTTTTTCACGATCTCCCGGATCCGGGCGAGACGGGCCAGGTTCT
The DNA here is from genome assembly GCA_964411395.1 of uncultured Eubacteriales bacterium. Classification (GTDB taxonomy): domain Bacteria; phylum Acidobacteriota; class Aminicenantia; order Aminicenantales; family UBA4085; genus JAAZPG01. Next base: position 175 of record CAYPKX010000243.1, on the reverse strand, counting down.
CCTCAGAGGAGATGACGGCCATGATCATCGGCTTTTTCAAGGTCGTCTCGCCGATAGTTTCGAGCATGAGCTTCGGCGATTCCTCGTCGAGCTTCTTGAAGTAGGCCTGGATCTGGTTGTAATCGGCCAGCTTCCGGTCGGCCCCGACTTTAAATCCGAGGAAAGTCTCGGGCGA
>CAYPKX010000242.1:0-3532 GCA_964411395.1 uncultured Eubacteriales bacterium | reverse complement strand
GATACTCCGGGAGAAGGAGATCGAGGAGATCTCGAGATATTTTAAACCGAGGAAGCGCCGGATTCTCAAGGGAATCGAGGCCGACGAAAAAAGGTTGAAGGAAAATCGCCTTGGTGATTTTCGAATCATCCATTTTGCCGCCCACGGGACGATCGATGAGCCGAAGCCTCTCCGTTCGTCCATCGTCCTCGGCGAGGATCCCGGAGCGGTTGAAGACGGGTTTTTCAGGGCTGAAGAAATTGTTGGTCTTCGTCTCAACGCCGGGCTCGTTGTCTTATCCTCCTGCCGGAGCGCCGGAGGACGATTGATGAGGGGAGAGGGAGTCGTCGGAATGAACCGGTCGTTTCTTTTCGCCGGTTCCTCCGCCGTCCTCATGAGCCTCTGGCCGGTCGACGACGAGGCGACCGGGCATCTCATGGGTCGATTTTATCTCCATCTCGAGGGCGGGAAGACCGTTTCGGAAGCGCTCCGCCGGGCGAAAATCGAAATGATCGATTCGGAAAACTTTTCCCATCCGTACTATTGGGCCGGGTTCGTTGCCACCGGAGCCACGGCCAGGCGGCTGGTTTCCCGCTTCGGCGTCCGGGCGGCGGTGTCCGTCGGGATGATCTTCCTTCTCGGTTTGGTCTTGCTTCTCTTCATACGGCAAAAAAAGAAAATGAAAATCTGATTTGTGAGAAAAAACGTTTTCCCCGGCGTTCTATCCGGGGTACGTTATTTATCGTTCGACGGGGATGCGCGAAAGGGGACTCGGGTGAGATGGGATTCGTCCAAGGAAGAAGAGCTGGAACGTCTCTTTGAACAGTACGCGGGTTTCATGGTGGCCCAGGTAAGGAAGTATCGGGTCGGCCGGATCGGCGTGGAAATCGAGGACGTTCTTCAAGAAACCCGGATTAAGCTTTGGAAAGTGCTCCGAAGTGAGAAAAATATCCGGTTCTACGCGTCTTACATAAAGAAAATCGTGGATACTTCGGTCATTGATTTTTTTCGAAAGTACAAACGGGAGGAGGGCGTTTATCTGTTTGAAAAAAGCTTGTGCATCTCGGAGCGAAACGGCGGTTATGACCAGTCCTATCTCTATGAAAACATGGACCTTAAGGATGTCGTCGGCCTCGCCGTTGACCGGCTGATCCCTTCCCGGCGTAATATTGTCCGGTTGTACCTGCTGAATATGTCCATCGAGGAAATTGCTCTTCATTTTCGATTCAGCCTTTCGAAAACCCGGAATCTCTTGTATCGCGGCCTGAAAGACCTGAGAAAAATCCTGGTCGAAAAGAGAATAGATGTTGAGACTCACCCTTGACCGGCTGAAAGGCGCTTATCGGGAGTATCTTCGGGACCGAATCCCGGCGACCCGGACGGAATGCCCGCCGCCGTCCGAGTTGATGCTCTTTTTTTCGTCACGATCCTCCCGCCGGAACAAATCGCGTATCCTCGATCATGTCTCCCGGTGCGGCCCGTGCGCTGCGGAATTCGAGATGATGGCGGGGATGGACCGGGCCGCCCGGTTGTTCGCCGGACAAGCCGCCCGCGCGAGTCGGAGGAAGAAGGACCTCCCGCCGGTCCGGAAAACGACGCGCGGATTCTGGGGTTTAGGGCGGGTCGCGGCTGCCGGAGCGGGATTCGCCGCCCTGACAGCCGGAATTCTGTTGCTGACCGCCCGTCCTTCCTCTCTTCTTCCCCGCGATCCTGTCACGTTGAGGTCCCCGGATTCGTCCATCGACGTTCAATTGGAATCTCCATCCGGACGGATCGGCGGGCATGAAACGATCGTCTTCCGCTGGCGGCCTGTTCGCGTCGAACAGCGGGGGAATTGGATGGTGAGCCTTTTTGATGATTCCCTGGCCCGCGTCTGGGAAATTCGGACGGACATCGCCCGTCCGGTTTCTCTCCCTCGGGAGATTCAGGCGCGTCTTGTCCCCGGCCGGCGATACTTTTGGGGGATTTCGCTGGTTTCCGAAGGTGAGCCCTGGGATTCGGACCTGGAAGTGTTCTGGCTTGCGGTCGGGCGCTGACCTCGCGGTTATGTCTTGATGCGGGAGGAACGGGACCCGGCCGAGAGCTCGATCAATCCGGTTAAAAAGTAAAAAGGCAGGATCGAGCCCCAAACCAAGCCGGTCAGGAAACGGAGCGCTCCGGGCGTGTCCCAGAAGCCCAGAAAGTTCCCCGCCGTATCGACCGCGATCGGGGCCGAAACGAGGAAAAGCGTTTTCACTGCAGGGAGGACGGGCGAAACGAAACCGCGCCGGAAGGGATAGAGAAGCACGCCTCCGGCAAATCCGGCATAGATTCCGAAGCACCGGGCGCAGACAGCCAGGGGCCACCCCCAAAAGAAAAAAGATCGATCGGAAATCTGGTGACAGACGGGTGCGAAAAAGGCGTAGAAAAATCCGGCGCCTCCGGATCCGTGGCTGCGAAGCCAGGGCGCGGCGAAAATCGCGACCAGCCAGGCCATGATCCCGGAGGCGGTCAGGACATATATCCACACGACCCGGCGGCGATTCAGATTTTCCGCGTCCATCGCAGATACACCAGAACCCCGACGATCAGCAAAAAGTTCAAGGTCAGGACTGAAGCCGACATGAAGGCAGCATAAGTCTTTCGGCCCATGACGTCGTAAAGCGAGAGGCCGATTACGGCGAAATTGAGGATGATGCCCGCCCGAACGGCTTTCGGGAAAGACGGGAAGTGATAAAAGATCAGAGCGACGGCGAGCGAAGACGAGAGGAAGGTATAGTCCCAACCGAGGGGCGAGATCAAGGGAATTAAGAGGAGGAGGAGGGCGGCCTCCGGCATGGCGGCCGGAGCCGAACCGCCGCGACCGCGTCGAATGAACAGGAAAACGACGGCGGCCAGGGAGAGAAGGATCACAACGAAGGCCAGCTGGGAAAATCCCGGGTCATGGGTCCATTTCGACAGCAGCGCCAGGAGGGAGACGTTATCTTGAGAGTCGAGCAGGGCGGGAGTCGACCGGGAGAGAGAGGAAATCCATTCTTCGTGAACGAGGAGGTTGCCGTTGAAGCCGTAGTAGGCCGAGGGGGCGACCAGCGACGTCCCCAGGACGATCAAGGCCGGCCAGAGAATGTTCCATCGCCGTTTGAGGAGAAAATAGGGCAGGAAGATCAGAGCGTACGGCTTCAGGGCCGTGGCCAGGCCCTTGGACCGTTTTTCCTCGTCCCGAACAATATTGACCGTCATCGACAAAAGCAGGGCGGTGATGATCGCATTGATCTGCCCGAGTTGGATTTCCCTGAGGAAAAACTTCGCGAGCACAAGCGCGGCCAGCAGGGTGGCCATGCGGGCGCGCCGGGAATCATCCCGCCGAATCAATCGGTATGTCGACCAAAGGAGTCCGGCTGTCGCCGCCAGAACGAGCGCATACCAGACGGCTTTGGCCGCGGTCTGCGGCAGCATCGCCAGCGGCGCATAGATCATGGCGCAAAACGGAGCGTATTTGAACTGAAAATGCTCGTCCGAAGTCCGATAGAGCGTTTCGCCATGAAGGAGGCGGTCGCCGGCGGCGTAATTAACA
>CAYPKX010000241.1:0-3539 GCA_964411395.1 uncultured Eubacteriales bacterium | reverse complement strand
GTGTCACCCATCATTCTGGACTTGTTCACGGCTTTACAAAAAAATCCGGCCTTCATATAATGGCGGCTTCCGCGAGGTCTGAAACATGAACGTGAAAACCGTCATCACCGGAATCGGCCATTACGTCCCTCCCCGGGTCGTCTCCAACTTCGACCTGGAAAAAATCATGAACACGACGGACGAATGGATCGTCCAGCGCTCGGGCATCCGATACCGCCATTACGCCGAGGACGGCGTCGGGAGCAAGGCCATGGGCCTGGAAGCCGCCCGCAAAGCCCTCGAGGACGCCAAATGCGTCCCGGCCGACATCGATTTTATCGTCGCCGCAACCCTTTCCCCCGACCACTACTTCCCGGGCATCGGAGTCCAGATCCAGGATGAGCTCGGATGCGGGAACATCGGAGCCCTGGACGTACGGGCTCAATGCAGCGGATTTCTCTTCGCCCTGTCCGTGGCCGACCAATTCATCCGGACCGGGACCTATAAAAAAATCCTTGTCGTCGCCGCGGAAGTCCAGTCTCATAATCTGGACTATACCGACGAGGGACGGGACATGGCCGTTCTGTTCGGCGACGGAGCCGGAGCCGTGGTGCTGGAGCCCTCGACGGACGGGACGGGCCATGTCCTTCTCTCGACCCATCTGTTCGGCGACGGAAAATTCGCCAGGATCCTGTCCATGGATGTCCCGAATTCGCCCCGGAACCCGACCTTCACGTCCGAGATCTTCGAGAAAAAGCTCTACTATCCCCGGATGGACGGGAAGCGCGTCTTCATAAACGCGGTCGAGCGGATGCCCGAAGCGGTCCGGGCCGCTCTGGCGGCCAACAACCTCACGGTCGACGACATTTCCGTCCTGATCCCGCATCAGGCCAACGATCGGATCTCCCTGATGGTCGCCCAGAAGCTGGGAATCCCCGTGGAGAAAGTCGTCCGCAACATCGAGCGCTTCGGAAACACGACGGCCGCGAGCATCCCCATCGCCCTGGACGAAACCGTCAAGGAGGGGCGCCTGAAGACGGGCGATCTTCTTGTCCTGACGGCCTTCGGATCCGGATTCACCTGGGCCTCGGCGGCCATCCGCTGGTGATGGCACGGAAATTGCTGATTACTTCCCGCAGAAGATGCTCATAATAAGGAATTTGGCGAAGAACAGGGAAAAAGGCAAAAATTCTCAGGAAAATTGCATTCCCTCCAGAAGTCTGATAGGATTCGGCTTTCATTCGTCCCGGCCGTTCATCGACCGGGCATAAAGAACCTTTACAGAGGAGGCCGCAGAAATGAAAAAAAGGCTGATCGTTCCTTTCGCCCTCGCCGCCTTCACGCTGCTCGGTTTTGGAATGCTCCATTCCTTCCAGAGCGCTGAAGACGCCAAGTTCACCAAGCTGGTGGACACCTACCTCGACGAGTACTGGAAGTTTTACCCGACTGCGGCCACCTTGGCGGGCTTCGGGAAGTACGACGCGAAACTTGAAGACTTCTCCGAAAGCAACACCGAGAAGTACCTCGAATCGATCGACAAAATCAATGCCGAGCTGATCAACAAGATCGCCCGGGACAAGCTCAGCCCGGCCGTTCAAGCGGATTTCGACCTCTTCCGCAACTTGATCGACCTCGGTCAGCTTCGCCTCGAAAAGATCGCTCCCCAGGTCCTCAATCCGCTCTTTTACAACGACGTCATTCTGAAGAGCGTCCAGGGCTTGCTTGCGGGAGGCGCGGCGCCGCTGGAAGCCCGGGTCAAGAGCGCAACCGAACGCCTTAAACTCCTCCCCGGACTCGTCAAGCAGGCCAAGGAAAACCTGACGACCCCGGCCCGGGAATACACTGACGAGGCCATCCGCCAAATGGCCGGGATCATGAATTTCTTCAATGCCGAAGCGGGCCCGCTGGCCGAAGCCGCGTCCGCCGACGCCAAAACCAAATTCCAGGCCGAATTGAAGAAGGTCATCCCCGCCCTCGAAGATTACAAGCAATTTCTCGAAGGGACGCTCCTGGCCAAGTCCACCGGTTCCTTCCGGCTGGGTGAAGCCCATCAGCGCTTCCTCCAGCTGACCACCCTGGGCAACGTTTCCCTCAACGATCTCGTCGCCCAGGCCCAGGTGGATTATAAAAACATCCGGTCGGAGATCCTTCTGCTGTCTTCGAACTTCTATCGGATCATGGACCCCAAGTTCGATATCGACAAGGTCCAGAACGTGTCCGTCGACCAGTTGATCAATAATGTCGTTCCCCACGTCATGTCCCGGATCAACGCCGACCGGCCGGCCAAGGCCGAAGTTCTCGACCGGATCAAAGCCGCGGCCGCCGAAATCGGAGCGTTTGTCGACAAAAGCAAAGTCCTGGACTACCCCGCCGCGCCGCCGGCCATCGAGTTGATGCCGGCTCTCCAGAGAAATCAGATGCTCGTTTCCCTCATGACGCCGAGCCCCTACGACAAGGGCGGCGCCTACAAGGTTCTCTATAATCCTCTCTTCGAAACGTCGGCCGACGGACCGGCGAATGAATTGCTCGAGGAATACAACTCCTACTTCCTCAAAATGTGGACGGCCGTCAATGTCTTCCCCGGGGCGCTGGTGCCACTCTCCTCCAGAAGCTCATGCCGAATCGGGCCTTGATCGCCGGTTGGCCCATCTACGCTGCGGACATGCTGATTCCCGCCGGCTTCGGGGATTATGACTTGAAGCTCCTCTTGAATCACATGAAGCTGCGGATGCGTCCCTCGATCGATTTCCTCGTCGAAATCCAGGTTCACGAGTCGAATTGGACCAAGGAACAGGCCGTCCGGCTGATGACGTCCTACGGGCTCCGCACCCCGGCCGAAGCCGAACGCGTCTGGAACCTGATCACGATCCATCCCTTCGAATCCTTGTATCCCTACATCGGGCATCAGGAAATCCTGAGCCTGGAAGCCGAATACAAAAAAGCCAAGGGCGAGGCCTTCTCCAAGAAGGAATTTCTCAAAAAGCTGATCAGCTTCGGCCTGTCGCCGTTCCGCGAATTGAAGGCCAAGGTCCTCCAGTAAGCGGATTCGATCTTTCCTCCCCCGGTTCCGTTTCCGGAACCGGGGGATTTTTTTTCGGATGGAAAAAATGGACGCGAGCTTCGGTCTTCCGGACAGCCATTGCCACCTGGATATGGAGGACTTCGCTCCGGACCGCGAGGCCGTGCTCGCTCGGGCCCGGTTGGCCGGAATCACGGCCTTCCTCTGCCCGGCCGATATTTTGCGGGAGGCCGGTCTCCGGACGACGCTGGACCTGGCCGGTCGCCACGCCGATATCGTCGCTGCGGCCGGCCTTCATCCCCACCAGGCCGGTCAGCGCGCCGAGGCGCATTACGACACCCTCCGCCGATTGGCCGGGGAAAAAAGAATCGCCGCCGTCGGAGAGATCGGCCTCGATTTTCACTATGACTTCTCCCCGCCCGAAATCCAGCGGCCGGTCTTCCGCGAACAGCTCGCCCTGGCGGCCGAATTGAGACTCCCGGCCATCATCCACAGCCGGTTGGCCGGGGCGGATATCCGCGAAGCCGTCGACGGGGAGCGG
>CAYPKX010000240.1:0-3549 GCA_964411395.1 uncultured Eubacteriales bacterium | reverse complement strand
CGGCGATCGCAGCGCCCGGAACCTTGAGGGCGGCGAGGCCGCCGGTGGCGACGCCGTCGAATCCGTCAAGAGCGGCCAGAATTTCGGCTGCCGGGTCGCCGCCGAGCTCCAGGGTAAAAGCGAACTCGCCGCCGCTCTGGGAAAACATCCCGGTCATCTTCTTCCCATCGGCCGAGATCTCTCCCTTGAAAGTCGGATCGCCGGGAACGCCGTCGATCTTGAAGACGACTTTATTCCCCGCAAGCGTGATGCCGCCCAAGGGGAGGTCGACGGCCTTCTGCAGGGGAATTGAAATGTCGCCCGTCCAGCCGCCGTCTTTGGCGGCAAAGTCGATATTGATTTCGAATTTCTGGCCGGGGATATCGATTTTTCCTTCCCAATGACCGGCCAGAGTCGGCGCCGCCGTTTGTAGCATTCGGGGAGCGGTCTCGAGTCGGGGCGAAGCTGCGGCGAACACGACCAGGATCGCGGCCAAAAAGGACAAGGCGGACTTTTTCGACGGATGGCGCATGGATACTCTCTCCCGGAAATGAAATCGCGGCCCGGTTTCCCGGGCTCCGACTTATTGTACGACAATTCCCGTCTGTTCGTTCTGATTCATCGATACGGCTGGAGGTGCTCCTCTAAAAACGCCCAGATCAGGTTCCAGCCGTCGCGCTGGGCCGGCGTGTTTTGGGGGGCGGTTTTCTCTTCGTTCACCAGCCGCTCGAAGGAGTGTCCGCCCGGCGGATCGAGGTAGATTTTGGTCTCGGCCAGCCGGGGGAGGTGATATTCCAGGGCGTGGACCATCGAGGCGCACTCGACGAAATTGACGTCCGCGTCGTTGGTCGCCACGTGGACCCGAACCGGGACCTTGATCTTGTCCACGTGGTAGACCGGCGAGCGCTCGATGTAGATGTCCCGCTTCCGGTGGACTTCGCCGCCGATCCGCTTCTGGACGGCGAATTGCTCTTCATATGACGGCCCCTTATAGGACAGGCGGAAGACGAGGTTGGTCACGGGCACGCCGGCGTAGCCGCACTTGAAAACTTTGCCCTGGTCGCGGATCAGCGTATGCAAGGTGATGAACCCCCCGTGGCTCCAGCCGATCATCGCGATCCGTTCGGGATCGACTTCGGGGACGTTGGCTTTCAGGTAATCGGCCGCGGCCATGGCATCATCCACTTCGTACCCGCCGTAATCGATCGCCTCGTAAAATTCCGCCCCGTATCCGGTGCTGCCCCGGTAGTCCATGGCGATCACGACATAGCCGCGGTCCACGGCCTCGTGGATGAAGGGGAGGGAGCCCGAGCCGAAATTGGAATGCACCCCTCCGTGGACCCAGACCAGGGCCGGGTGGCCCTGCGAACCGCGCGGTTTCACCGGACGGAAGACATAGGCCGGGATCGTCATCCCGTCGACCGGGCTGGAATAGGAGGTCTTGGCATAATTCAATCCGGCGCCGGCAGCCAGACCGGCGATGACCGCATCGTCTTCGGCTTTATCCTTGATGTCCGCCTCATGGCGGGCGGCCAGGCCTTCGTTCCGGACGACCCGAAGTTCGTCCTGGAGGGCCGTGATCATTTTTTCCATCTCCTGCATCCGGGCCCGGCGCTTCATCAGCGCCTCCCGGGCCTGCTGTTGGGCGGGAGTCGACTGAGCCGGGGGAGCCTGTGGCGATTGGGATCGAAGCGGGGCGGGAGAGGCCCCCATTCCGAAGGCCGCAGTCAACAAGGCCGCAAAAGTGAATCGCCTGAATCGGATGAAATTCATGGAAGGCTCCTTGGCCGGAAATTCCTAAAAAGGAGGGGACATGCTATCGCCGGGCCCGCCGGCCTGTCAAATCGTCGAGGATGGATTGGCCTTTTTTTTTCTTGTCTCCCATGCGTCTATCAGGACGGGGAGGATCAGGAGATCTTTCGGACGCCGGAAGGTGATTGCCGATTTGGGGGACGATCGTACCGCCGATCTCTTTAACCGAGTTTCTCTTGAAATTAAATTATTGATATTAATATAATTATGAGATTACATTAAATAAATTAATATGAATATTAAATTAATTAATAATTTCTCTTGACAAACTTAATATAATTTTGTATCTTGTCGTCGAAAAGTGAAATTCATGAGGACAATATGACCCAAGAATGGAACGAATTGATCAAGCTGACCAAAGGCGAGTCGTTTACGGTCGAAAAGATCCGCCTCAGGGACCGGGACATTGCCATCGAGGGCAGCTTCGACCTCCCGCCCCTGGCGGGGCTGCGGTCGGAGGATGTCCTGTTTATCACCGCCTTCGTCAGAAGCCACGGTTCCATCAAGGAGATGGAAGCTCAGTTCGGGATCAGCTACCCGACGGTCAAGAATCGCTTGAACGCGATCGCCGCCCAGCTTCCTTTTGTCGATGTCAATCCTCCCTCGGCCAAGCGCGACGTTCTCGACCAGCTCGAGCGCGGCGAAATCGATGTGGCCGAGGCTCTCCAACGGATGAAAGGATAAATCCATGCTTCCCTTCTGGCTTCGCCTTCGAGTCGGCAAACCGGGCCACAAAGCCTTCCGCCTCTGGTTTCCGGTCATCCTGATTTGGATCATCCTGGCGGCCCTGCTTCTGGCCCTCTTCCCGCTCGTGCTGCTTGCCGCCTTGATCACCCGGCGGAACGGCCCGGGCAAATTCCTGCTCCTGCTCTACCCGATGCTGGCCGCGGTACTCTGGAATCTTTCGGGGCTTCACATCGAAACGAGAGACGACGAGAACGATATTCTCATCGACTTCGCCTGACCTGTTTTATACAAGAGAGAAAACATGAGTATTTACCCTTCGTGCCTCGCAACTGCAGCCATCTCGACTCGTGCATAAGGCAGGTTGACCCGCATATTCATACGGATCACGGAAACAAGAAAGGAGAATTCCGATGAACGAAGAAAAACGCAAGGTGCTGGACATGCTGGCCCAGGGCAAGATCACGGTCGACGAAGCCGACAAGCTCCTGACCGCGCTCAATGACCCGTCCGAAGAGCCCTCTGCGGCGTTGACGCCCGGCGGCAAGAAACAGTGGAAATATCTGCGGGTGCTGGTCGAACCCGGTCCCGGAAGCGAGAGCAACGACAAGGTCAATATCCGCGTTCCGTTCAAACTCATCCGGGCCGGGCTCAAGTTCGCCGCCTTCATCCCCCGGGAATACCAGGGCAAAGTCGACGAGGCCTTCAAGGAAAAAGGCCTGAATGTCGACCTGGCCAAAATCACGCCGGAGGACCTGGAAGAGCTCGTCAGCAACCTCGACGACATGACCGTCGAAGTGGACGGCAAGGACAAGGTCCGGGTCTTCTGCGAGTAGATTCAATCTGAAGCAGGGCCGGCGGGCGTAAAAACCCGCCGGCCAACCCTCCTCCCGCCCTCGATAATCCAAACCCGGTTGCCGGTTGGAAATGGTAAACAGAAATCCCCCGCCCGGGTAAATGGAATTCCCATGGCCGAAATCCTCTTGCGGGAGCCGCTCTATCCGCTTTGGAGCCGATGGCCTGAATAAGTCCAGAATGATGGGTGACACCTTGGGTTATGATAGGTGTTGCCAT
>CAYPKX010000239.1:0-3585 GCA_964411395.1 uncultured Eubacteriales bacterium | reverse complement strand
CGTACAGCTTCGAGGAAGCCGCCGCGCCGCCGCGCATTCCGCCTCCGCCCTGGCCGGCGCCGGCCGCCGCGTTCCGCTCCGCCTCGGCTTTGGCTTGAATTTCGGCCACGGCCTTCGGCTGGAAGGTCCAGTTGTCGCGGCTGCCTTTTTCGATCGCATTCCGCCCCATCAGCCACCGGTTGAAGAGGATTTCCTCCCGGCGCCGGGCGGCGAAATCCAGAATGGCCATGTCGGCCGTGACCGAATACTCCACGGACGAGCGCATATGCCACTCCTGGGGCATGATCGGATAGGGATAATCGCCCCTGGGAAGCATCCGGGAGGGGATGAAGGGAATGGAGATCGGAGTGGGATTACCGATGATCTCGGTCAGGATCCCGGGGATGTTGTGGAAATATCCGGTCGACCGGAGGCCGCCGTTCCACCAGGTGGAATACCCCGCGCCTGAGCGCATGATCGCTCCGGGCTTGTCCTCGGCCAGGAAACGCTCGTGCATCGCCAGGCCGAGCAAATCCGTCCCGACCGCAACCAGGGGGTCGAAGTAGTAGTTGAACGGATCGCGGAAAGGCGGGCAGAACAGAACCGTGCCCTGGGGTCCGGTCTGGTGCTGATTGTAGAGGAACTGCGGATGCCAGTCGATATACAGCTGCCGGCTGACGGCCTCCGATTCGGGCTGGGTGACCATGTAGTAGTCGCGGTTGTTGTCGTGGCCGACGTATTTCTGGTAAAGGCGGGGGATGCTTCCGGTCGAGCGCTTCTTCGGATCGGGGTCCCGCATGTACCAGTCCGCGACCAGGTCCATCCCGTCGGGATTGACCGGGACGGCCAGGAGGATGACTTCGTCCAGAATGCGCCGAGTTTCGGCGTCGTTCCGGCTGATCATCCGCCAGACGAGCTCGATCAACTGCTGCCCGCCGACGACTTCGGTCGCGTGCAGCCCGCCGTCGATCCAGACCACGGCTTTGCCCTCGAGGGCCAGGGCCCGGGCCTGAACTTCGGTCAAGCCTTCGGCCAGAGCCAGCCGCTTGGAGATGTCTTTATATCGGGCCAGGCGGCGGTGATTGGCCGGCGAGGTGACGATGGCCATCAGAATCGGCCGGCCCTCCGAAGAGCGGCCGATCTCGACAAGCGACATCCGGTCGGATTGGGCGTCCAGCTTTTTCCAATACGCGCTGAACCGGGCGTAATTGATGAGTTGGTAATCGGCCCCGACCTCGAAGCCGAATTCCTGCTGCGGCGAAGTCAGCCCGGATTGGGCCCGGGCGGACGGAGCCATTCCGATGAGGGCGAGGAGAAGAATGAGGGAATAAAGGACGGGTCGACGGATCCGGAACGACATGCGCACCTCCGGTACGGGAAAAAAAATCAAGGATGAGATATATCAGAGGGTTTCCGAAAAGTCAAAATAGAAACGCCGCGCCGGAGGGAAATCCGGCGCGGCGCGAAAATCGTTGAGGGGAGGGTCAGACTCCAAACGCTTTTTTCATGATTTCGACCAGGCCGAGGGCGTAGTCGATCTGAATCAAGGGGGCCTTGGATTTTTCCGTAATCCTGGTGAAACGGCCGTCCTTGTTGGAATCCTTTGTGACGATGAGGTAATCGGCCTGAGGCGCGACGGCATCGATCATCCGCTCATTGTCGCTTCCGGCCGGGCCGCGGGCGGCTTCGCCCCCGACGTGAACGCCGATGACCGTGATTTTATTTTTTTTGCAGAAGTCGATAAGCTTTTTGACCCGGGCCTCTTCGGCCTCGATGGTCAGGCCGGACGCGCCCATGCCTTTCAGGCTCGAGCCGATGGCGAAAACGACGGTCTTGAAGGGCGTGCCCTTGGGGAACTTGGCCGTATCCGTCGTGCTTTCGACGTGGAAGCCGTCGCCGGATTCCTTCCCGGCCAGTCCCACGCCCGCCTGGAGCATCTCGACGGACGGGACGTCGCAGTAATCGTACTTGATTTCGGCTTCTTCCATGACGATGTTGACGGTATTGACGTCGTTGCTCTGTCCGGCCGAGGTGGTCAGGACGGGCAGGGACGCTTTGACTTGACCGCCCTGGGCGGCGGCCCAGAGGGCGATGCCCGCCAGGGCGAAAAGAATGGCGAAGGTTTTTCTCATGGCGTTCTCCTTCCGTTCGATTCGGGCTCTATTATCTTATTTTTCGAGCCAGGTGTCGACCATCTTGACGGCCTTGTTCCAGGTCGCGTCATACAACTGGACCCGGTCCCGGCGGCGGCTTTCCGAGTTATAAAAGCCGAAGTGGTTGTACTTGACCAGGAGCTTGTCGCCGAGTTCCCACCAGGCGGCGACGATCTTGTCGGCCTGGGCGATGCAGGTCTTGGTCAGATATTCGGCCGCCTTGGCCGGGCTCTTGGCGTACAGCTCCAGAGCCGCTTTGTCGATTTCAGGAACGGCCTGAACGGCCGCCCCTTCGTGCTCGAGCTGAGCCTTCCGGACGTCCTTGATCGCTTCGCTGTAGACCACCTGGGTATGGTAGTCGACATAGTCCATCGCCCAGCGGGCCGAAGCCCGGTTGAACTCGAAGTGATCGCCGACCATGAAGGACTTCGGGATGGCCTTCATCCCGGCATAAAGGGGCATGTAGACGGATGTCGCCTGATCGCCGAAGGCCACCCACAGGATCCCGCCGATCGGATTGGGAAGGCCGCTCCGGCACTGGACCAGGGAGGTGTATTCGACGTTGGCCACGGAGATTTTCCGGGTCCCGGCATAGTAGTTGGGATTCTTGAACGGGCCGCCCCGGATCCCCTGGACGGGGTCGAAAATCGTGCCGTAGCTCTTGTCCCGGGTCAGGTTCATGACGTCCTGGAGGGAGATTTTCTTGTCCGGTTTGACGGAGAACGGCAGATCCATGTTGGGCGTTTCGGCCTTGAGCTTCAGCGACGGAGCAACGAGGTCGAAAAAACGCCACAACCGCGAGCGGCGGCCGCCCGAGCTCAGGGCGCTGCCTTCGGCCGGAGAATACGCCCGCTTCCAGTTGAAGGGTTTGCCCGAGGCCGGGTCATAGAGCTTCTGTTCAACGGCGAAAGCGACCATGTGGGCCGAGCCCATGAATTGTTCCTTGTCGGCCAGGTTGACCTCGCCGATCCGGGATTCGTTGGGGCAGACCGAAACATGGTCGTCGGGAACCCGCTGGGCGCACCAGACGGCGCCCGGTTTGCCCGTTTCGGGGGACCAGAGCGGGCCGGCCGGCATGATTTCAAAAATCCAGACTTCGTTCGGGTCGGAGACGGCGAACATTTCGCCGTCGTCGTTGAAGCCGTAGCCGTATTTTTCGGCCAGCTCGCCCATGATCTGAATGCATTCGCGGGCCGTCCGGGACCGTTCCATCCCGAGAAGCGACAGCATGGTCAGGTCGATTTTGGCCGAGGGAGTGTTGTTGACCAGCTTGCGGACGGTTCCCAGAGTCGACTCCGAGATGGCGACCTGATTTTCATTCATATAGCCGAACATCCCGTGGTGGTAGGCGTAGGTATGGGCGACCTGGGGAATGCTGAAGCCGGTGTCGCCCTTGGTCAGGGCGTACGGCCATTTGGTCCCTTCCTTCCAGGTCGTGTACTGGTTGATGTGG
>CAYPKX010000238.1:0-3614 GCA_964411395.1 uncultured Eubacteriales bacterium | reverse complement strand
CCTCCCCCTTGAGGGTGAGGGGCGGCGGGAACGGGAGCAGCCTTTTCAGCCCCGGCGGCTAATCCGGATGATGATCGAACGATCAGAAGATCGTTTCGGGGATGAAGACGGTGTCTCCTTCTTTCAGCTGGAAATCCGGATCTTTGTTGCCTTGGATGCGGGCGACATTGATCTCGAACGTTTTTTCCTTGCCGTCGGCGTCTTTCCGGGTCACGACCACTTTCCTCTTGGCCGCCCGCTCGGTGAATCCCTGGGCCTGGGCAATGGCCTGGGTGAGCGTCGGGATCCGGGATTGAAGGACGTTCAAGGCGCCGGGCATCTTCACCTGGCCGTAGATGTAAATCTGAACCGTCCGGTCGATCTGAACGATGACCGAGTCTCCCGGCTCCAGGGGCAGGTTGTACTTCGGATCGCCTTTGATCATGAGATCGTCGATCGGGATTTTCAGGTTGTTGGTCGTCCCGTCGGGGAAGGTCCGGATGATCACGATCTCCCGGGCGGCTTCCTTGGTCAATCCGCCGGCCGTTGTGATCGCCTCCAGGAGGGTCATCCGGCCGATGAGCGGCACGAATCCCGGCTTGGTCACCGCGCCCAGAAGCGAGACCTGTTTGCTCTGGCGTTCTTTGATGACCACGGACACATGGGGATCGCGGATGAACGGCGAATAAAGCTCGGCCAGCTTTTTTTCCAGGTCTGTCGCCGTCAGGCCTTCGACATACACTTCGTTGATGATGGCCAGGTTGATCTTGCCCTGCTCGGTCACCCGGACCTCGGCGTTCATTTTGACGTCCTCGCGGACCTTGATTTCCAGAAGGTCCTTGGGGCCGATTCGGTACGGGATGACGAAACTGTCGGGAGAAAGGGCCGCCGGATCCTGGGCCTGGATCGGGGCCAGGCCGGTGACGAGGGCCGCCATAACCGCAACGGGAATCCATTTTTTCATGTCAAGCTCCATGGGCCGACCGGCCTTCGAAGAGGACGAGCGGCTGCGGAGGATCCTCGCGGCTGGCCGAAAGCGGTCCTCCCGGATTTTAGCACGTCCCGGCCGTAAAACGCAGGATTTCGTCGGGTTTTTTAACCGGCCGGCCGGTTAAAAGCTCTGCTGGAAAACGAGACCGAAGAAATTGCGGGTCCGGTCGAAATTCGAGAAGCCCGAGGTCCAGCGCTCCGCATTCCAGGAAAGTCCGATTCCCGCCGTCCGGAAAATGCGGAAGATCAAACCGAGGGAATGCAGCCGATGTTGGTCCCGGCGGTCGCCGGAAGATCCGCCGCTCTCCTCCCCCGGACGGATCGGACTCGAAGAATAGTCCGCCCGTCCCCGGGAAAAATCGTAGTCGATTTTCAAAAACGGGGTCACGTAAACCGAGCCGCCCAACCGGGCCGAGTCCTCGAGGTAATAAAAGATCCAGGCATAGGTCGAAAAAACAAGATCCCGGGAGAATTGGAGGCGCAATCCGAACCGGCCCGTACGCCATTCGAGCCCCGTGTTTCCCACCAGTCCGCGAAACGCAGGCTCGCCTTCCGTCTTGGGATCGAACGTTTTGTAGCCGAGGTTGAGGAGCCCGCGAATCCGGCCGAGCAGCGGGAAGCGCAGGCCGGCCCGGAGCGAGGAGGCTTCGGCGTCGCGCCAGACGGCGGAGGCGTCGACAAACTTGTATTGCTGGACTTCGCCGCGGAGGAACAGGAATCCGTCGGTGAAAAGCTGATAGTAGAATTCGGCGGCGATCTCCCGCTCTTCCCGGTCGAGAAGCCGGGCTACCGGAGCTTCGTCCGGCAGGATCATGATCTCATCGTACGTGATCTTTCGAACGGCGCCGGAAACGGCGATCGAAGTTTTCCGGGCGGTCTCGAAGGCCAGCCCGGCCTGGAGGCTTCTCACCCGGTCCGTGGCCGGAATCTGAAATTCCGAGGAAATCCGGCGGCGGTGGCGGTTGTCGTTGGCTTCCCCGGAAAGCACGAAGCGGCGCAGAAGGAGGGAGCGGAATCCGGCCCCGTAGCTGTTGGTGAACGACCGCTGGTACGACTCCTTCTGATAATAAGCGTATTCGGGATTCTCCCGGAAATAGAGGATCAGGAAATTGCGGAGCGGCCAGTATATCCGGGCTTCAGGCGAAAGGGTCGCCGTAAAGTCTTTTTTCGGCTCCCTGTCGTCGCTGCCAAAATACAGATTGTCGTCAAATCCCACATCCCGAACGGCGATCGTCGGATAAATCCGGAAGGGCCCCAGTTTCCAGCGCGTCTGACTGAGGATTCTCTGGTAATCGTCGGCAAAGCTTTGATAGCTCTGGGCCGCAAGCGTCCCGGCCGTAAGAATCAGGCTTGAAAAAACGGCGGCGATCAAGCGGCGCATGGCGGTTGGTCCGGACATCCCGGCGGTCAATTCAAGAGACGGTCGAGAAAGGCGGGTTTCCGGGCAAAGGCCCGAAAGATATCGGCGACGGCGGCTTTGCGGAAGAGGGAAAGCAGCACGCCGCTCTGCCAATCGAAGTTGCCTTCTCTTTGGAGCAGGGGGATGAGACCGTCGGTTTGAGCCAGGGTGAAGAGGGCCTCGAATTGAGACTCGCTCATCCAGGAATAGAGCTTTCGGACATATAATCCCAGGGAGATTTCGCGGCGGAGGGCGGTTTTCCAGCGCCGCTCATAGGCGGCCAGGGCGGAGGCGCTGAGGTCGTCGGCGGCCAGAGACGTCCGGATCACCTCGGCCGCGATCCCGGCTCCCCAGAGTCCGAAATAGATCCCTCCCCCGGTCGTGGTCTTGACCTGGCCGGCGGCTTCGCCGACCGAGAGGACTCGATCGGCCACGGTCGACCTGGCCATCCCCTGGTAAATCGGTTTGAATTCGAGCGGCCGCGCGGCTCCTTCGAAGGTCAAACCGGGGTGATGCCGGCCGATGAACGCGGCGAAGGCCTCCCGAGGCCGCTCGTCGGTTATCAATCCGATCCGCCTCAAGCCTTCGCCGGCGGGGACCGCCCAGGCAAATCCCCCGGGAGCCGTCGGCGGGCCGGCATAGATCGTCGGGAACGGATCGCCGGGGAGGCGGATTTCGGCTTGAGCTCCCTGGACGGATCGTTTCGGCGCGGTCAAATTCAACCTGGCCTGCAGGCGCCGGTCTATTCCCGTGGCCAGAACGGCCATCCGGGCCCGACGGCGGATGAACCGGTCGCCGTTTACGGTCTCGAGAAGGACTCCATCCTCGGTTGTTTCGACATCCCGGACGGTCGTTCCCGTCTCGACGTTCGCCCCGGCTTCCTCCGCCAGCTTGGCCAGGGTCCGGTCGAAACGTCTGCGGTCGACGACGGCCGCAAAAGGAACCGGATGCCGGTAATGGAGCGTTTGTCCGGTCGAAGAGACGAACCGGGCTTCCTGAAATTCAGGGCCGAGCGTTTCATAAGGCAAGTTGAATTCCGAAAAGACTTCCCGGCTGACAAATCCGGTGCAGACGACATTCAATCCGATTTCCGGTTTTTTTTCGAAAACAGCGACGTCCGCGCCGCTTCGGGCCAGGAGACGGGCGGTCTGCAGGCCGGCCGGCCCGCCTCCGATCACCGCCACATCGAGATACGTCTTCATGGGATATTCAGGATTTGATTTCTCTTTCGTTCAGCCGCGGCTCG